>NZ_JBHLWN010000070.1:0-52823 GCF_042432825.1 Paenibacillus chartarius | reverse complement strand
TAAAATTTTTCAATAATTAAGGTTTCGTCTGTTCTGTGAGGTTTCTTGCAACGCTAGTGATCTAAGATCTTTTATATTACACATTTACCCATTTTTATATATTATAGGAATTCGATTCTCGGTTCTAGGGAATTGCTCCCTATATGAAATCGACAATAAATACGTAACAAAAGTTCTATTTATACGACAATTTTGTTCATTCACTAAAGCCACAGACCTATAGTTGTAATTCAATCACATGGGAGAATGATATTTTTCTAGATTGTGTGTAAAGCACACTATCCATCCAGTACTCTAAAACGCTAAACAAAAAAAGCCCGCCACGCCCCTAAAGGCGCAGCCAGGCTCCCTATCACTTCGGCACTGTCACATATAGCGACTTCCAATTCCCCTCATACTGCCCAACAGCATTCCGCGCCCGGATGACCAGATAATAACTCTTCCCCGGCTCCAGCCCCTGTACCTTCGACTCATACGGGTAGCGCTTCGTCCGGTCCCCAGCTCCGGCATAGGCCGCCGGGATATCCTTGCTCAGCTCGATGACCTTTGCGCCCTGCTCTTCAATCGGCTTGGCTTTATCAAAATCAGTGCCTTCCTTCGCATACAGCACATACGAGATCGGCCTTGCCGACGAATGCGCGACGTCCCACTGCACGAACACATCCTTACCTCGTACTGCAACCTGCTGAATGCCTTCGCGAGGACCGTCATACGGCTTTCCGTACAAACTTGGCGTCTTCGTGCTGCCCCACGTCGGGGCCGCAGGTTCAAGGCGATGGCCCGCGGCAAAATGGTTCACAATCGTCAGCCCAGCATCTGTCAAATAATGCACCATGCCGAGCTGCTCCGTCTCCTTCACGTCCTCCAGCAAGGTGGCTGGCGCAGCTGCTCCCGATGCGTCCGTTAAAGCTTGCTTCGCCGCGCCGCCGTCCGGGCCTTCCGCGTAGCCGAGGCTAAGCACCCGGAACCCGTCGCTGCGATCCGCCTCGGCGAGCAGCTTCTGCGCGTAGTTGTACTTGTTGTCGTTGAAGAACGATTCATTAAACCACTCGTCCGTGCGGCTGTCCAAGCGGAAGCTCTCGAACAGGACAAAGTCGACCGCTCCCCTCAGCGTATAGGCAAAGGCCGGCAAATCCGCATTGTAGTAAAACAGTCCGCGGTTGCCGAGCAGCAGCTTGTCCGGGTACCGCTGGCGAATGTTCTGCAGCAGTTCCTTCGTGCCCTTCGCCGTCCACTCGTATTCCGTAACGTTGTAGCTCGAAGCGTCCGTGTACGAATTCGGCGCGGCGGTGTCGAGCGTATCCAGGAACAGCCCGTCACAAGCAAACCCTGCTCCGAAATTCGGCGTCAGCAGTTCCTTAAGTCCGCTCACTTTATCGCTTGCAAAAGTCATGTCCTCGAGCGCCTTCAGCCACTCCGGATGCCCGGGATTGACGAACGCGCTGCCGAAGCCCGGGTTGAATTCCGGCACGCCCTCGGCACCGACCCGATCCGTAACGAAATTATCATTCAGGTAAAATGGCGCAAAGCCTTTGTTCGTCGGCTTGCCCGCCGCGCTATAGCTCCCGGCTAGCTCTCCGCCGTTAGGATACGGCGCTCCCGGCCGCGGATCGACCGAAGGACCGCTGCCGTCGAGCGTAAAGCGCGGGTCATTTTTCATAGCTTCTATGTTATCCTTGAATCCGTCCGTACGCTGGTCTTCACCGACCGAAATGTAGCCAAGCACGATGACATCGTCTGCGGCATCCGCGGGATCTTTGCCGGCGCGCAGCGTCTGGATTTGCTCCGTTGTCATGTTCTTAGCCGTTACAATCGCAAGCTGGGCGTGCGTCCGCGCTTCTTCCAGCTGCTCATTTGACCATGTGCCATAGTTCACGACATAGCGGTCCACCTGATTGCGCACCTGCTCCCGGCTTTGCAGCTTCACATTGCGGATCGCTTGAACAAGCGGCTCCGCTCCGTCCGATGAAACTGACAAACGGATCTCAAAAGTGCTGCCCGCTTCCACGCCATCCTTCGCTTTGTCCCACGCCACCGAGTACATCCGCTTTCCGGCCTGTACAGCCAGTTCTCCGCCGCTCTTTAACGTCGCCGTCCGGAAGTCCGTCTCCCCCTGCTTTTTCACCTGCAGCGTGACACGCAGCGATTGTGCGGAAGCCGATTCGAAGCTGAACATCACCGGGATCGTATCCGCATCCACCTTCTGCGGCGTCCATAGCGTAAGCTTACCCGCCGTTAACGGGCGTTTCGACACAGGGGTTACGGCTGGAGAAGGGGTCGACACCGGTTCTGTAGTATTTGAATTCTCGGCAGCTGCTCGAACACCGGACGCTTCCCGATGATTCCAGCCAAGCTGATCTCGCTCGATGATCGCCGCCGTTCCTGCCGCCGCAAACAGAACGGCACAGGCGATCAGCCATGGACGCCTCATCTTCCGGCGACGCTTCTGTTTCCTATATTCCGATTCCAGCCGTGACAATGAGGCCATAACCTGTTGATCTCCCTAGTAACAAATTGGATATATGTCCACTATAGGTGATAACTCACCAACCGACAATAGCAAAAAAAGGCTCCCGATCCTATAAGAAGAATCGAAAGCCTTGACACGGTTATTCGTCGATTATACTCCGTACGAAGCCGGATCCTCGCGCCAAGCATGCAGCTTGTCCAGATCCTCGCTGCGAATCGCGCCGCGTTCGGCGGCTACTTCCAGCAGGGTCGGATAGTCGGACAGCGTATGCAGCGGCATGCCGGCTTCGGCGAAAGCGTTCGTGCCGCGATCGAGCTTGTACGAGAAGATCGCCAGCACGCCGAGCGCCTGCGCTCCGGCTTCGTTCACTGCTAGCGCCGCCTTCAGCGAGGAGCCGCCTGTCGAAATCAAGTCCTCGATCACAACGACCTTTTGCCCTGGACGCACGACGCCCTCGATCAAATTTTCTTTGCCGTGGCCTTTCGCCTTATCGCGTACGTAGATCATCGGCAGACCGAGCTTTTGTGCGACCCATGCGGCATGCGGAATGCCCGCGGTCGCGGTTCCGGCGATCACTTCGGCGTCCGGATGATGTGTCCGGATCAGCTGTACGAAGCCGTCGGCGATCTGCTCGCGCACAGCCGGGTATGACATCGTCAGGCGGTTGTCGCAGTAGATCGGGGATTTCAATCCCGACGTCCAGGTGAACGGCTGCTGCGGACGCAGCGCTACCGCATCGATGCTGAGCAGCGAAGCGGCGATGTCCCGCGATAATTGCTGCAAATCGGTTGTCGTCATTGTATGATGTCTCCTCTACTATTGGATCGACTCGATAATAGATTCCAGCGCAGCACGCGGGTCGCCAGCCGCCGTAATCGGACGGCCGATGACAATGTAGCTGGAGCCCATGCGCAGCGCTTCCGCCGGCGTCAGCACGCGTGACTGGTCGCCGATGTCGGCCCCGGCCGGCCGGATTCCCGGCGTTACGGTGACAAAGCTGTCGCCAAGCTCGCGGCGCAGAGCCGGTACTTCGAGCGCCGAAACGACGACGCCGTCGAGTCCTGCAGTCTGCGCAAGCCGCGCATAGCGAAGCACGGCGTCCTCCACGCTGCCGGCAATACCGATTTCTTCATTGAGCATCGCTTGGCTCGTCGAGGTCAGCTGGGTGACAGCGATCACCAACGGCCTCATACCAACGCCGCCCGAAACCGCTTTGTCCACGCCTTCCAGCGCCGCTTCCATCATGGCTCGTCCGCCTGCGGCATGCACGTTGAACATATCGACACCGAGCCGCGCAACGCTCTCCGAACCGCCCTTGACGGTGTTCGGAATGTCGTGCATCTTCACGTCGAGAAATACGCGGTAGCCCCGCTCCTTCAGCCCGGTCACAAAACGTGGGCCTGCAGCATAGAACAGCTGCATGCCCACTTTCATGTAACACGGTATGCCTTGGAGCGAAGCGACGAGCGTTTCGGCTGCCGCCGCATCGGGGTAATCGAGCGCCACCATGATGCGGCTTGCAATTTCATTTTTTTCCGCCATCGCTTCCGTCGCCCCCTCTACTGATTTACACGTGCGCAGGCATAGCCCGCGACGAGAAGTTGACGGAATCGAGCATGTACAGCAGCGCCCGCACCGTATCGAGCGAGGTCAAGCAGACGACGCCGTTCTCGACCGCCTCGCGGCGGATGCGGAAGCCGTCGCGCTCCGGCTCTTTGCCTTTTGTCAGCGTGTTGACGACGATTTGCGCTTCTCCCGTACGGATCATATCGAGAATGTTCGGCGAGCCTTCATGCAGTTTGTTTACATGATTCACGCGCAGGCCGGCTTCTTCCATCGCCTTCGCCGTGCCGCCGGTAGCGACGATCTTGTAACCGAGGCGGGCGAAGCCTGTCATCAGCTCAATCGCTTCCTGCTTATCTTTATCCGCAACCGTAACGATGATGTTGCCGGTTGGCGGAATTTTCATGCCTGCTCCGATCAGCCCTTTGTACAGAGCCTTCGCATACGTCACGTCGCGGCCCATCACTTCGCCCGTCGACTTCATTTCCGGACCGAGCGTCGTGTCAACGCGGCGCAGCTTGGCGAAGGAGAACACCGGCACCTTGACCGATACGTGGTCGTCTTCGCGCCACAGTCCGGTTTCGTATCCCATATCGGCCAGCTTCTCGCCCATGATGGCGCGTGTCGCCACATTCGCCATCGGGATGTTCGTCACCTTGCTCAGGAACGGCACCGTACGCGAGGAGCGCGGGTTCACTTCGATGACGTACACTTCATCCTGGAAAATTACGAACTGAATGTTCACCAGACCGACGACGCGCAGCTCGCGGGCGATCTTGATCGTGATGTCGACGATCTTCTCTTTCAGCTCGGCGGACAGCGACTGCGGCGGGTAAACGGCGATCGAGTCGCCGGAGTGAACGCCCGCACGCTCGACGTGCTCCATGATGCCCGGAATCAGAACGGTTTCCTTATCGCAGATCGCGTCGACTTCGACTTCCTTGCCGAGCATGTAGCGGTCGATAAGAACCGGATGCTCCGGATTAATCGTCACCGCGTATTCCATGTAGCTGAGCAGCTCTTCGTCGGAGTAGACGATTTCCATTGCGCGTCCGCCAAGGACGTACGAAGGACGAACGAGCACCGGATAGCCGAACTGTGCAGCCGTGCCGACCGCTTCCCCGACCGACGTAACCGTGCCGCCCGGAGGCTGGGCGATGTTCAAACTGCGCAGCAGCGCCTCGAACTTCTTGCGGTCCTCGGCGGTGTCGATGCTCTCGAGATCCGAGCCGAGAATGCGCACGCCGGCGCGGGCCAGCGGAGCAGCGAGGTTAATCGCCGTTTGCCCGCCGAACTGGACGATTACGCCGATCGGCTTCTCGCGCTCGATGACGTTCATGACGTCCTCGAAGAACAGCGGCTCGAAGTATAGACGGTCGGACGTATTGAAGTCCGTGGACACCGTCTCCGGATTGTTATTGATAATGACGGCCTCGTAGCCAGCAGCCTGGATCGCCCAAACCGCATGAACCGTCGAGTAGTCGAACTCGATCCCCTGACCGATACGGATCGGACCGGAGCCAAGTACAACGACCTTCTCTTTGCTCGACTCCTGCACTTCGTCTTCCGTCTCATAAGTCGAGTAGTAATAAGGCGTCGTCGCTTCGAATTCCGCCGCGCACGTGTCAACCATTTTGTACACCGGCTTCAGGCCGTTCTGCAAGCGCAGCGCCCGCACATCCGCTTCCGCCGTATATTCCGAAGCACCGGCAGCTTTGCGCAGCTCGGCAACCGCACGGTCGGTAAACCCTTTGCGCTTGATCTCGAGCAGCAGCTCCGGCGTCAGCGGTTCGTTCGCGATCACTTTCTCGAACGCTACGAGGCCTTCCAGCTTATGCAGGAACCACCAGTCGATCTTCGTCAGCTCTTGCAGCTGCTCCAGCGTGTAGCCGCGGCGGTACGCTTCGGCGATCAGGAAAATACGCTCGTCGTCCGGCTTCTGCAGGCGCTGCTCCAGCGTTTCCTTATCAAGCGTCTCCGCGTCCTTCAGGCACAGGCGGTGCACGCCGATTTCCAGCGAGCGGACAGCTTTATGAATCGACTCCTCGAACGTACGGCCGATGGCCATCACTTCGCCGGTCGCTTTCATTTGCGTGCCGAGCTTGCGGTTTGCGCTGGTGAACTTGTCGAACGGCCAGCGCGGGATCTTCGATACGATGTAATCCAGCGTCGGCTCGAAGCAAGCGTACGTTTGCCCGGTTACCGGGTTCTTCAGCTCGTCGAGCGTATAGCCGATCGCGATCTTGGCCGCCATCTTGGCGATCGGGTAGCCGGTCGCCTTCGACGCGAGCGCCGAAGAACGCGACACGCGCGGGTTTACTTCGATGACATAGTATTGATACGAATGCGGGTCGAGCGCATATTGCACGTTACAGCCGCCCTCGATGTTCAGGGCGCGGATGATTTTGAGCGATGCGGAGCGCAGCATTTGGTACTCGCGGTCCGACAGCGTCTGGCTCGGCGCTACGACGATCGAATCGCCCGTATGTACGCCGACCGGGTCGAAGTTTTCCATGTTACAGACGACGATGCAGTTGTCGTTCGCGTCGCGCATCACCTCGTACTCGACTTCCTTCATACCCGCGATACTCTTCTCGACGAGGCATTGCCCGATCGGGCTGTAGCGGATACCCGACGAAACGATTTCCACGAGCTCTTCGTCCGTGTTACAGATGCCGCCGCCCGTGCCGCCCAGCGTGTACGCCGGACGCACGATGATCGGATAGCCGATCTCATGGGCAAAATCAAGCGCCTGCGCTACCGTCGTCACGATGACGCTCTCCGGTACCGGCTGCTCCAGCTCGCGCATCAGATCGCGGAACAGATCGCGGTCTTCGGCTTTCTCGATCGCCGTCAGCTGCGTGCCGAGCAGCTTGACGCCTTCGCGCTCGAGAACGCCCGCGCGCGCCAGCTCGACCGCCATATTGAGACCCGTCTGGCCGCCCAGAGTCGGCAGCAGACCGTCCGGACGCTCCGTGCGGATAATTTGCGTAACGAAGTCGAGCGTAATCGGCTCGATGTATACTTTGTCGGCCATGTTCGTATCGGTCATGATCGTCGCCGGGTTGGAGTTGATCAGAACGACCTCGAAGCCTTCTTCCTTCAGCGCTTGGCAAGCCTGCGTACCGGCGTAATCGAACTCGGCCGCCTGGCCGATAACGATCGGACCGGAGCCGATCACGAGAATTTTTTTCAAGTCTTTACTTCTGGGCATACGTAAGCTCTCCTTTCCGATTCGCCGACTGGCCTGCGCTTTCGCGCCATGCGGCTTGCATTTGGGCTTGGCGCGGCAGCTGCGGGTTCGCCAGCTTGTGGTTACGGATCATCTCCAGGAATTCGTCGAACAGGTAGGACGAGTCGAACGGTCCCGGAGCCGCTTCCGGATGGTACTGTACGGAGAACGCCGGATGCACCTTGTGGCGCAGCCCTTCGATCGTTCCGTCGTTATTGTTGATATGCGTCACTTCGAGCTCCGTGCCGACGATCGATTCGTCCAGTACGGTGTAGCCGTGGTTCTGCGAAGTGATGTAGCAGCGGCCGGACAACAGATCCTTTACAGGATGGTTGCCGCCGCGGTGGCCGAACTTCAGCTTGCCCGTATCGGCGCCGCAAGCGAGCGCGAACAGCTGGTGGCCGAGGCAGATGCCGAAGATCGGCATGGTGCCGAGCAGCTCCCGGATCGTCGTTACCGCATGAGCGACGTCCTTCGGATCCCCGGGACCGTTGGACAGCAGCACGCCGTCCGGAGACAAGCGGCGAATTTGCTCAGCGGTCGTATCGTGCGGAACGACGACGACGTCGCAGCCGCGCCCCGCCAAGTCGCGGATAATGCCGCTCTTCGAGCCGAAGTCGATGACGACGACACGCTCCTTTGTTCCCGGTGCGCTGAACACGCTCTTGGTCGAGACGCGAGGCACTTGGTCCGTCATCAAGGACGTACCGTTCATCTGCTCGAGCAGCTCTTCGACGCGTTTGTTCGACGTCGTCAGAATGCCTTTCATGACGCCATGGTGACGAATGCGCCGCGTCAGCATGCGCGTATCGATATCGCTGATCCCGATGATGCCGTACTCCTTCAGGAGGCTGTCGAGCGTGTACTCGGCGCGCCAGTTGCTGGGTGCCAGCTCGTGCTGACGAACGACGAAACCGTGAATGAACGGTCTCACCGACTCGAAGTCGTCGCGGTTAATTCCATAGTTGCCGATCAGCGGATACGTCATCGTGACGATCTGCCCGCAATATGAAGGGTCAGAGAGCACCTCCTGATAGCCTGTAATTCCTGTGTTGAACACGACTTCGCCTACGGAGTCGCCTTCGGCTCCGAACGCTTTCCCTGTGAACAGGGTTCCATCTTCCAGCAGCAGCCTTGCCTGCATTGCTCTTCAGCTCCTTCTTCATCTATAGTCAGAACGTGATTGGTAATTACTCGCTCCACACAACACTGCCGCCGACCATGGTCAGTACCGGCCAGCCGTGCAGCTTCCAGCCGCCGAACGGCGTATTATTGCTCTTCGACAGGAAGCTCGCCGGGTCTACGGCCCGCTCCGTCTCGAGATCGATGATCGTAATGTCCGCCGGCAAACCTTCCTCCAGCCGCCCGTACGGCAGGCCGAACACCTCGGCGGGCGCCGAAGTCATCTTCTCGACGAGGAAGCGCAGCGTCCAGCGTCCCGTCTTGACGAACTTCGTGTACAGCAGCGGGAAAGCCGTCTCGAAGCCGACGATGCCGAACGGCGCCAGCATCATGCCCTTCGCTTTCTCCTCCGCGGAATGCGGCGCATGGTCGGTAACGACGATGTCGAGCGTGCCGTCCTCAATCCCCTCGATCACCGCCTGCACGTCGCGCGGAGAACGCAACGGCGGATTCATTTTCCAGTTCGCATCGAGTCCCGGAATGTCTTCATCCGACAGGATCAGGTGATGCGGGCACACTTCCGCGGTAACCCGGAAGCCGAGCTGCTTCGCCTGCCGGATCAGCCGAACCGACTGCTCCGTCGATACATGGCACACATGGTAATGGACGCCCGTCGCTTCCGCCAGCAAAATATCCCGTCCGACGTGAATCGCCTCCGACTCGTTCGGAATGCCCTTCAGGCCGTGCTTGCGGGCAAAAGCGCCTTCCGTCACCGGCGCCCCTTCAACCAGCGTATTGTCCTCGCAGTGCGCGATGATCGGCAGATCGAGCGACTTCGCGAACGCCATCGCATCCTTCATCATCTGCGCGCTTTGCACGCCGACCCCGTCATCCGTGAAGCCGATCGCCCCTGCTTCCTTTAGCGCGGTAAAGTCCGTCAGCTCGCGGCCAAGCTCGTTCTTCGTGATGCAGCCGTAGGGCAGCACGCGAACGCCGTTTCCTTCCGTCCTCGCCTTGTCGAGCACGTACTTGACCGTGTCGACCGTGTCGATGACCGGGCGCGTATTCGGCATGCATGCGATCGTCGTGAAGCCGCCCTTGGCCGCCGAGCGCGTGCCCGTCGCGATCGTTTCCTTATGCTCGAAGCCCGGCTCGCGCAGATGCACGTGCATGTCGACCAGTCCGGGCGCCACGAGCTTGCCTGCCGCGTCAATCGTCTCGTGTCCGCTCGTGTCCGGCAATCCTGCCGCAGCATCAGCGATCTGCTTAATGCTTCCGTTATCCACCAGAATGTGGCGTTGCGACTGTCCTTCACGGCCGACTGTCAGTCCGTTCAATATCCAAGTTCCCATGAGCGCCTCCATTTACGTTATGATGGCATGCGCCTAAAGGCGCTTATCCATGTGAGATTATTTAGCTCAGCACGCGCTCGATTACCGCCATGCGGATCGGTACGCCGTGAGCCATTTGGGTGAAAATTTTACTGCGGTCGCATTCCACCAGCTCGTCGTCGATCTCGACTCCGCGGTTGACCGGCGCCGGGTGCATGATGATCGCATGAGGCTGCATGCGCGACGCCCGCTCGACCGTCAAGCCGAATTGCTCCCGGTAATCTTCGGCGGAGCGGATCAATCCTTTATCGTGTCGTTCGAGCTGAACCCGGAGCATCATGACGACGTCGGCGCGAAGCGCCTCATCGATCGTGACGTACGGCGCGTTCAGCTCCTTCGCCTGCATCGAGTCCGGCGCGCAGAACGCGACGTTCGCACCGAGCTCGGTCAGCCCGTACAGGTTGGAGCGAGCTACCCGGCTGTGCAGGATGTCTCCGACGATCGAGACGTTCAGCCCCTTCACGTCGCCGAAGTGCTTGCGCATCGTGTACAGGTCGAGCAGCGCTTGCGTCGGATGCTCGTTGTTGCCGTCGCCGGCGTTCACGAGCGCGACGTTCAGCTTGCCCGCCAGCTCCTGCAGCACGCCCGTCGGCTTCAGCCGGATGACGGCGGCATCGATGCCGATCGACTCGAGCGTGCGCATCGTGTCGTAGATCGATTCGCCCTTCTGTACGCTCGACTCGGCCGACGAGAAGTTCAGCACTTCGGCGCCGAGCCGTTTCTCCGCCATCTCGAACGAGAAGCGGGTGCGGGTGCTATTTTCAAAGAAAGTGTTGGCCACGAACTTGCCTCGCAGCACGTCGGATACTTTCGCAGCGGATTGCTCCCAGTAAGCGGCCCGGTCCAGAATGCCCGCGATCTCTTGTTTGTCCATGCCCTTCAGGCCGAGCAGGTGTTTCGTTCTCATGGTGACAGCTCCCATCAAGCACTCCCCCTGTTGTGTAGAATCACGACGCCGTCCTGGCCGTCCACTTCGTTTAGCTTGACTTCAATTTTCTCCTGCTTGGAGGTCGGAACGTTCTTGCCTACGTAATCCGGGCGAATCGGCAGCTCCCGGTGGCCCCGGTCGATCAGCACAGCGAGCTGTATCATTTGCGGCCGGCCGAGATCGATGAGCGCATCGAGCGCCGCCCGGACGGTGCGGCCGGTGTAGAGCACATCGTCGAACAAAATGATTTTCTTGTCCTGGATGTTGAGCGAGCCGCCCTTTTCCGCCGATTCGACCGACTTCAGACGCGCCCTGTCGTCCCGGTATAGGGTGATATCGAGCTCGCCGACCGGAATCGGCACGCCCTCGATGTCTTGAATCCGCTCGGCGACCCGCTGTGCCAAGTAGATGCCCCTGGTTCGTATGCCGATCAGCATGCAGTTGTCGACACCTTTATTTTTTTCCAATATCTCGTGGGCAATCCTCGTCAGCGCCCGGCGGATCGCCATATCGTCGAGGATGAGATGCTGCTCGACCATCATCGGCATGCTCCTCTCTTTACTGCCTGGTGTGCGCACAAAAAAGCTCCTTGTCCGATTCGACAAGGAGCGGGTACGCTTCGCGTATGAAGCTGGGCTGCGGCTGTGCCCTGCACTAGTCTGCATCCTGCGGGTGCAGCTAAGCAGACGCATGCCGGCTTGCTCGGCCCGCCGCGTCTCGCGCATGCGGTTGCCGAAGCCATCCTGCTTCGTTCGATCACCTTGTCAGCCTCACGGGACTGATTTTAAAGGTTGCATATGGGATTACAGTGATTATGCCACTTTCGACAAAGCCTGTCAATACGAAGATGCGCTGAAATTTTCATAAACTAGGTGCGATATGCACGGGTCATGTCCTGCCGCCGCAGAGGCCTTCACTCGGAACGACAGCTAAATCATTTTGTCGAACCGCGTAAGTTTTGGTAATATAGAAGAGTTGACTACCCTACTTAAGGAGATGGAACCCATGAGCGAAATGAACACGATGGAAATTATCCAGTTCATTAGAGACAGCAAGAAGAAAACACCGGTGAAAGTATATGTGAAGGGCAACCTCGAAGCGATCGATTTCGGCAGCGAAATCCAATCGTTCATCTCCGGCAAGAGCGGCGTGCTGTTCGGCGAGTGGACGGCAGTCCAAGCGATCCTGGACGCTAACAAAGCCAACATCGAAGATTACGTTGTGGAGCATGACCGCCGCAACTCCGCGATTCCGCTGCTCGACCTCAAGAATATCAACGCACGCATCGAGCCGGGCGCAATTATCCGCGACAAAGTACATATCGGCGACAACGCCGTCATTATGATGGGCGCACTGATCAATATCGGCGCATCCGTCGGCGAAGGTACGATGATCGACATGAACGCCGTACTCGGCGGACGTGCCCAAGTCGGTAAAATGTGCCACATCGGCGCAGGCGCCGTCGTTGCCGGCGTTATCGAGCCGCCTTCAGCTCAGCCTTGCGTTATTGAAGACGACGTTCTGGTCGGCGCTAATGCCGTCATCCTCGAAGGCGTGCGCATCGGTCAAGGCTCGGTTGTCGCTGCCGGCGCCATCGTTACGCAGGACGTAGAGCCGTTCACCGTCGTTGCCGGCGCACCGGCACGCGTGATCAAGAAGGTCGACGACAAGACGAAGTCCAAGACGGAAATTCTCGCCGATCTGCGTAAGCTGTAAAATGACGAAGCGCGGCGGCATGCCGCTCGCGCATCGGGAGGTGTAGCGGATGACCGCGTTAAGTCCTTTCGTAGAGCTTCGCCGCAAGCTGCATCAAATTCCCGAGCCGGGCTTCGAAGAGTTCAAGACTCAGCAGCTGCTGTTGGACGAGCTGGCGAAGCTGCCGCAGGAACGGCTCACGATCCGTACGTGGCGGACCGGCATCCTCGTCCGCATCGCAGGGACAAACCCGGCGAAGCGGTTCGGCTACCGCGCCGACATGGACGGATTGCCGATTCCCGAGCAGACGTCGCTGCCATTCCCTTCCCTTCACCCCGGCTATATGCATGCGTGCGGGCACGACCTTCATATGGCGATCGGGATGGGCATCGTCAGCGAGTTTGCGTCTGCGCCGATGAAGGACGACCTGATCGTCCTTTTTCAGCCGGCGGAGGAAGGTCCGGGCGGGGCGCTGCCGATGCTTGGAGCCGAGGAGCTGCAGGATTGGATGCCGGATCAGATTGCCGGGCTGCATATCGCTCCGGAATATCCGGTTGGGACGATTGCGACGAAGCCGGAGATCTTGTTCGCGAACACGTCCGAGCTGTTCATCGACTTGACCGGCCGCGGCGGCCACGCCGCTTTCCCCCATCTCGCGAACGACATGATCGTCGCAGCGGCGCAGATGGTCGGCCAGCTGCAGACGATTGTCGCACGGAACGTCAATCCGCTCGATTCGGCGGTCATCACGATCGGCAAAATCGAGGGCGGCACCAAGCAGAACATCATCGCCGAGAAGGCGCGTCTCGAAGGAACGATCCGCACCTTGTCCGCGCAGTCGATGGAGCTGGTCAAAGGCCGGATTGAAGCCGTCGTTCGCGGCATCGAGCAGTCATTCGATTGCCAAGCCCACATCGACTACGGCTCGAACTACAAGCAGGTGTACAACGATCCTGCATTAACCGCCGAGTTTATGGAATGGCTGCGCGGCGATCAGGAGTATACGGGGGTTGAGCTCGTGGAATGTCCGGTTGCAATGACCGGCGAAGATTTCGGCTATTTCCTTGAGCGGATTCCGGGCTTCATGTTCTGGCTCGGCGTCGATACGCCGTATGGCCTGCACCATGCGAAGCTGGAGCCGAATGAGGGCGCAATTGATGTTGCGATTCGAACGGTGAGCCGCTATTTGAGGTGGAAGTCGGGGAACTGACGTTGTACCGGCATCGGCAATGCCAGCATGAAATCAAGAAAGCACCTGGTATACGAGGGAGATCCTCGCATCCAGGTGCTTTTTGCATGTAGTTAACGAATTGTCAGTACGTCCTCGACATCGAACCCATTATATTTTACAATAACATATCCGATTTCGGCAACAACTCATCCATACCAACCTCTGCGTTACCCCAGCTTCTTCACAAACCGCTCCACCCGGTCCAGCGCCTGCTCCAGCACATCGTCCGCATATGCGTACGACAGCCGCACGTACCCTTCGCCATATGATGTGAACGCGTCACCAGGCACGACGGCCACCTTCTCTTCCTCGAGCAGCCTGTACGCAAACTCCTCCGAGCGCAGCCCGAACCGTTCAATGGACGGGAACACGTAGAACGCCCCGCTCGGCTTCTCGGCCGCGAGGCCCATTCGGCTAAGCCGGTCCAGCACGTAATCCCGCCGCCGTACATAAGCTTCCCGCATCGGCAGCGCATCGTCCGCCCCGTGCGTCAAAGCTTCCAAAGCGGCATACTGGCTCACCGAGCTCGCGCAAGTGACGTTGTACTGATGCACCTTCACCAAATGCTGAGTCAATGCAGCCGGCGCGAACGTGAAGCCGATGCGCCAGCCGGTCATCGCATGCGACTTCGACAACCCGTTAATGACGATCGTCTTCTCCCGCATTCCGCCAATCGCGGCAATGGAGCGATGCGGCTCCCCGTACACAAGCTCGCTGTAAATTTCGTCAGACAACACGAACACTTCGCGCTGCTCCAGCAATGCAGCCAAATCGTTCAGCTCCGCCTCGCTGAGCACCTGCCCCGTCGGGTTCGAAGGGTAACACAGGATCACGCAGCGCGTCCGCTCCGTCAAATGCGGCTCGAGCAGCTCGGCTGTCAGCTTAAAGCCGTTCTTCCGCGTATCGACGTACACCGGAACTCCTCCGGCGAGCCGGATCAACGGCTCATACCCCGGATATACAGGCGCCGGCAAAATCACTTCCGCCCCCGGCGTCACGATCGTCCGCAGCACAATGTCCACGGCCTCGCTGGCACCAACGGTCACAATCACTTCATCCGCGCCTCGATACGTTAATCCGTACTTCGAGCCGACGAACGCCGCTGCAGCCTGACGAAGCTCCAAAATGCCGGGATTCGGCGTATAGACCGTCTTCTGCTGCTCCAGTGCCCGTTTTCCCGCTTCAACGATGTGAGCCGGCGTCGGAAAATCCGGCTGCCCGATCGTCAGCGTCAGCGCCCCCGGGATTTCGGCGACCCGGTTCGATATTTTGCGGATGCCCGATATTTGAATCTCTTTCACCGCGGGATTGATCAAATGCTCCATAGCCGACTGCTCCTCTCTCCCCAAGTAACCCAATCCAACCAAACGCGGCTCCTTACGAAGTCCGCAAAATATGCAGCAAATGCTCCATATCCGCCGGCAGCGGCGCTTCGAACATAAGCAGCTCCTTCGTCCGCGGGTGCTCGAAGCCGAGCTTCGCCGCATGCAGCGCCTGCCCGTCCATCTTCAGCCCTTTGCTGCGGCCGTACATCGGATCGCCTACCAGCGGATGGCCGATAAACTTCATATGGACGCGAATTTGATGCGTACGCCCGGTTTCCAGCTTAAGCTCCACCAGCGTATAATCGGCAAACCGCTCCATTACGTGAAAATGCGTCACGGCTTCCTTGCTGTTTTTATCCGTCACGGTAAACATTTTCCGGTCGTACGAATCCCGTCCGATCGGCGCGTCGATCGTCCCTTGGTCATGCGACAGAACGCCGTGGACGAGCGCGATATATTTTCGATGGACGGAATGAGCCTTCAGCTGCGCCGCGAGACTGGCATGCGCCTGATCGTTCTTGGCCGCCATCAGCAAACCGGTCGTATCCTTATCGATTCGATGAACGATCCCGGGCCGCAGCTCGCCGTTAATGCCCGACAGATCGCGGCAGTGATACATCAGCGCGTTGACGAGCGTTCCCGACGTATGGCCCGGCGCCGGATGTACGACAAGCCCCCGCTGCTTGTTGATCACGATAACGTCCGGATCTTCATATACGATGTCGAGCGGAATCGGCTCCGGGTCGATGTCGACGCCGGCAGGCTCCGGTACCGTCACCACAACACGGTCTCCCGCGCCCAGCTTATAATTCGGCTTTATCGTCCCGCCGTTCACCGTTACATGCCCGCTTTGAATCCACAGCTGCACCTGAGACCGCGATGTCTCCGTGTCCAGCGATTCCGTCACGTATTTGTCGATCCGCTCGCCCGCCGAGGCTTCGTCGACGGTCCATTCCAGCACATCCTGCAGCTCCAGCTCCGCGGCGATGTCCTCTATCTCAGCGTCAGCCTTGTTCTTGTTCATGTTCCTGCGTCGCCGCCATTCTTTGCTTATTGTCCCGCCGGGCCCCCAGTATCGCTTCCAGGAAAATCAAAGCGACACCGATCACAATCGCCGCATCGGCGATATTAAAGATCGGGTACGTGTAGTAAATATGCTTCCCGAACCAGTCAAATTCAAAATTAAACTGCAGGAAATCGACGACTTCTCCATACAATGCGCGATCGATGAAGTTGCCGACCGCACCGCCGAGCAGCAAGCTCAGAGCGAAGCAGAGCAAGAGCCTGCGCTCCTGCCTCATCCGTTGCAGGTACCATATAATGCCGATGACCACAGCGATGGTAATGACGAGGAAGAGCCACCGCTGCCCCTGCAAAATCGAGAACGCGGCCCCCTTGTTGCGATGCGACGTCAGCAGAAAGAAATTTCCGATTACCGAATGCGCTTCACCGAGCGTCATATTCGTTTTGATGAGCCATTTTGTCGCCTGATCCACAAGAATGATAACGATTGCGTACAAATAATACTTCACGCCGTCTCCCCCTCCTGCAATTTCCTCGTTAAAACGAAGCACGAACGCCAACACTAACGGCACAGCAGTCCCATGAAAGGAGCTTACTGCGAATGGACGAACTGACGAAACAACAAATGGACGCACTCCGGCTGAAGCTGCTAGAGGAGAAAGTCAGCCTTGAGCGGCGGCTCCACGATAACGAGCATTATCAATTGGCCGGACACTCTCAGCTGGAAAGTCTGACGGAGCTGTCCATGTATGACAATCACCCGGCCGATATCGGCTCGGAAACGTTCGAGCGGGCCAAAGATTTGGCCTTAACCGAGCATACCGAGCATGAGCTGGAGCAAGTAAACAGAGCCTTGCGAAATATCGAAAATCATACCTACGGCATATGCAAAACTTGCGGCGCGCCAATCGATTACGAGCGTCTTGAAACGATTCCTACGACGGAATACTGCGTAGCCCACGTCCCGGACCCGAAGGAATCCGACCGGCGTCCGATCGAGGAAGAGCTGCTGCAGCCGCCATTCGGCCGGACAAGCCTGGATGAGCTGGATTCTTCGCAAAACCAGTTTGACGGCGAGGACGCATGGCAAATCGTCGAAAGCTGGGGCAACTCGGATTCTCCGGCCATGTCGGAAAATCCGAACGCCGACGATTACAATAATATCTTCATCGAAGCCGATGAACACGAGGGCTTCGTCGAAGCGTACGAAAGCTTTGTCGCAACCGATCTGTACGGTCAACAGGTTACGGTTATTCGCAGCAAGCAGTACCGCGACTATTTGAACAGCGGCGAAGGCGAGGGCTTACTTGAGCCCGACCGTTACGAGGAGTAGCATGGAAAGGGAGCCCGCACGACACGGGCTCCTTGATGTTTCCAAGCTAATACGTGTAACCTTCCCGTTCCAGATGCTGCTGCACATGCTCGATCAAATTGGCGATGTAGTCGCCGATAATCGGCAGGTTGAGCGCACCGAGCGCCTGCAATACATAAACGATCGTTGATGTGAAAATCGTAAAGCCGATCGCAATGCCCACCCCCCGCGAAATGCCGGACACCAAATTCAGCATCGCCAGCCGCCAAGGCTTATGCATCAGCTGTACATAATCGGCGATTTGCGATTTTTCCATCGTCCATGCAATTTCGTCGATACGCTCGCGCAGCGAGACGATCAGCTTGCGCTGCTCGCTGACTGCGCCTGTCTCAATGCTGTCTGCCATAGGATGCACCTGCCTCCAAGCCGAACCCTCGCCGGCCGGCCGGGAGCTGTAAGGCCGGATATGGCCGCCAATCCCGGCACGCCGCAGGAAGGTCAGTTATTGATGGCCCACGTAATGCGTCTCAACGACGTCATTGCACCGTTTGCACAGCGTAGGATGTTCTTTACTTTGCCCGACTTCCGGCGTCACTATCCAGCAGCGCTCGCACTTCTCGCCGTCGGCCGTCAGTACGGCGACCGCGGTATGCTTGCCTTTGAGCGCCATGTCCGGTGCCGCATCGTAGCCGCCGCCGATTTCGGCCTGCGATACGATGAACAGCTGATCGAGATGCTCGAACTTGCCCAAGAGCTCCGCCGACTCTTCGTTCGGATACAGCACAACCTTTGCGCCGAGCGAGTTGCCGATCGTCTTGGCCTGACGCGCTTCCTCCAGCGCCTTCAGCACTTCGTCCCGAATGTGCAGGAATTGCTCCCACTTCCGCTCCATTGCTTCATCGAACAGAGAGCTGTCGACTTGAGGCAGCTCCGCAACCTGTACGCTGAACAGCTCCGTACCCGGGATAAACTTCCATACTTCGTCGGCCGTATGCGGCAGAATCGGCGAGATCAGTGTCGTGATCGCCACGAGAGCGTCATACATGACGGTTTGGGACGCTTTGCGGGCCGGGTCGTTCACGGCGTTCGCATACAATCGGTCCTTAATGATATCCAGGTAGAACGAGCTCATCTCAACGGCACAGAAGTGATGAATCGACTGATATACCAGATGGAATTCGTACTTGTCGTACGCCTTCGTTACCCGCTCGATCATCCGGTGCAGCCGCGCCAGCGCGAAGCGGTCCAGCTCGCTCATTGCCTGCGGTGCGACGCGATCGGTTTGCGGGTTGAAGCCGCCCAGATTGCCGAGCATGAAACGCAGCGTATTGCGGATTTTCCGGTATACCTCGGAAATTTGATTCAGAATCGCATCGGATATCCGTTGGTCGGACTGATAGTCGGACGAAGCTACCCATAGACGGAGAATGTCGGCGCCCAGCTTTTGGCTGACCTGCAGCGGATCGATCGTATTGCCAAGCGACTTCGACATCTTGCGTCCTTCGCCATCGAGAGTAAAGCCGTGGCTGAGCACCGCTTTGTACGGCGCTTGGCCTTTAACTGCAACCCCGGTGATGAGTGAAGAGTTAAACCAGCCGCGGTATTGGTCGGACCCTTCCAAATACAAGTCGGCCGGCCATTGCAGATCATCGCGCGTTTCCAGCACGCCCATATGCGACGAACCGGAATCGAACCATACGTCCATAATGTCCGTTTCTTTGCGGAACTCGCCGTGGCCGCACTCCGGACAAGTGGTGCCAGCCGGCAGCAGCTCTTGGTCGGATTTCAAGAACCAGGCGTTGGAGCCTTCCTTCTCGAAGATGCCGGCAATGTGCTCGATCGTTGCATTGTTGACAAGCGGATGGTTACACGAGCGGCAGTACACGATCGGAATCGGCACGCCCCATACCCGCTGACGGGAAATACACCAGTCGCCGCGTTCGGCGATCATATTGTGCAGGCGAACCTCGCCCCATTCCGGCGTCCACTCCACCCGCTTGATCTCATCCAGCATGGCCTCCCGGAACTTATCGACGGAAGCGAACCACTGCTCGGTTGCCCGGAAAATAACCGACTTCTTCGTCCGCCAATCATGCGGGTATTGGTGCTGGATTTGCAGCTGCTTGAGCAGATGGCCGCTCTCCTCCAGCTTGGCGATGACGAGCTGATTGCCTTTCTCATAGAACACGCCTTCGAAGCCCGGCGCTTCCTTCGTGAAGTGCCCTTGATCATCGACTGGATTGAGCACGCCGATATTGTAGCGCTGGCCGATGACGAAGTCGTCCTCGCCGTGTCCAGGCGCCGTATGGACGCAGCCCGTACCGGCTTCCAGCGTGACATGCTCGCCCGTCATAACCAGCGAAGTCCGGTCGTAGAACGGATGCTTGCATGTGACGAGCTCCAGCTCGCTGCCCTTCACTGTGGATATGACGTTCCATTCCGTCCAGCCGATTTCCTTCGCCGCGGCTTCCAGCAGTCCCTGTGCGAGCACATATTTCCGGCCGCCCGTCTCAACGACGGCGTAGTCGAACTCCGGATGCACCGAGATGCCGAGATTCGCCGGAAGCGTCCAAGGCGTCGTCGTCCAGATGACGATCGCCGCATCCTGCGGCAGCTTACCCTTACCGTCCTGAACGTCGAAGGCGACGTAGATCGAAGGCGACGTCTTGTCGCGGTATTCGATCTCCGCTTCGGCGAGCGCGCTCTCCGAGGACGGCGACCAATAAACCGGCTTCAAGCCCTTGTAGATATACCCCTTCTCCACCATACCGCCGAACAGGCGGATTTGCTGCGCTTCGAACTGCGGCTGAAGCGTGATGTACGGGTTGTTCCAGTCGCCGCGGATACCCATCCGGCGGAACTGCGCCTTCTGCTTCTCGACCCACTCCAGCGCATACGCTTTGCAGTACTCGCGGAATTCAGGCACGCTCATTTTCTTCCGGTCGACCTTGCCGCCGTTGGCGATCGCCTGCTCGATCGGCAGGCCGTGCGTATCCCAGCCCGGTACGTAAGGGGCGTCGTAGCCCTGCAGCGTCTTGAAGCGGACGATAATATCCTTCAGCGTCTTGTTGAGGGCATGGCCGATATGAATGTCGCCGTTCGCATACGGAGGTCCGTCGTGAAGCACCCATTTCGGTTGGCCGCGGCGGCTCTCCTGCACTTTGGCGTACACGTCGATCTCGTCCCACCACTGCTGCATTTTCGGCTCCGCCTGCGGCAGATTGCCGCGCATCGGGAAATCGGTTTGCAGCAAATTCAGCGTTTTACTATAATCCATCGTTATGACCCCTTTCCAATTCGGTCTTTCATGTATGGGAGGGCAACAAAAAAGCCCCGTCATCCCCAAAGGGACGAGGAGCTCTCGCGGTACCACCCTAATTAGCAAGCCATCTGTCCTCCGCCGCGCGCAGCGGTGCAGCAGGAATAAGGCATGCTCACTTCACACATCGGTAACGGAATGACCCGGCCTTCCATAGTGGGTAAGTTCGCTAGGCGAAATTACCGTTCCGGCGGCACTCTTGGGAGATCTTCGCTCGTGTGTGCAGCACCGGGCTTCCACCAATCCCCGGCTCGCTGTCTGCATATGGACGAACTACTCGGCCCAATCATCGTTTTGCCACAATAACTTATTACGAAGTATAGCGAATTCGCTCCGCTCAGTCAACAGAACGGAAGCCCGCCTTAAAACCCTTGGCCGCCTTCTTCGCCGTTACCCGGCTCGAGCGCCTTCCAATCGTCCTTGCTGAGCAGCTCCAGCTGCGCCTCGACCAGCGTTCTAAAGCGCGTCCGGTATACCGACGCCTGCTTCTTCAGCTCCTCGATCTCCAGTGCAATCTTGCGCGAGCGGGCGAGCGACTCGTTGATGATCCGATCGGCGTTCTTCTCCGCTTCCTTCAGGATCAGCTGCGCTTCCTTCTTGGAATTGTTCTTCACTTCGTCGGCCGCTTCCTGCGCAACGATAATCGTCTTGCTCAGCGTCTCTTCGATCGTCGCAAAATGGTCGAGCCGCTCCTGCAGCGTAGCCACCTGGCTCTGCAAATCTTTGTTCTCGCGGATGAGCGCCTCGTAATCTTTAATCACTTGATCGAGAAATTCGTTCACTTCGTCTTCATCGTAGCCTCTGAACGAGCGTCCGAACTCCTTGTTATGTATATCGAGCGGCGTTAACGGCATCCGTGCACCTCCGGCAGTAGTAAAAGTAGTCCTAACTAGCATTCGACAAGAAGCAGGAAATTCCTGCACCGAAGCGACAAAAAAGTTGACTTTTGCAGTTATACGAACTTGCCGACCTTAACCCGCAGCCGTCCGCTTTTCGTCGTCCCTTCGACCTCCAGCACTTTAAACCGTCCGAACCCCTGCATCGACACCATATCGCCGGCCTTCAGCTGGGCGCTCGGATTCTCCTCAGGCTTCCAGTTGACTCTGCACCGTCCCGCTTGAATCGGCACAAGCGCCTTCGCCCGGCTCAGCTTCCATACGTCGCCGACGATCCCGTCGAGCCGCATCGATGCGACGGATAAGCTCATTTCCTGCAGCTCTGAGCCGGTCGTGGCCAGCTTGTCCAGCGGCAGCAATTCGGTATGTACGGCAACGCGATGTACTTGCGACAAATTCAACCGCAAATAATCGGCAGCCTCTTCCGCGACAAGATAATGGCAGCCGGCCTCTCCCGCGTGAATATCCCCGATTTTATCCCGCTTCATCCCGAGCGCAAGCAGCGCTCCCATATAGTCGCTGTGCTCCAGCTGCGCGATCTTTGCATCGGCCGACGTAACGGCAAGCACCCGGATGCCCATATCCTCATCATCCAAGGATAGGTAATCCGGGGCAATAATCGCCCGCTTGCGTTCCGCTTCGGGATATCCGCCGTCCAGCCTTACCTGTACGTCGGGATTGCGGTTCGCCAGCGTCTCCAGAATGAATGCCTGGCGCGGATCGAGAAAATCGGTTCGCCGCACTTGATGGTTATCGGCCGCCCGCTCGATCCAGTCCAGCGCTTTATCGACAAAGTGGTGCTCATCCGGATGAAAATGAACGCGAAAGTCTGTGCTCACGGATCGTCACCTACAGGAACAGGCCCAGTACATATTGCACGACAACCTTAAGGCCCAATCCTACAAAGTTTAGTGCGATCAGCGCGACGATGGGTGAAATATCGATCGGACCGATCGAAGGAATAATTCTGCGAAAAATACTCAAGTAAGGCTCCGTCAAGCGCCCGAGTAGATTACCAATGAAGCTTTCCCTGGCATTAGGAAACCAAGACAGCAAAATATAACCGATAATCATATACGTATAGATTTGTTCCAAGACAGTAATGGCACTAATGACCGTGATCAGCAACAAGTTCACCTCAGTTCCGAGGAGCAACTAGCCCTCGTTAATCATTTCTGTAATCGAGCCCTGGATGTCTACCGTGTCCGGCGTACAGAGGAAAATGTTCGGACCTACCTTGGCTATCGTTCCGTTCAAAGCATACACGGTTCCGCTCAAGAAATCCACAATGCGAAGCGCCTGATCGGGCCGGACGCGCTGCAGGTTGACGATAACCGGCCGGCGGGAACGAAGGTGATCGGCGATTTCCTGTGTCTCCTCGTAGGAACGCGGCTCATTCAGGACAACCTTCACATTTTTCTGGGAATGGATGCTGACGATGTTGCTCTTCCCTTTTGTAGTATTACGTGCTTCGAACGTGTTGGTTTCAGGTTCTTCGACTTGCTCTACAATCCGTTCGCGTTCGATGACTTCCTCTTCTTCCTGCAAGCCCAGAAAATTCATGAATTTGTTCATGACGCCCATAATTTCTCCTCCCATACTAAGGTCTATGTATTGCGGCCCTCAAAGGACTGAACCATCAAGCTTCCTTACCGACCAAAATCGTGCCGAGCCGTACCCAAGTGGCCCCTTCTTCAATCGCCACTTCGAAGTCCCCCGACATTCCCATCGACAGATGAGGCGCTTCGTAGCCGAGCGTCCCGCCCGCGTTCAGCTCGTCCCGCAGCCGGCGCAGCTCGCGAAACACCGGCCGGGTAGCTTCCGCCTCGGCCTCAAGCGGCGCCATCGTCATCAGCCCGACGACGCGGATATGCGGCATGTCCCGCAGCTGCCCGGCGAAGCTGTGCAGCTCCTCCGGCGGCAAACCGTATTTGCTCTCCTCACCGGAGACGTTCACCTGAATCAGGCAGTCCTGCACAATGCCGAGCGCCGCCGCCTTCTTCTCGATCTCCTTGGCGAGCGAAAGCCTGTCCAGCGAATGAATATAAGCAAACTTCCCGACAACGTCCTTCACTTTGTTCGTTTGCAAATGCCCGATGAAATGCCATGTTCCCCGCTCGTGGAGCGCCTCCCACTTGGCCTGCACATCCTGCCAGCGGTTCTCCCCGATATGCTCGAGTCCGAGATCCAGCGCCGCCCTCGTCGTCTCCAGCGAAACGTACTTGGTGACGGCGATGACCCGAATGTCGACCGGGTCCCGTCCGCTGCGCTCGGCAGCGGACGCAATGCGCGAACGGACGTATTCGATTCGTTCCTGAAATGTCAGTGTCATTGCGCACGTTCTCCTTGCTTGTTCATACCTTCCGGCCTCCTGGCGATCCAGGCGACCATGCGGCCCGTTCTGCCGCCCTCCTTGCGATGCGAGAAGAAACGGTCGGTGCTGCATCCGGTACATAACATGGTTACTTCGATATGAACCGACAAAATTCCTGCTTTTGTCATCAAAAGTCGGTTTAAAGATTGCAGCCCCAGCTGATACTTGCCGATTTCGCGTCCAGGTGACAAGATCCGAGCCCGGTCTTCTTCCGTCGTCTCAAGCGTATCCAGCAGCGGCCTTACTTTCGCCGCCACCGCTTCGTCGACCTCGTAGCAGCACGACCCGATCGACGGTCCGATCGCCGCCCGCACATGCTCCGGCTTGCAGCCGTATATGTCCGTCATCCGCCGCACGGTCGCCTGTGCGATATTGCCGACCGTCCCTTTCCACCCGGCATGGGCAAGTCCGATCACTTTCCGAACCGGATCGTAAAAATACAGCGGCACACAGTCCGCGTACATCAAATTCAGCGATACGCCGACACGATTCGTAATGAGCGCATCCGTATCCGGAAGAGCGGTTTCCCGGTCGCTTCTGCCTGCGCCAAGCTCCGCGTCCCCGACGACCGCTACATGTGTTCCGTGCACCTGCTCGGCGTACGTCGCCGTCTCGAACGGCACGCCGGCCGCCGAAGCGAGTCGCCTGCGGTTCGTCACGACGTGCTCCGGCGCGTCCTGCACATGCAGCCCGCAGTTCAGCGTTCCGTACGGCGCCTCGCTCACCCCGCCGTGCCGGGACGTAAAGCCTGCGCTTAGCTCCGGGTCGAGCTTCGTCCAGCTCTCCAGCACGTACACGGACGGCTCCTCCGTCCCTTCCGCTTCTTTCCAAACGAACGGTTCCATGCTTGTCCGTCTCCCCTTTGTATGGCCTTTTCCATTCAGTGTACCACAATAAGCGGCAGCGCCGTTAGGCGCCGCCGCCCTAGGCGCGGTACTGCCGATTGAATTCCACGTACGTCGGCTGCTCCTGCTCCTCCGGCTGACGGTACACCCGCGCATCATCAAGCTTAACGAGAACGACGTCCGCTCCGATTTTCACAATGTTCCTCCACGGAATAATAATATCCGTCGAGCCGCCGAACAACCCGAAGAACTTTCCCTGCGTTGGCACAACGATCGCATCGATCCGGCCTTGGCGCAGATCGAGCTCCAGATCGCTCACCTGTCCGAGCTTCCTGCCGTCGACAATATTGATGACATCCTTCGTTTGGAAATCGGAGATTTTCACGTCTGCTCACCACGCTTGTAGAAAAGATGGGGTATCTCGGTTTTAGTATATGAAGAAGCCGGGCATTATTGCCCCTTCGAGACTTGTCCTGTGGAAAAAAGACCCGGACACATGTCCGGGCCGCGGCCGATCAACAGAGTTAGTCTGCGAAAGCGTTCATTACGTCTTTACGTGCTTTTGCATTTGCGAAATTGCCGATTTCTCCAGTCTTGACACCTGCGCCTGCGAGATGCCGATCTCGTCGGCTACCTCCATCTGCGTCTTGCCCTCGAAGAAGCGCATCGACAAAATCATTTTCTCGCGTGAGCCCAGCTTCCGCATCGCTTCCCGGAGCGCTATGCCTTCGATCCACGACATGTCCTTATTGCGCTCGTCGCTGATCTGGTCCATTACATAGATCGGATCGCCGCCGTCGTGATAGATCGGCTCGAAGAGCGAGACCGGGTCCTGAATCGCATCGAGAGCGAACACGACGTCTTCCTTCGGCACGCCGAGAGCTTCCGAAATTTCATAAATCGTCGGTTCGCGCGAATTTTTATTCGTCAGATTATCTCTCACCTGAAGCGCTTTGTAGGCGATATCCCGCAGCGAACGGGATACGCGAATCGGGTTGTTATCGCGCAAGTAACGGCGAATTTCTCCGATAATCATCGGCACCGCATAGGTGGAGAACTTCACATTTTGGCTTAAATCGAAATTGTCGATCGCCTTCATGAGTCCGATACAGCCTACCTGAAACAAATCGTCCACGAATTCGCCGCGGTTGTTGAATCGCTGGATGACGCTCAGGACGAGACGCAGGTTGCCGTTAACCAATTTCTCTCTAGCCGATCGTTCGTTGTTCGTCTGCAGCTGCACGAAGAGCTCGCGCATTTCGGCATTGGTCAGTACGGGCAGTTTTGCAGTGTCGACACCGCAAATCTCGACTTTGTTTCGGGTCACCGTGAATACCTCCCAAGGAGAAACATTAATGTACATTATCTCCTCGAGATGCAATTTTATGCGATGCGAACAGTGATGTAAGCGCTAGCACAAGGACTTGACAAATACGAATGCAAGCCCGCCATGGTTCTGCATCGTTTCCAACGGAAGAAAAAATGAACAGGGTAACCCAGACTGTTCGGGTAGCGTTCTTGCCTTCGAGAAAAATAAAAACGCACAGCCTGCCTCGGCAAGCTATGCGGTCTATCTCATACCATTTTATTAAATTCCTTGCGCAATCGTTTGATGATCCGCTTCTCCAGGCGGGAAATATATGACTGCGAAATGCCGAGCAGATCGGCCACGTCCTTCTGCGTCTTCTCTTCGCCGTCCTGGAGGCCGAAGCGCAGCTCCATAATGATCCGCTCGCGTTCCGTCAGCTTGTCGAGCGCCTTGTGCAGCAGCTTGCGGTCGACCTGCTCCTCGATGTTACGGTAAATCGTATCGTTTTCCGTTCCGAGCACGTCCGACAGCAATAGCTCGTTGCCGTCCCAATCGATGTTCAGCGGCTCGTCGAAAGACACCTCGGTCCGGATCTTGCTGTTGCGGCGAAGATACATAAGAATTTCGTTCTCGATGCAGCGGGACGCATACGTCGCCAGCTTGATTTTCTTCTCCGGGTCGAACGTATTCACCGCTTTAATGAGTCCTATCGCCCCGATCGACACGAGATCCTCAATATTGATGCCTGTGTTCTCGAACTTCCGCGCTATGTAGACGACGAGGCGGAGATTGCGTTCGATCAGCATAGCGCGGATAGCGCCGTCTCCCGTCGACAGCTTCTCGAGCAAATATTCCTCTTCCTCGCGCGTAAGCGGCGGCGGGAGCGCTTCGCTGCCCCCGATGTAATAAATCTCCTCGCCCTTCAGCCGCAGGAACATGAGCAATCGGTACATTTGTAGTTGCAGCCGCAGTTTCCACTTCCAAAGCATGGCAGATCCTCCCGGTAAGCTTCAGCTAGTATTGTCAATTGGCGATAATCGCCGGATGAATAATAGCTTGGTATGCGCAGTCGTGGGACAACGTGCCGCCGTCGAGCCCGATCAGCACTTTCGTAATGTCCCGCACCTGCTCGCCCTGCTTGATCACGACCCGATCAGGCTTCAGCGCCAGCATGAATTGAGTACCCCTTCCGATGCCCCGAAACGGCACTAGCCGCAGTCGATCCTGCCACACGAACGTTTCCTCACCGAAGCCGGCAACGAGCTGATCGACCTCCGAACGGCGGATGCGCTCGAGCCACGCCGGCGGCAGCCATTCCTTCCAGCGATCCGCCTCCATTACCATAACCGGCGTGCGCGTGAGCGGGTCGTACAGCTGATTGCCGGTGTCAATTAAGCCGGTGCATACCGCTTCCACGTCGCCGATCATGATTCTCACCTCGGCGAGCAGCGTTTGCATGTCATTCTTCTTCTTCGTGAACACGAATACGTTGCGAAACATGAAGATGGCGGATAGCGCAAAGACGAACAGCATTCCATACCCAATGTAGAAAATGTTTACTGTCGCAGCTTGGGTAAAAACGATACCGTCCAGCACATCATTCGCTTCAAGAAGAAAATACCGAAGGCCGAATATACAGCCGGCAAACGAAAAGTTAACGAGATAAAACATGCCTATGTCACGCAAGAAATTTTGCAAGCTGGAGAAGCCGAATGCAGTCATAATCATGACGATGGAAAATATAATTTTCACAGCGAACGTATAGAGCATATGAAGATCGGGCAGGAACAGCAGCAATACATAGAAGGCGCCAAGCAATGCAGACAGCGCTATTCGCCACCAAGCTACTCTTTTGTGCCGCGCCCAGGCCGTAGTCGCAAGCACCGCTCCATTGAGGAGCAAATTGGTCAAGAAGATGAGGTCCAGATAGACGATCAAATGCCCGGCTCCCCCCTCCGGCGGTTGAACTCAGTATAAGATAGACGGGCATCAAAGTCTGTCTAATTGCGCCGGGGGGATGTAGGTTTTTTTGTCGAAGGAAGTTCGCCCACATGGAAGGTAATTGAAAAGGCTGCCCCATCTTTTCATAGACGGGACAGCCTCTTACCGATTGCACGTATTTATTTGTCCGTATTGCGGCGATTGCGGAGAAAGGTCGGAATATCGAGCTGGTCGCCCGACGGCTGCGCACCGAACGGCCGCAGGCTCGATGTGCCGCTGCTCGTGCGCGAATCGCCGGCAGACTCGCTCTGGCCCAGCGGACGGCGCGCAGGCGGCGTGGACGCAGCGCGGTGCTCGAAGCCGGTTGCGATAACGGTTACTTTTATTTCATCCTTCAGCGTCTCATCGATAACGGCACCGAAGATCATGTTCACATCCGGATCGGAAGCGGAAGCGACGATGTCGGCCGCTTCATTCACTTCATAAAGCGACAGGTTCAAGCCGCCGGTAATGTTCAGCAGCACGCCGCGCGCTCCTTCGATCGATGTCTCCAGCAGCGGGCTCTGAATCGCCTTGCGGGCGGCTTCGACGGCACGGTTCTCGCCGGTGCCGATGCCGATCCCCATCAGTGCCGAGCCGCGCTCCGTCATGATCGTCTTGACATCGGCGAAGTCAAGGTTAATGAGACCCGGCAGCGCGATCAAGTCGGAAATGCCTTGAACGCCTTGACGAAGCACGTTGTCGGCTTCCCGGAATGCTTCCAGCATCGGCGTCTTCTTGTCGACGATTTCGAGCAGCCGATCGTTCGGAATCAGAATGAGCGTATCGACCTTCTCTTTAAGAGCGGCGATACCTTGCTCGGCTTGCATGGCCCGCTTGCGGCCTTCGAAGGTGAACGGTCTGGTTACGACACCAACCGTCAGAGCTCCGCATTCCCGTGCGATCTCCGCGATAACGGGTGCGGCGCCTGTACCCGTACCGCCGCCCATACCAGCCGTTACGAATACGAGATCTGCACCGCGCAGCGTATTCATAATGAGCTCTCTCGACTCTTCCGCCGCCTTCTTCCCTACTTCAGGGTTTGCGCCGGCACCGAGACCGCGGGTAAGCTTGTCCCCGATCTGCAGCTTGTGCTCGGATTTCGCCGTGTGCAGTGCTTGAGCGTCTGTATTGACCGTAATAAATTCCACGCCTTTGACGCCGTTCTCGATCATCCGGTTCACGGCATTGCTGCCGCCGCCGCCGACGCCAATGACTTTAATTTGTGCCAGTTGGTCCATATCCATATCAAATTCCAACATGCCGGTCTTCCCCCTCATTGTGCAATCAATCTAAATAAATTCGCTCAGCCAATTTTTGAATCTTTCGAACACACCAGGCTTGTCCGGGTTCGACTTGTTCGCTTTAGCCGCAGATTTAACGGTTGGGGGCGACGCCTTCTTGTTATACGACGGCTGACGCGAGCGCATATATTTCGATGCGAATTGGATGACGCCTACGCCGCTAGTAAAAGACGGATCCCGAACACCGATAAATTCAGGAAGCGCAATGCGCACCGATGTCTCCAGCTCATGCTGGGCCACCGCCAGAATGCCCGGCATGGACACCGTTCCGCCGGTCAGCACGTACCCGCCCGGCACGTCGCCATAACCGAGACGCTGCACCTCAGCGCGAATGAGCTGGAAAATTTCCTGAACGCGAGGCTCGATAATATTGGCCAAATCCACCTGAGAAAACTCTTTATCGACATTGCTTCCGATTCGAGTCACTTTGAACAACTGATCCGGGGCCGCATCTTCGACGATGGCACAGCCGTATTTGAGCTTAATCAGCTCGGCCGCTTCCACCTGCGTCCTGAGGCCGATGGCGATATCGTTCGTAATAAATTCCCCGCCGATCGGAAGCGTAGTCGTAGCGGCCAGGTTGCCTTGGTCAAACACGGCGATCGTAGTGGCTCCTGCGCCTACGTCCACGAGTACGGTGCCGATCGATTTCTCATCCTTTGAGAGGGAAAGATGGCCTGCTGCAAGCGACGAGAGAATGAGCCCGCCGATTTTCAGCTCCGCCTTCTCGACCACGCGAATCAAATTGTGAATCGATGTTTTGGCGCCGGTGATGATGGAAGCCTCCACCTCCAGGCGAACGCCGATCATGCCGCGCGGATCGTGAATGCCTTCCTGTCCGTCAACCAAATACTGCTTCGGTACGACCCCGATGATCTCCCGCTCCGGGGGCAAAGCGATGACGCGCGCCGCCTGGATGACCCGATCGATGTCTTCGTCGCCGATCTCGCGGTCTTCATTCGAAACGGCCACGACGCCGTGGCTCGATTGGAGCAAAATGTGATTGCCGGTAATGGCGACATATACGGTATCGATGGTAATGCCGACCATGCGCTCCGCGTGGTCGACTGCGTTCCGGATCGATTGAACCGTCTGATCGATATCGACGATAGCTCCTTTACGAATGCCTTCCGAGTCCGCTGAGCCTACACCGATTATATTAATGGTTCCGCCGGCGATCTCTCCGATAATCGCCCGAACCTTGGATGTACCGATGTCCAAACTGACAATGATGTCGTTACTGCTCAAGCCCGTGGCACCTCCCGTATCCTCATTAAACTTGGGGCTGAGTCGCAAATCTTACGTTACTTATTCCACACAGCGGCGAGATTCCCTCTTTTTTCAACAATATTTTTCAAGTTTCGCGCCGTATACAAAAGTAGCAATGAAAGGGTAAGCTGTAAAAATCCCATAATGATAATTCTAACATGCTTTTTACCAGTTGAGTAGTCTATTTTTTCACAAACGTCAGGCTTACGGGCTCTCCGCCATTCCGGCCAGCACACCGAACAAAGAGACATTCGCACACGATTCACGCGAGGTATGCTCCCGATGCTGATAAATAGCACGACAGCTATCATTCCCAACGTTTCCAATCCTAATCAACTTAGGGGCTTTCGAGAGATTGGCATCAGCCCGACTTCTTGTCATCCTCATTCGCCGTCGCCGGTTTTCCTGTAGGCTTGTCCTGCTCCTTTTGTTGAACAGCGCCGTCGTTCTTATTCGAAGCGTCGGAGCTGCCGCTGCCAAGCGGAGCGTGCGAATCGGTCAGAAGCATCGTGATGACGCCTCCGTGCACGTTATTTTCTTGAAGATTATCCACGATCGAGGGAAGCCGGCCGATCTTCTCCGGCAAATACGATATCGTCGTCTCCACGATGTACTGGGAACGGGTGTACATTTTGATTTTGTCCTCAAAGCCGTTCGTCGGATCCGGTTTGATCTCCGAAATATCGCTCAGCAGCGCTGCCGGAATCATCGACAACGCCGCACACAGCTTGAGGCGGTTCGGGTCGTCGGCCTTCCAGCCGGTCAGCAGCGGCTTGTCCGGAACGGCGCCTGGCTTCTGGAGCGGCGATGTGGAGCCGTCGGCCAGTACCGCCAGCATTTTCCCATCGTCCGCAAGCTCAAAGCCCACCTTCGGGTATTCCTTGACTTCGATGGTGACAAGCCCCGGGAACCGTTTGCGGACATCCACCGACTGCACCATCGGCACCTTGCTGACACTGTTTGCGATGCTTGTCCGGCTGTGAGCAAAATAATGATCGCCCACTGCGATGCCGGAAGCCTTCGCGATCGTTTCCGTAGCGAGAAATTCGTTCCCTTGAATTTCGATCGCGCTGATTTTGCTGAGTGAAGATTGGAAGAATAAGATAACCAGTACCGTCATAAAAAATAGAAATAGCAGCACGAGCAGTTTCCGGTTGCTGCGGCTGCGCCGCTGAGGCTCCCGAAGCACCGGCATGACCCGATCGTCAGGCACTGAACATCCACCTCGCATCATGTGAGAAAAAAACAGAACCCTTATCCTTCCCGCGAACAAAGCGGAAAGGATAAGGAACGAATAAACGAATGAGATCAATTGGACGTTTCCGACGGAACGGCGGCCATACGGCGAATGTTCGCGCCCAGCTTGCTAAGCATTAGCTCGATCCGGTCATAGCCGCGATCAATATGATGAATTTGCTCCACGATCGTCGTGCCGTGAGCGGCCAGACCGGCTATGACCAGCGCAGCGCCGGCCCGCAGGTCGGTCGCTTCCACCGTCGCCCCGTACAGCCTCGGAACACCGCGGATGAAAGCCGAATTCAGATCGATGCGAATGTCGGCGCCCATGCGTGACAGTTCATCCACATGCTTGAATCTGCCTTCGAAGATCGTTTCCTTCATAATACTCATGCCGTCGGCGAGTGTCAGCAGCACCATTACCTGCGCCTGAAGATCGGTCGGAAACGCCGGATACGGCGATGTCACGATGCGCTCCACCGCCCGCGGTCTACCCGAGCAGCTTACTTGTATTATATCATCGCCGACCGTCATTTGAACACCTGCCCGCTTCAGCGCATGAATGACGGACGTCAAATGTGCCGGATTTACGTTCTCCAGCGTTACGCTGCCTCGTGTAGCCGCAGCCGCGACGAGCACCGTGCCAGCGACAATGCGGTCAGGGATAATGGAGTATTCGACCGGCTGCAGCTCGCGCACGCCGCGAATCGTGATCGTATCCGTCCCCGCGCCGATGATGTCGGCTCCCATTGCATTCAAATAATTTTGCAGATCTTGAATTTCCGGTTCGCGGGCGGCGTTAAAGATCGTCGTTACGCCTTCGGCAAGCGCCGCCGCCATCATGATATTCTCGGTCGCGCCGACGCTCGGGAAATCCAGCACGATATCCGTGCCGCGCAGCTGATCGGCCGCACAAATAATCGCGTTCGGCGTTTCTTCGATCTGCGCGCCAAGCGCAGAGAGGCCTTTGAGGTGAAGATCGATCTTCCGCTCGCCGATCGCGCAGCCTCCCGGCTGGGATACGTGCACACAGCCGAAGCGCGCCAGCAGCGGTCCCATCAGGAAGATCGACGAGCGCATTTGCCGCATCAGTTCCTCGGGAACATGGAACGAAACGGCCGTAGCGGTATTGAGGGTAATCGTATCGCCTTCCAGCTCGGCTTCGCAGCCCAGCCCTTTCAAAATTTGCAGCATCGTACGAATATCGAGCAAATCCGGCACATTACGGAGCGTATGCACGCCGCCGGCCATCATGCTTGCGGCTAGAATCGGAAGCGCCGCGTTCTTGGCGCCGTGAATGCTGATCGCTCCAGAAAGAGGTCTCCCGCCTTCAATGAAGAGCTTCTCCAAAGTTCCACCTCCGAGTTTACCGCTCTCCCACCACCAGTACTTCCGGATTCAGCCCAACGCCGAACTTTTCCAGCACGACGCGCTGTACTTCCTCCATCAGGGAGAGAACGTCGCTTGCGGTCGCTTGCCCGGTATTTACGATGAAATTGGCATGGAGCGTCGACACTTCGGCTCCGCCGATACGAAAACCTTTCAGACCCGCGTCTTCGATCAGCTTGGCGGCGAAATGGCCTTCCGGGTTGCGGAATACGCTGCCGGCACAAGCCAGCTGCAGCGGCTGCGTCCGCAAACGCCGGTCCTTGTAAGCGGCCAGAGCTGCCGCAATCTCTTTACGGTCGCCATGCTCCAGCTTGAATTCCGCCTCCGTGACGATGCCCTTCAAATCATGATGCAGTACAGAGTGCCGGTAAGCATACTGCAGCTGATCGCGATTCAGCGTTGCCAATTCCCCATTCTCCAGAACAAGCTCGGCTCGCGTCAAAATGCGTGACACATCCGACCCGTGAGCCCCTGCGTTCATATAGACGGCGCCTCCCACCGATCCGGGAATGCCGCCTGCGAATTCAAGCCCTGTCAATCCTTCCTTGCCCGCCATTACCGACAGCTTGATGAACGAATAGGCGCCGCCTGCAACCAGTGTCGTGCCATCAATATGCAGCGTATCCAGAGCAGGGCCGAGCTTCAGGACAAAGCCTCTTATCCCCTTGTCGCTGATCAGCATGTTGGAGCCGCGTCCGAGCACCGTCCACGGTTCGCCGAACCGATGCAGGATGCGAACGGTCTCCGCCAGCTTTTCTTTGGTTTCAGGGATGAGCAGTACATCGGCGGGACCGCCGATCTTCCAAGTCGTATATGCGGCAAGCGGTTCATGAAGTTTGATTTCACCGATTGACGCTGCCTGTAATGCGGCAATTACGGATGACATGAGCTAACCTCCTTCACAGACCGCAAGGGGACCGAAGCTTCGCCGCTGCTCAAGCGGTGAAGCTTCGAAATTCACATTCGGGCGGCGCCTTGGATGGTGGCCACGCATCGCAATAGCGCAGCTCCGAATGCCTTGGGTGTCTGTCACGGTTATAGTGTAGTTTATGTAAGAGCCCGGAGAGTGTGACAATAGCCTAACCAATTCGTCGGATAAGCAAGAATTAGGCGCCTGCCGTCTGCACGATCAGGCCGAGCACCGCTTCCGTTCCGCGGTCCGCTCCCCCGCCTTGCATCGCCTTGCGCATCTCGTCCGCCCGCGCTTGCAATTGTTCAATGCTTGCAACAAGCGTCCGAGGCTCCAGCTCTTCCTCCGGCAGTACGGCGGCATAGCCTTGAGAGCGGAACGATTCGGCGTTCAAAATCTGGTCCCCCCGGCTCGCTTGACGGGAAAGCGGGATGAGCAGCATCGGCTTGCGCAGCGTCAAAAATTCAAAGATCGAAGTCGAGCCTGCGCGGGACAATGCAATGTCCGCCATGGCCAGCAGATCGGGAAGCTCATCCTTCACATATTCGAACTGCTTGTAGCCGTGTTTGCCCTCGAGCGACGGGTCGAGATGGCCTTTGCCGCAAATATGAACGATTTGCAAACGCAGCAGCAGCTCTCCAAGCGACGCCCGCACCGCTTCATTGATCTTCTGTGCGCCCAGCGAGCCACCCATCACGAGCAGAACCGGCTTCTGCCGGTGAAAATCGCACAGCTGCAGCCCCCTCGCCGCACTGCCCTGCAGCAGGCCGTCGCGGATCGGAAGTCCGGTGCAGACGGCCTTTCCGCCTTTAATATGCTTGAGCGTCTCGGGAAACGTGACGCATACTTTCGAAGCGAACGGAACGGACAGCTTGTTGGCCAGTCCCGGCGTCATGTCCGATTCGTGAATCAGCACCGGTATGCCCCGCATCTTTGCGGCGACAACAACGGGAACGGACACGAAGCCCCCTTTGGAAAAGACGACGTCCGGCTTCAGCTTGCGAAGCAGGACGTAAGCGTCGAGAACCCCTTTGGCAACCTTGAACGGATCCTTGAAATTTTTAAGATCGAAATAACGACGCAGCTTGCCGGAAGAAATCGAATGGAACGGAATCTTCTCGTGCCGGATAATATCTTTCTCGATCCCGGTGCTTGAGCCGATATACTCGACCCTCCAGCCGAGCTCCCGCAGCCGTGCGATCAGCGCCAAATTCGGCGTTACGTGGCCGGCGGAGCCTCCGCCGGTGAAGACGATGGTACGCATGGAATCCGTTCACCTCGAATATCGGGATATATTTAGAAGTATTCCTATGGATGCGAGAATGAGCGTGAGCGACGAGCCGCCGGCGCTGACGAGCGGCAGCGTAATGCCGGTGACCGGAAACGCGCCGATCACGACGCCGATATTAATGATGACTTGTACGGCAATCATGCCGGTAATGCCTACCGCGAGCAGCGATCCGTACGTATCGGGGGCCGTTACGGCCGCCCGCATGCCACGCCAGATCAGCAGCAAGAACAAGAGCAGCACCGTCGACGCGCCTATAAAGCCAAGCTCCTCGGAAACGATGGAGAAAATAAAGTCCGTTTGCGGCTCGGGCAGGTAGCTGTATTTCTGGCGGCTCATGCCGAGGCCGAGCCCGACGAGACCGCCGGGTCCGATCGCATAGAGCGACTGAATGATCTGATAGCCCGTACCGAGCGGATCGGACCACGGATCGAGAAAGCCGGTAATCCGCTTAAGCCGGTAAGGGGCGGCGATGACCAGTCCGACAAAGCCGGCCACCCCGACGAGCGCCAGCATGCCCAAATGCTTGATCCGTGCGCCTGCGGTGTAAATAATGAGCAGCGAAGCGCCGCACATGACGGCGCCGGTGCCAAGGTCCGGCTGAAGCATAATGAGACCGAAGGCGAGACCCATAAGCCCGAGCGGCGGCAGCAACCCCTTCGTGAAATGCGTTATGCCGGACTGCTCTTGCGACAGCCACTTGGACAGGAACAAGATCATACCCATCTTCATGAATTCCGAAGGCTGTATGCCGAACGCGCCGATGCCGAGCCACGAACGGGCCCCCCCGCGCACGACCCCGATACCCGGAATGAGTACGAGTACGAGCAGTACGAAGCAAACGATCAAAATTAGCTTTGCATACTTCTTCCATACCCAATAATCCACATTCATCGTAAAAAACATCGCGCCGATGCCGAGCGCGGCGAACAACGCCTGCCGCTTCAAGTAATAGAAGGAGTCGCCGAACTCGCGGAAGGCGAGCACGGCGCTCGCACTGTACACCATAATAACGCCGATCGTCAAGATGAGCAAGGTAGCGGCAATCAAGTACAAATCGGGCGCAGAACGCGCTTTAGCCATATCCGGGACACCTCTGCCGTCGCATACTGGGGCGGCAAACCTCTCGGACAAGCTAAGCTTGTTTACCGCCCTACTTCAATTTATGCACGGACTCCTTAAACATGCGTCCTCGAATCTCGTAGGAAGCGAACATGTCCCAGCTGGCGCATGCCGGCGACAGCAGCACGATGTCACCGGGCCCGGCCATGGCGTAGGCGGCTGCTACCGCTTCGGCAACGGCGTCCTCTGCATGTTCACCATTATCGACGGTTTTGCGGCTCGTTAATCCCGCCAGCTCCGCTACCCGGTCCAGCTTCGCGCGCGTCTCGCCGAGCGTAACCAGTCCCTTCACCTGCGTCCGGAATGCAGGCAGAAGCTCCATATAATCCGAGCCCCGGTCAAGCCCGCCGGCGATGAGGATGAGCTTCCGGTCGAACGCATCGATCGATTTGAGCGTCGCTGCCGGATTCGTCGCTTTCGAATCGTTATAGAAGGTGACCTCTCCCACTCGGCGCACCCATTCGAGACGATGCTCGACACCGCGGAATTCGCGCAGCACCTTGGCGATGGAGCCGAGATCCGCGCCTGCCGCTATGGAGACCGCCGCTGCGGCAAGCGCATTTTCCACATTGTGGCTTCCTTTAATGCCGAGCTCCGCTGCGTCCAGGATAGGGTGTGCAATACCGTCTCGATCGCGATACACTAACGTAGCGTCCTGCTGGAAGCAGCCGTAGCTCAGCTCCTGCGTTCGCGAGAACGGAAGCAGCTTGGCCTGCACCGACGGCGCCAGTCGTTTGCATACTTCGTCGTCCATGTTCAGCACGGCCGTATCGGCTTCCGTCTGGTTCGCAAACAGCTTCGCCTTGGAGCTTATGTAATCGTTCATATCGCCATGATAGTCGAGATGCGTCTCATAGATATTGAGCAGGCAGGCGACGGCCGGGTGAAACTGCTGCGTGCCTTTAAGCTGGAACGAGCTCAGTTCGACGACCATCCGGTTGTCCGCCGTCGCTTCCTGGGCCGCCTCCGTTAAGGCACGGCCGATGTTGCCGGCTACGATCGGCTTAAGGCCTGCTTCCTCGAGCATAAGTCCGATCAACGTCGTTGTCGTCGTTTTCCCGTTGGAGCCGGTAATTCCGATGATTGGCGCCTGGCAGATGCGAGCGGCAACCTCCACCTCGGTAACGATATCGATCCCAAGCTCGGCCGCCTTCTGCAGCGGTTCGATATGGTAAGGGATGCCCGGATTTTTCACGACGAGCGCTACGCCCGGATGAATCAGGCCTTCCGGATGGGAGCCGCATAACACAGAAATGCCCAGTGCCTCGAGCTCTTCGGCTTCGGGGCACTGGGTTCGTTCTTTTTTATCGTTTACGACGACGGTCGCACCGTAATCGTGAAACAGCTTGGCTGCCGCAACGCCGCTGCGGGCCAGCCCCAGAACGACGATGTGTTCGCCTTGATAGTCGCGCGGATGCTTCATACGTATTAGAACACCTCGTTAATATAGAGTCCGATACCGGCTAAGACGAGCCCCGAAGCCCAGAACGTCAACACGACGCGCCACTCGGACCAGCCGACCAGCTCGAAGTGATGGTGAATCGGGCTCATGCGGAAGACGCGCTTGCCTCTTGTCTTGAACGATACGACTTGGATAATAACCGACAGCATTTCCATGACGAACACGCCGCCGATAACGATAAGCAGCAGCTCCGACTTGGTCAAAATTGCCGCAGCCGCCAGGCCGCCTCCGATGCCGAGCGAACCGGTGTCGCCCATGAACACCTTGGCCGGATGCGCGTTGAATACGAGGAAGCCGAGTACGGCCCCGATCATCGCCGCACAAAAGATCGCCACTTCGGGCATCGTATTGTTCATCGCGATGATGGCATACGCGCCGAAGGCGATCGCCGCCGTTCCGGCCAGCAGGCCGTCCAAGCCGTCGGTGAAATTCACTGCATTGGAAGCGCCGAGCATGATGATGAACACGAACGGCAAGTACAGCCAGCCCATCGGCAGCTTCACGTCGAAGAAGGGAATCGGCAGATCCATGCTGTGCCCCTGCTGCACGAGCAGCACGCAAACGATGACCGACACGATAAATTGTCCGAGCAGCTTCTGCTTGGCCGTCAAGCCTAGCGAGCGCTTGAACAAAATTTTGATGTAGTCGTCCAGGAAGCCGACCAGACCGTATCCGAGCGTAGCAATGAGCAGAATGATAAGATCCATATTTTTGTCGGCAAAGCGGATAACCGCCAGCGTCAAGGCGAGCAAAATAATAATTCCGCCCATAGTCGGGGTGCCGGATTTCTTCTGATGGCTCTGCGGGCCTTCCGTGCGGATTTGCTGGCCGAACTTCAATCTCCGCAGCATCGGAATGAACAGGGGCCCGGCGATGAGCGCAATCAGAAATGCCGCACCCATCGTTAATAAGATCACTTTGAGATCCACGTCGGAATCCTCCAATGTTTGGGATTGCTTAACAAGATTCGTAGCATCATTCGTTTTAAAGGGAGTAGGCTCCGGAAATCGGGCGTTTATCCTTTAGATATTCTAATGACCGCTCCCTGCCGGCTCATCGCCGAGCAGCACGGCGACGACGTCCTCAAGCCGCATGCCGCGCGAGCCTTTAACCAATACGACGTCATTCGGCTCCGCTAAGGTCAGAAGGTGCTGCGCCAGCTCTCTTTTATCGTTGAACGAGCGTATACGATCGGCAGGAAGCCGGATGAGAGCGCCATCCGCGATGTGGCGGGCCCGCTCCCCGTACGTCAACAAGTAATCCGCCGTCTCCGGCCCGATTCGTTCGCCGATGCCGCGGTGCAGCTCAGCTTCCTGCGGTCCCAGCTCCAGCATGTCGCCGAGTACGGCGAATTTGCACCGGAAGCCGCCGAGCTCGGCCAAAAGCTTCAGCGCAGCTTCCATCGATGTCGGGGAAGCATTGTAGGCATCGTTCAGCACCGTCAGTCCCGACGGAGCCTGGCGCACCTCGATGCGCATGCCCGTCATTTGGACGGAGGCCAAACCCTCGGCGATGCACTCGTCGCTGATGCCGAGCTCACGTCCGACGGCAATCGCCGCGATCGCATTCGTGACGTTATGGCGTCCGAGCAGCGGAATCGCAAACTCAACAGCACCGCCGTCATTCAGCGTAAAATGCGCCCCGTCCGCGGTCATTTGCACATTCGACGCAAACAGATCGCAGTCCTGTCCCATCCCGAAGCGCACGGTACGCATTGTCTTAGGCTTCGGCATCTCCGGAAGCACGGCTTCAATCAATTCGGAGTCGCCGTTATAGACGAACAATCCTCCATCGGCAAGACCGGACAAAATTTCAACTTTCGCTCTGGCGATTTCTTCTCGCGACCCAAGCTGTTCCAGATGCGACTCGCCGATAATCGTAATGACGGCGATATCGGGCGCACCGATGCCGGACAGCAGTTCGATCTCGCCACGGCCGCTCATGCCCATCTCCAGCACGGCCGCTTCCGTGTCCTCGCTCAATTGCAGCAGCGTCAGCGGCAGGCCGATATGATTGTTCAAATTGCCTTGCGTCTTATGGACACGGTACTGCACAGCCAAGACGGCGTGAACAAGGTCCTTCGTCGTCGTCTTGCCGTTGCTGCCGGTGATGCCGACAACCTTCATGTCAAGCTCCTGCCTATATGCTTTGGCAAGCTGCTGCAGCGCCCCCAGCGTGTCGTCAACGAGAATGAGCGGCGCCCCTTGCGGAGGCTCAGCTTCATGCCCCCGCTGCCACAATACAGCAGCTGCGCCTTTATCGACAGCCTGCTGAGCGTATTGATGCCCGTCGAACTTTTCGCCGACGAGCGGCACGAACAAGTTCCCTTGCGCAATCGTCCGCGTATCCGTCGAAACGCCGATGACGAGCCGTTCCGCCTCTTCCTTCGTCCTGCTCTCCAGTTGTCCGGCGTACCGCCTTGCCAGCATCCGCTCGATCTGCGCGATGGTCCGTCGCATCATCGGCCTCGACTCCTTATCGCTGCTTCCGCCTCGCGGCGGTCGTCAAATTCGTATTTTACCCCGTTTATCTCTTGATACGTTTCATGACCTTTACCCGCTATCAATACTACATCTTGAGGGCCTGCCCTATCAATAGCCATTTGTATCGCCGCACGGCGGTCCTGAACGAGCGCATATTGCTCTGAAGCGAGTCCGGCATCGCGTAAACCGGGCACAATGTCGTTCAGGATCGCATGCGGATCCTCGCTGCGCGGATTGTCCGAGGTAACGATGACACAATCGCTGTGCTCCGCAGCAACACGGCCCATGATCGGCCGTTTCGTCCGATCCCGGTCGCCTCCGCAGCCGAACACGGTAATAATGCTGCCCTGCGCAAATTCCCGTATCGTTGTCAGCGCCTTCTCGAGACTGTCCGGCGTATGCGCGTAATCGACGAGCACCAAGTACGGCTGACCGGCATCGACACGCTCCATTCGTCCGTCAACACCGGCAACCGTACCGAGGCTTGCTGCGATGTCGTGCAGCGCGATCCCTTCCGCCAGGCAAGCGGCGACGGCGCTGAGCGCATTATATACGTTAAATTTACCGACGAGCCGCATGACGACTTCCGCCGAGCCCGCAAACGTATGTAAGGTGAATGCCGTTCCTCCCGAGGTTAAGCGGATGTCCTTCGCACTCACGTCGGCATCGCGGTCGATGCCGTAGGTGATCACCTGTGCGCTGGTCAGCTTGGCGTAATGCGCCGAGACCGGATCGTCCGCATTCAATACCGCGAACTGCCGTTGGGCCGGATCTGCCGAGAACGTATTGCCGAGCCGCGAGAACAGCAGCCCTTTCGCCGCTTCGTACTGCTCCATCGATTCGTGGAAGTCGAGATGATCCTGAGTCAAATTCGTAAAAATCGCCGTTCGGAAGCGCGTACCCTTGACTCTGCCGAGCTCCAGTGCATGGGAGGATACTTCCATGACCGCATACTCCGTCCCGGCATCGAGCATCTTGCGCAAGCTGCGCTGCAGGTCCAGCGCTTCCATCGTCGTACGCTCCGCTTCGATCGTCACATCCCCGTATTTCATCCGGATCGTGCCCATAAGCCCCGTACGGAAGCCGCGCTCACGCAGCAGATGCTCCAGTACATAAGTCGTCGTCGTCTTGCCGTTCGTCCCGGTAATGCCGATCAGGTTCATGCCGTGACTCGGATACCCGAACACATGAGCGGCGATAACTGCCATTGCGAATCTCGTATCGGGCACGACGAGCTGCGGTACCGGCAAATCAAGCGGCCGCTGCGTCACAAGCGCAGACGCTCCTGCCTGTACGGCCTTCGGGGCAAACTCATGACCGTCGGCGACAAAGCCGGGAACACAGATGAACAGATGTCCCTGTCCTACTTTCCGCGAATCGATCTGCACATCCGTAAATTCCGTTTCGCCGTCCCCGATGACGCGCGACAAGACAAGCAGCGAAGCAAGTTCCTTGAGCAGCATTCCGCTTCCTCCTCCAGCACTTTCCACCGATACCCGTCAACTAGCAATCATTATTGACCGGTGTCGGATAAGTATACTCGGATCGTCGACCCCTTCTCAACCCGCGTTCCCGGCTTCGGCACCTGATTGATGACCGTCGAGCCGTTTCCGGACTTCGCGAGCAGGAAGTCATCGTTCATGTCTTCCAATATATCTTGAACGGTAGCCCCGATCAAATTCGGAACCTCGACGATCGGCGGGGTCAGCTCTCCATAAGTGTATTCCCGTTCCAGCTGATTTTTGCTAGGCTCTACCTTCAAATATCGCAGCGATTCGGCCATAATGTTCTTTACGAGCGGTGCAGCGATCAAGCCTCCGAACTGCAGCCCCTTCGGATTATCGACGGCCGCGTAAACGACGACGCGCGGATTGTCCGCAGGCGCGAAGCCGATGAACGACACGATATGCTCCGTAGACGAGTACCGGCCGCCGATGACCTTCTGGGCCGTACCGGTTTTGCCGCCGACCCGGTAGCCGTCGATGAACGCGTTTTTACCGGTGCCTTTGGCGACGACGCTTTCCAGCGTTTCCCGAACCTGGCGGGACGTATCGGGGCTGATGACATTATCGCGTACAAGCTTCGGCTCCATGCGCTGCACGACCTCGCCATTGTCGGGATTAACCAGCGCCCTGCCGACATGCGGCTGGTACAGCTTGCCGCCGTTAATCGCCGCCGACACCGCCGCAACCTGCTGGATCGGCGTCACCGATACCCCTTGGCCGAACGCTGTAGTCGCGAGCTCAACCGGTCCGACGCGGGACAGCTTGAACAGAATGCCGTTCTCTTCGCCGCCCAGATCGATGCCCGTCTTCCGGCCGAAGCCGAAGCGATTGATATAATCGAAGAGCGTCTCCTTGCCGAGCCTGTTGCCCAGAGCAACGAAGCCCGGGTTACATGAATTTTCCACAACCTCCAGGAACGTCTCGCTGCCGTGTCCGCCCCGCTTCCAGCAGCGCAGACGCGCCCCGCCGATCTCAACGGCGCCGGGATCGTGGAACGTTTCGTTCTTCAGATCGACCTTCTTCTCGTTAAGAGCCGCCGCAAGCGTTATGATCTTAAACGTCGAACCGGGCTCGTACGTCATCCAGATCGGCAAGTTGCGGTTATACGTCTCGACCGGATAGTCGGCAAAATGGCTCGGCTCATACGTCGGATAGCCCGACATCGCCAATATTTCCCCGTTATTCGGATCCATCATTATGGCAATGGCGTGCTCCGCCTGATATTTGACCATCGCTTGCTGAAGCTCCCGCTCCACAACCGATTGCAGATGATAATCGATCGTAAGCTGCAGGTTCAGTCCGTTGAGCGGCTGCTCGAAGCCGGAGGTCGAGCCGGGCATCTTGTCCCCGTTTGCCTGCGACAAATACGTAATGTATCCTTTCACGCCGGTCATTTGCTTGTCGTACTTCGCTTCTACTCCGGTCAAGCCCTGGTTGTCAATTCCCGTGAACCCGAGAATATGCGAGGCCAGCGAGCCGAACGGATAATAACGCTTGTTATCTTCCGTAACATAGATGCCGTCCAGCTCCAGCTTGCGGACTTCATCGGCTTTTTCCAGAGAAATTTTGCGGCCCGCCGGTTTGATGTAAACCGATGATTGCCGCTTCGAGATGATACTCAGAATATCGTCCGCCGGCATGCCCAGGATGTCGCCAAGCTGCTTCGCCGTGCCCGGCTTGTCCTTAATTTGAGCCGGTACGGCCATCACCGTCGGTGTGCTGACGTTGTACGTAAGTCTCGTCCCGTTGCGGTCCCAAATCTCTCCGCGCTTCGGCGTAACCGTAATTTGCCTCCGCCAATTGTCCTCGGCAGCTTGCGCCAGCTCCCTGCCTTTCCAGAGCTGCACGTAGGCGAGCCGCACCAATAGGCCGACGAAAATACAGGTGCCGACAATAAGTGCAATAAACAGCCTGCGGCGGACAGTGACATTCGATACGCGCATACGGCTAACCCCTCCTGTCTCCAAAGCCATGATCCTTTCTTTCATGACTATTCGGGACAACCAGGGGTTAGAACAAGCTATCGGCTCGCAGAAGTGTCTTTCTTGGCCGGCGGCGGGCTTTGCTTCGCTGAACTGTCTTTCGTCGAACTGTCTTTCGACGAATTATCTTTGGAAGCACTATTCTTAGAAGCACTGTTCTTCGCCGCATTGTCCGCCGCCAACGTTTCCGCCGCAGCCGAAGCATCGTCGGGGGCTCGCAGCTGCAGCGAAACGACGCCGTTCTCGGCAGTTTCCTGTCCGACGACATAGCCTTCGCCGACCGCGGTGCACGAAACACCTGCGAACGAACATACCTCAACCGCTTCCCGCAAGCTCCGGCCGACGAGATTCGGCAGTGTCAGGTCGGCTTCCTGAAGCGCCACCTCAACGAGCTGGGAGCCCGTAATTTGCGCTCCCGGCAGCGGGAACTGCTTGACAATCTTATCGCCATTGCCGAGTGTCTCCAGCTTGAGGCCATACTTGCCGGCCGCCGCCTTCGCATCCGCAACCGACATCCCGACCAAATCGGGTACGGACAGCGTCACTTCTTTGAGCGTGAACGGAGGCTTGGCCGATTTGTTATTGACATTGACCGTAGGGGGAATACCTAAATATTGAAGCGATTGCGCCATAATGTCCCGGAACAGCGGCGGTCCGACTTCACTGCCCGCATGATAGTCGCCCTTCAAGTCCGGGTCCTCGACGATAATCGCGATCAAGATCTGCGGATTTTCCACAGGCGCATAGCCGACGAACGAAATGTTCCAGCGCCCGACGGCATATCCGCCCTTCTCGCCGACGAAGTTCGCCGTACCCGTCTTGCCGGCGATACGGTAGCCGTCGATGTACGCCTTGCGGCCCGTACCGATCTGTTGATCGGAAACGACCTGTTCCAAGTATTCCGTCACCTGCTTCGCCGTAGCTTCGCTGACGACTTGCCGGACGACCTCCGGCTTCGTGCTCATCTCGACCTGGCCCGTCTTCGCATCGACAATGTCTTTGACGACGTAGGGCTTCATCAGCTTGCCGCCATTTGCAATGGCAGCATATGCAGCCGCTTGCTGCAAAGCGGTAACCGTTAATCCCTGCCCATATGTAGCCGTCGCAAATTCCGAAGCGTACTTCATCGGAATGGAGCCTTTCAGCTCTCCGGCGATGTCCACATTCGTCTTCGCCCCGAAGCCGAAGTTTTGAATGTACGCCTTCAGCTTATCGGTACCGAGCGCCTCCAGTCCGAGCTTCACGAACGCAACGTTACTGGAACGCTTCAATCCGTCCAAGTAAGAAATGCGTCCCCACCCGATCTCGTTATGGTCATGGAGCGTTCGGTCGCTCACTCGAATCGATCCCGATTGATATTGATCGTTAGGACGAAACAATCCTTCCTCCACCGCTCCAGCCAGCGTAACCAGCTTGAACGTCGAGCCCGGCTCGAACTGAGCCGCAATCGTGCGGTTCATAAAAGCATCCGGTTTGCCCACCGACCAATACCGGTTCGGATTGAACGTCGGATAGCTGGCCATGCCTAGAATCTCCATCGTACGCGGATCGGCGGCGACAACGGCCATACTTTTCGGCTGAAACTTCTCGGCAACTTTCGCCATTGCGTTTTCGATATAGAATTGGATGCTTTTGTCAATCGTCAGACGCACGTTCTTCCCGTCGACAGCAGGCTCAATCGTTACCTTCGCATCGGGGAGCTCTATCCCAGAGGCAGCTTTCTCGTAGTTGATACGTCCGGGAACGCCCTTCAGTATGTCGTCCATTTGAGCTTCGATGCCCATTATCGCTTTGCCTTCTTTATCGCTGTAGCCAAGCACATGCGCGGCAAGCGTACCGCCGGGATAATACCGCTTCTTTTCCTCGATCAGCGAAATGCCGACCGACGACGGGCTCTTTTTCTTGAGACGGGCTTGCAGCTCGGCGGTCAGCGCTTTCACTTGGTCCGCCTGCTCTTTGTCGATCTTCCAGCCGTCCGGACGTACCTCCACCTGATCTCGCGGCGTGCCGTCCTCCTTCTTCTTCGCAACGAGCTCGCGCAGATGCTCCTGAATCAACGGAATATCCGAGCCGTCTTCGGACGACTTCAAAATCGCGGATAGACCGAGGACGACATCGTTCTCGATCTTGTTCTGCACGATCAGCCGCGGAGAGATCGCCACCGTATAGGCGGGCGCATCTTCCGCCAGCACCTTGTCCTTACGGTCGACTATGTCGCCGCGCGCCGGCTGAATGGTTTTGTCCGCCTCCCAGCGTACTTGCGCCTGTTCAAGAAGCCATGAGGCCTGAACGACTTGAACCCAATACAGCCTAACGACCAACCCAACAAAAAAGAGGGTGAAAAGCCCCCCTATCATCAGTGTACGCCATTTTAACTTTTTGGGCATATGTATCAACCTCATTAACTCTTATGTTCTCAAAGCGTTTACCGCTGTGCGACTGCCTTCTTCGTTCCGTCTTTCGCCGCGGCAGTTGTCTTTGCAGGCTGACTCTTCTGCGCGTTCGCCGTCTTGGATGCGGATTGCTGCTGCGGCTGCACCGATTCGTCGACAGGCACGAATCCGCGTGCGACAGCCTCTTCCTTCAGCCGGTCCGGACTTTGCAGCTTGTCGATCTGCTGCTTTAAGGCCATATTTTCCGCTTGCATTTGCTTGATTTCTTGCTGGACCTGAAGGATGGCGGCGTTCATCTGGTAAATTTGCGCATAGCGCCAAAGAATTACCACGGACGCGATAACGAGAACGGCTACCGTAAATAAATATAACAGCTTTTCCTGCGTTGGCAATGACTTGGTACGAACTACCACTTTCCGTGTTTCTTTCACTTTCAGCTTCTGTACGGTATCCTGCTTCGGCTTTCTTGCCAGATTGCCTTGAATGTATGCCGCCATCGTATCAGGTCCCCTCCTTAGGTAATTTCTCCGCTACTCGCAGCTTAGCCGATCTCGCTCTCGGGTTCGCTTCAAGCTCTTCCGCGCTCGCTTCGATCGGCTTGCGATTAAATAATTTCAAAGCCCCTTCTTTCCGACAAACACAGACAGGAAAATCCGGCGGACATGTACAGGTTTCAACATTTTTCGCGAACAACTGCTTGCAAATCCGGTCCTCCAGCGAGTGGAACGTGATAACCGCCACTCTGCCTCCCGGCGCCAAGCACTCGACCGCTTGCTTCAGCGAATCCTCGAAGGCGCCCAGCTCGTCGTTGACGGCGATGCGCAGCGCCTGAAAGCTTCGCTTGGCCGGATGACCGCCGGTTCGCCGCGCCGCTGCGGGGATGCCCTCTTTGACAAGCTCCGCCAGCTGTCCGGTCGTCCGAATCGTCCCTTCGCTGCGCGCCTCTACGATCTTCGCCGCAATCCGGCGGGAAAATTTCTCCTCGCCGTATTCAAACAAGATGCGTGCCAGCTTGTCGGCCGGCCATTCGTTCACGATCGTCTTCGCGGTCAGCTCCGTAGAGCGATCCATACGCATGTCCAGCTCCGCGTCATGCTGATAGCTGAAGCCGCGTTCGGCTTCGTCGAGCTGCGGCGACGACACGCCGAGGTCATACAGAATGCCGTCTACGGCGGGAACGCCGTCCCGCATCGCCCGCGGCTCCGCGCGGAGCACATCCTCCAAATACCGGAAATTCGATTTGACGAGCTTCACCCGGTCCCGGTACGGCGCAAGCCGCTGCTCGGCATTGGCCAGAGCGGCGTCGTCCTGATCTAGCGCAATTAACAATCCGTTCGGCCCCAGCCTGGAGGCAATCAACAAGCTGTGCCCCGCGCCTCCCAGCGTGCAGTCGACATATACCCCATCGGGCTTCACTTGGAGCGCGTCGACGGACGCCTCCAACAGTACGGTTACATGATGAAACAACGAAATTCCTCCCTGTTCAGGCGATTACGGAGCATGTCCGGCTACAAATCAATATCGAAATCGACCAGCTTCTCGGCGATTTCATTGAACGATTGCTCGGACTCGTTGTAGTAGTTTTCCCAAGTCGATTTGCTCCAAATCTCCACCCGGTTGGAAACCCCGATAACTACGCAATCTTTGTCCAGCTTGGCATGCTCGATCAAGTTGTTGGGCAAATTGACCCGGCCCTGCTTGTCGAGCTCGCATTCAGTCGCTCCCGAGAAGAAGAAGCGGGTGAAAGCGCGCGCATCGGACTTCATAAGCGGCAGCGCCTTAAGCTTCTGCTCCAGCACCGCCCATTCGGATTTCGGATAAACGAATAAGCAGCTGTCGAGGCCGCGGGTGACGACGAATTGATCACCGAGAGCTTCACGGAACTTGGCGGGAATAATCATACGGCCCTTCTCGTCGATGCTGTGCTGATATTCCCCCATGAACATCCCGGCTGTCCCCCTCTCCCCCACTTTGCCCCACTTTCCACCACTTTTACGTATAAATTCTCCACTGAAAACAAAAATCCTGCCGGGAAACCGGCAGGATGGAAACTTTTTTTCAATTCTCGGAAGGCGGCGAACCGCCGTCAACCTGCGCCCTGTCTGGCAAGGCGGCATTTTGCCTCAATTCGGCTCTGACTTGCTGCAGCTTGCGAGCTCTTGACTTTCGGACATAGAGGTATATGGCGGCGACCACCGCGATCAGAATAAGGACCGGGAAAATTGTAACAAGGACTATCAGCACGCCTTGCCCGAAATCGCTCAGGAAGCCGATCGAGCCGAGCCAAGCTTGCTGCAGCCTTTCGCCGAACGACGCTTTCCCCTCCGTCTTCGTCACGGCATTAGCTTTAAGCTTCTGATACATTCGCAGCTCAATGGTCGACAGCGTTACATTTTGATCCAGATAGCGCATGCGTCCTTTAATTTGCTCGATCTCCGTCTGCACCTTCGACAGCTCATTCGAGAACGCAACGAGATCTTCCGTCTTCTGCGCCTTCTCCATAAAAGCAAGCAATCTCGCTTCCACCGCCTGCTTCGCCTTCAGTCTGGCTTCCAGATCGACGTACTCTTCGGTGACGTCCTGCCCCTGCACACTGCGCTGCAGCGACGGGGAGATCTTCTCCAGTCCGTCCAAGAAAGAAGTGAAGCCGGCAGCCGCCACTTTGATCGTGTAATTGCCGCTTCGCTCAAGGTCGTTCGACGTTTCGTTAAATTGCAGGATGAACGCTCCGCTCAGCGCGGCCAAATTGCGGAGCTGGGTTTGTGCTTCGCCGTAATCTTGGACCTCCATCACAAGATTTGCCTTGTAAATCAGCTTGCGGTTGAATGCATCGCCCGTGTCTCCCGCGCCGATCGGCGGGGTAATACCGGCCGCAGGCACCATAGGCGCAGGACTGCTCGGAGCCGTTGCAGGCTGGCTGGGCGCTGCTTGCGTCTGGCTTGAAGCCGCCTTTGCATCCCCCGCAGGTACCGCACTCCCGTCTGCAGCGGCCGGCAGCGCCTCCTCCGTTCTTGCAACGGATGCTGTCGCGCTCGCGCCGTTCGAGCTCTTCGCCGCCGCATCCTGCTGGCCGCTGCTGCATCCGGCGAGCAACCCCAGCAGCAAAATGCCTGTAGCTGCAGCCGCAAATATTCTATTCAGACTCCCCTTCCATTCACCGGTTCCGTTTACAGACAGCCCTCTCCGCTGCAGCTCTCCGTTTTTCTGTAAGACCCCCATCTCGCTCGCCTCCATAACCAAATATTAGACACACACCCTCTTAACGGAAGGGATAGAGGAAAGGTTGCTGAAGCGGGCGATGAAGCCCGAAAAACGAAAAGCGCGGCACCCGGTCCGAAAACCGAATGCACGCGCTCGTTATGACCGCAATTGTATTGCTTAATGCTCCGCCCAGCTGTCCAAATACGCCTTCTGCTCGGCCGACAGCGAATCGATTCCGATTCCAAGCGCCTCCAGCTTGTAGCGGGCTACTTGCTCGTCAAGCTCGTAAGGCACGTTCATGACCTGCCTGCCGATTTCCTTGTAACGATCGTTCACATATTTAAGAGACAGCGCCTGCAAGGCGAACGTCATATCCATAATTTCCGCCGGGTGTCCGTCTCCCGCCGCTAGGTTGACCAGCCGGCCTTCGGCAAGCAAATACACTTTTCGTCCGTCGTGCAGCTGATACTCTTCGATGTTGCGGCGAACGGTACGCTTGGCTACCGACAGGGCGTCAAGCTCCGGTTTGTTCACCTCTACGTCGAAGTGACCGGCGTTCGAGAGAATCGCTCCGTCCTTCATGACTTTGTAATGCTCGCCGCGGATGATGTCGCGATTGCCCGTCACCGTAATAAAGTAGTCGCCGACCTTCGCCGCTTCGATCATCGGCATGACCGAGAAGCCGTCCATGTACGCTTCCACCGCTTTGATCGCATCGACTTCCACGACGACGACCTGAGCGCCCAGTCCTTTCGCCCGCATCGCTACGCCTTTGCCGCACCAGCCATAGCCGCAGACGACTACCGTCTTGCCGGCCACGACGAGGTTCGTCGTCCGGTTAATACCGTCGAACACGGACTGGCCTGTGCCGTAGCGGTTGTCGAATAAATATTTGCAGAATGCATCGTTAACCGCGACCATCGGGAACTGCAGCTTCCCTTCCTTCTGCATCGCTTTAAGACGAAGAATCCCCGTCGTCGTCTCTTCCGCTCCGCCGCGCACCGTCGCCAGCAAGTCCTGACGCTCCCCGTGCAGCGTCGATACGAGATCGCCGCCGTCGTCAATGATCAAATCCGGCTTCGTCTCAAGCGCCTTCACCAGCAGCTCCTTATATTCCTGCGGAGGCGGGTTGTGCTTCGCAAATACGGTAATGCCGTCCTCGACCAGCGCGGCACAAACGTCATCCTGGGTGGAAAGCGGATTGGAATGCGTCATCGTTACTTCCGCTCCGCCGGCTTTAATCACTTTGCCGAGGTATGCGGTCTTGGCTTCCAAATGTAAGGAGATCGTTACCTTAAGACCTTGAAACGGCTTCTCCTTCTCGAACTGCTCGCGGATCCGGTTCAATACCGGCATGTGGGCGCTCGCCCAATCGATCTTCAGATGTCCCTCGGGCGCCAGATTCATATCGGCTACGATACTTTGATTTATAGAGTTTGTCATGTTCGCAATTTCCTCCCTGATTACAAGTAGACGAGCAAATGCCGTCCGTCAAGCGGCAGACGCGCCGCCGCCAGCTCATGAAGCCAGCCGTCCCCATAACGGTTGACAACCATCAATACATTATATACTCGCTCTTGGGGCTTCCCGTGTGGGGCGAGCGATACACGAATTCGCTCCAGCTGCCGGAGCGCCGTATCGAACTGCGATTTTTGCGCATCCAAACCTTTTGCGAGCATATAGTCGATTTGTTCGTCAATTTTGGTCATATTCGTATCGCCAAGCTTGCGAAGTCCAGGGTTTAGGCCCGCAATCAGCTCGATCAACGGCTGATACGCCGTGTGAAATTCAGCCTTAACCGCCGCAAACTTGTCTTCCAGCCCCAGTGTATCCCGGGATTTCAGCCATTCGTTCTTCCGCTCCTCGAACCGGTCGAACACATCGTCCACCGACAGCTCGAACTTGCGCATGTACTTGTGAACCGCCCCCTCCAGCAGCGTCACTTCAACGCGCGGCACGATCGGCGGCAGCTTCATCCCCATATGCTCAAAACCTTGCTTCAACAGAGCCCAATACGCAATTTCGCCGTGCCCGAGCACCGTCGCCAGCACAGGAAACACATACTCCTGCATCAGCGGTCTCGTCATGACGTTGTTGCTGAGCGATTCAGGCTCACGTCTCGCACGGGCCAGCAGCTCATCCATCGTCAAACGGACAGTGCCTCGGCGGTTCACCAGTGTGCCGTCATCGTCTCTGAACAGCAGAGTCCGCTCTCCCCCTTCAAAAATAAAGAGGTTGGCGGCATTCGCGGCGACATCCGCCTGCACCGGATATCCGAGCGACTTTACCCGCTCTTGCCCTTGCAAGAACGCTTCGTTGAGCGGCTGGCTGCCGGCAGCCAGCCGCTCAAACCATGGAGCTTCCAGCTTCCGCAGCGCAGGGTCGTCGGCATCGACCAGAATAAGCCCGTAGCGCCCGAACAGCATGGACAAAATTCTGGCGAACATCTCCGAAAGCGTACCGCTTTGCGCGGCTGCGGTCCGCATCTTGTCCATCCATTCCGCCTTATATTCCGAGTCGGGAAGCGAAGCATCGACCTCACTTAGCACCGCCGACCATTCGGAATCGGAAACCGGCGTACGGCTGACAGACGTGCGCCGTTCATCCTCCTTGACCATACGGATGCGCTGCACCTCCGCTCCCGAGGAGAGCAGATGAACATGATTGACTTCGTCCCAGTCGTGATCTTCGCCCGCGATCCAGAACACGGGCACAACGGGCCGGCCAAGCTTCTCCGCCGCTTGACGAGCCGTTTGAATAATCGTTATCGCCTTGTACATGACGAGCAGAGGGCCGGTTAACAGCCCCGCCTGCTGGCCGCCGACGACGGCCAGCGCCTCCCCGCTGCGCAGCTGCTCGATGCCGGCAGCGGCAGCCCGATCGCCGCCGATCGCTTCATGGTAGCGAAGCAGCACGGCGGCCAGCTCTTCGCGGCCGGCATGCGGATAATCCCCCCGGTCAAGCCATTCCGCACGGGCCTGCCAGACGCCCGAATCGGAAGTATTATATTCGAACAGTCCGCTCACTCTTTCGAACTGCTTCATGTAATGTTCGGCGATCGGTTGACCGCTACTCCTATGTATCGCTTCAATCTGCACGGCACTGCCTCCCCCGAGATCAATACTCCCATTGTACAACTGCGCGTCAGCCGCGTCAAAAATAACCAGCTGATTACCCAAATCGTACAAATAAGGGGTCGCATGACACTAGCGTTGCAAGAAACCTCACAGAACAGACGAAACCTTAATTATTGAAAAATTTTAC
>NZ_JBHLWN010000069.1:0-11360 GCF_042432825.1 Paenibacillus chartarius | reverse complement strand
TTTTCTCCCCTCGGGGAGAAAGCTTTTTTAAATGAGTTTACACAAAGATCTTGACAGACCCAGCATGCTCCATATTTACCACCTTAGCATTATTACATGTTGATTTCCTATGAAGCTATTACAAGATCAGCTTGCTTCGCCGGCTCTAGCCGCAAGTACACCTCTTCCGCCGCCCAATATCGCTTTTCGAATTTATCGATGTCCAGCCGGGCAGCCGGATTTTCTCTGAGGAAACGCTTGTCACGCGGGCAATCGAGATAAATGACGTAATCGAAGTATGGTTTCCACTCCTCTCGCTGAAGAAACACCCCTTCAACGATGATCACACAGAGGTCCTGCAGTTCGCACAGCTGCAACACATGCGAATCCGACTCACTGATGTAACGCTGCAGCTCTAGCTTCCGAGACACTTTAAGTTTTTGAAAGAAGTTGTTTGTGAACCCATCCACGTCCCACTGCAGCTGAAAATACTCATACCACGGTTCGTATCCAGTATCGTACCTATGTTTGCGGCTGACTATATAATCATCTAGATGAAAGACATGAACAGGATGATTGTTCTCTAGCAATGGCCTTATTTGTTCAACATAAGTCGTCTTGCCGGAGCGGCTTAACCCATCTATGCCCACAATAAACCGGCCTTTACATTGACCGATACGACTCTGTAACTCAAATAACCCGTTCACCAAATACATCCCAACTCTTTGTTTTAAATAACTGTATTGCGCTTCATTCGTGTCGTTAAATGCTTCTTCTCGATTGGAAGCGATATCCAAATATTGTATACCGCCACTAAACTGGGATGCCGTCAAATCGTATCGCTTCCCATTGATATTGTTATAGTAATGCCAGTCATCTGCGACCGTCGTTTTTACGATTTCTCCGCCCCATAGATCATTTACCACGAGTGCCGTTACTCCGCATTGTCCCTTTGCAGGATTTTCAGCAGTCCATTTTGAACTGGATGCAAGTGACCAGGATTTGAATAATACGGATAACAACTGAGCTATATCAGGCTGATGGTTCATCTGCGGACTCCTCATTCTCCACGTCTCATATAAATACTTCGCTCAACAAATCCAATAGATTTCCAGAACGCATATCCAGCTTCATTCCCGTACATGACTTCGATATCGACATGCTGCGTATGTAACTGCTCTAACAGTTTCTCGAATGCCGCTCTCCCATAGCCATTTCTCCTGCATTCTCTGCAAATGAAAAATTGCCTGACATGCAAAGGCTGCCGGGAATGGTTGACCAACGCATAGCCGGCCGTTTCGCCATTAGCTTCAAATAAGTAGGCTCTATAATCTGTGCTAATAAAGGCCCTCATTCTATCTTTCAACTGCGCCACATTCATTGGATTGTCATGCTTTTCATCTTCGATAAGCTGCTTGTTGAGCTTGGCAAGGAGCTCGAGCTCCGCTTCTTTACCAGCACAAACTTTTACTTGGATTTCATTCATACGAGTCACCTCACAAGAGCTGCACCATCACATTGATCCAATGAGCAGCCGGAATCAGCAGAAACTGCGCCAAGATGGTTCCTAACAATCGCGAAATCATCAACAGCCCAAACACTTTGTTTAAGGCAGAGATTTGCTTCTCTCCTTTCATCACTTTGTCGGTAAGAAGCCCGATCTGCGGGTCAATGAATAAGGTCAGAAGGATCGTTGCCACGCCGTTGATTAAACCCGACGATTGTGATGCCGCCGTTGAAGATTCATGGACAAAGGTCGAAGCGAGTAATGCCGCTAAAACACCTATTGTGTAAATGGCCGTAACTGCGATGTTTAAGACGACGAGCCGCTTGGGAATGCCGCCGATTCGGAGTCGGGACAGCATGGCTAGCCTTGGGAATCGCAGGTGGGAACGGGCATTTTTCATTTTATGTAGGGAAACGGAAGAAATCAGCAGCTGAGGCAGCGACCCTGCAACTTCTAAATGGGAAATAATACGCTTGGAAAGAAGCACTGCCGACGGGAACAATAAAATGGCTGTAAGAGTTCCAACAGAAGCTGACGCGATAATCAGCCGAAATTGCATAACTATGTCTAAATCTGAGGTTAGTCTTGAAGTATCAACAATTGTCCCCGTGAGAGGAGCTTGGAGCATATTAGCCGTTCTTGAAATTAGCACAATGACTCCAGATAGAGAGATGGCCACAGCTAATTTGCCTGCCCGAACCCCCGCCAATCGCAATGAATAAGTCAGTGTTTCCGATAAATGAATGATGAACGTACAGAGTGACACGAAAATAATTTGCTGGAACATGAAGGGACCTCTCACTACTGACATTATTTTAGTTGTTCCACAAACCTTCGACGTTGATTATTTTTTGTCCCTGCCACCTGACTCTGTAAATGTCGGGCATGGTGGTCGATTGCCAACATTCAAATCCATATCCCGGATCAAAATAGTTCAAGAAGAGCGTCATAATATCGCCATGTGTCCCGATTACAATCGTTTTTCCCTCATGACGTTTCAGGATTTGGCAGACAGCCTCTACTATTCGGGACTGCGCTTCGACGCTGGACTCCCCGTTCGGGAAGGAAAATTGTACATATTCGTAGACGCGGCGCTTTGCTTCTATGAAGGACAGGGGAGAAAACTCTCCCATAGCACGCTCCCTCAAATCTTCAACTAGTGTTATATCCAAACTACATGAATCTGCGAGCGGACGAATGGTTTGAATCGCTCTCTCATAAGGACTTGAGAAGAACTGCTCAATTGCCGCTGTCTTCAACCTATTGCACAAAGCCGCAGCGTCAGCCAACCCTGCTGCCGTCAACCCTCTGCTGCGCTCTTGACCTTCCACATACACGGACTCTGCGTGTCTGATCAAGTATATAACCGATTCCAAACTATGCATGCACCTCCGCCGAAAAATCAATTCCCCACTCGCTATACAGCGCCATAAGTTCCTTGGAAGTTTCCGAAATAAACGCCCTAACCCCGGCGTATACATGCGACATATATCCTCGTACGAAAGCTTTCCACTCCGGGGCCTCGTCCTGATGAAAGAAATGTGCGGCCTGACGGCCGATTTCATCGACTGTCGGCAGCGTCCCATTTTGCACGAAATGCGTCCGTTCCTTATCTTCACGCGTTGAGCCTGCTCTCGCATGAATTGCGTCCGGGGCAATGCTGCCTATCAGAAAAGAAGGACTCGGCTCTCCACAGCAAACCCTATCGGCAATTGCAAAATGAACCATGGGCCATGGCATCAAGATCTCCACCTTTACTTGGTCGAATGGATTGTTTTTCCACGATTTCCTTATATCGACGCAGTATACCATGACAATGTTTCCGGGTTTGAGAAATGAATACTACGCCCCCCTTCGTATATTCCGTCATAGCGACAACCACGCAGTTAACGGTGTGTCATCCCAGATTTGCACCTCTATGTATCTCTCAGATCCGCCTTTGCCGTCATAATTCCTTCCGAACTCTCGAATCACCTGATAAATCTCATGTAACGTATATACTTGCCCTCGATATTTCCTGCCATCCTGAACCCTCATCGTCGGAAGCGGATCAAAATGTGTGATGGGGATACGCAGCTCCTTGCCGTTCTCATACCACTCCAAGAGCCACGGACACTCTCCAAAAGTCATGTAATGGGGAAGAGGTCGAGCAGGCCGCCCGCCTTTTTCAATAAATAGTTCTCTTGCCTTCGCTTCCAAGCTTCGCCGAATGAATAGATAGTCCGCCGACCGCCTGCTTGTAAATCCTTTATTCTGTACACGAATTTCTTGGAGAACGTGTTTGGCTGCTTCCGGTTCTAAATCGGATAAGTTGCGAAAGGGCCCGACGGATTCGTCAAAATAATGGAAGAGGAAATCAACCATCTGCTTTACTTCCCTTTCAGTTTTATCGAAAAATAATATACAATGACCCCGAGCAATAGTAAGCCTAACGTTTCAAACACCAATCCCGCAGGCTTGACTATTACACCAAATGAAACTTGATGGTCTAAGATATCGACGGATGGGTAGGATTCATAAATATCCGGCTTATAAGTTGCCGTTACATACATGCTTACTAATAGCGGTACAACGAAATAAACGGTTACGTAGTACACACCAACAAATGCTAAACCGACAGTAAATGCTTTAAGAAGCTTCATGGTATTTTTCCTCAACAGTTGATTCGATTGTTTCATGGATACTCTTTGACTATTCTACAACGAAGGTTATTTTCCTTTATCTGTAAATGGGTGTATGTTGTCAACGTTACCAAAAAGGGACCTCAATCTCCGCGTAAGGAGAATCGAGATCCCTTTATTGCTTTTTCGCTTGCGGTATGGGCTTGCCCTCATCGATTGCTGCCTTTCTCCACTCGCATAAGCGACTTTCTGGAATTCTGTCAAGAAAGTAGACACATGTTAAGCGAATGGCTAGCTAAATTTTTTTAAATTGCGCGGCAAAATTTTAGGCTTTTTTGGGCCATTGTGGTGCCAGCCCCCGGGCCAGCCGAACAACGTCCATTTGGACCTTGTTGCAACGCTTCCACTCCCGGGCCAGCCGCAACAACGCCCTTTCGGACCTTGTTGCACCGCTTCCGCCCCCGGGCCTCCGCAACAACGCCCTTTCGGTCCTTGTTGCACCGCTTTCACCCCCGGGCCTCCCGCAACAACGCCCTTTCGGTCCTTGTTGCAACGCTTCCACCCCCGGGCCTCCGCAACAACGCCCTTTCGGTCCTTGTTGCACCGCTTCCGCCACGGGCCTTCCGCAACAACGCCCTTTCGGTCCTTGTTGCAACGCTTCCGCCCCCGGGCCTCCCGCAACAATGCCCTTTCGGTCCTTGTTGCAACGCTTCCACCCCCGGGCCAGCCGCAACAACGCCCTTTCGGTCCTTGTTGCACCGCTTCCGCCCCCGGGCCTCCCTCAACAACGCCCTTTCGGTCCTTGTTGCAACGCTTCCCCCCCCCGGGCCTCCGCAACAACGCCCTTTCGGTCCTTGTTGCACCGCTTCCGTCACCGGGCCTCCGCAACAACGCCCTTTCGGTCCTTGTTGCACCGCTTCCGTCACCGAGCCTCCGCAACAACGCTCTTTCGGTCCTTGTTGCAACGCTTCCGCCCCCGGGCCTCCGCAACAACGCCCTTTCGGTCCTTGTTGCACCGCTTCCGCCCCCGGGCCTCCCGCAACAACGCCCTTTCTTTATTTTTGAAGCTGTCAGGTAAAAATACGTCCTTTTTCCCGAGAAACCGCAATTCGTTCCGATTATGCTTCTAGGCGTAAAGGTATCACTGAAAGAACACGATCCCCGCTGCTCCGGATAGCGCGATGGCCGTCATCGGGTGCATACGATATTTCATAACTCCCAATACGACGCCGCCGGCGATGGCAAGGGAAGCTAGCGTTTGCCAATTGATGCTATGCAGATCCGTATCCGCAAAGCCGAAATGAATGGCTGCGTACGCGATCAGCCCCGTAATGACCGGGCGCAGTCCGTACAACGAAGCCCCTACCCGTTTATTGCGGTGAATTTTGTAGAAAAAAGCGGTGATGGCAATCATCAGCAATAAGGAGGGAAGCACCATGCCAGACGTTGCGGCAATGGCCCCCGGCACCCCCGCCGTCTTGTAACCGATCAGCGTTGCGGTATTGGTCGCGATCGGTCCGGGAGCCATACCGGCCACTGCCACCGCATCGGCAAACGCCTCTGTGGACAGCCAATCGTTCGCGCTTACCTCCAGCTGGATGACCGGGATCATCGCATATCCGCCGCCGAAGGAGATAAGGCCGATTTTGAAGAAGGAGATAAATAAGTCCCAAATCATGTTGCATGCCCCCTTTCTTAAATTCCGTCAGCAATAAAGTAATCGGGATATATCCGGTTTGCAGAGGAAACGGACGCGTCCTTCTTCTCCAGTCTTACAACCATGCCGAGCTTCTCCTTGACCGAAATGCAGAGGATTCCGGCAAGCGGTCCCAACAAGATGACGAATACCGGATGAATCGAAACCGTCAATAAAATAACGACCGTGCTTACCGTCAGGGCCAGTGTAGTTTTATCGAAAATGGCCGACTTCCCCATCTTCATCGCCGCGACGACGATCAATCCGACAATCGCCGCCTGGATTCCTTCCATTGCAGCGGCAATTTTGGGGTGATGCTCAATTTGCGTGAAGATCAAGCTCAGTGCGACAGCGATGAGAAAGGTCGGCAGCGTCATGCCGGCCACCGCCGCGGCGGCGCCCGGAACACCCGCACGCCGATAGCCGACGAACGCGGCGGCGTTCACGCCGATACCGCCCGGAGCGGATCCCGCTATGGAAAGAACATCCGACATTTCCCGGTGAGTCACCCACTGGCGTTTCACGGCAATTTCCCGCTCCAGTACGGGAATCATGGCATAACCGCCGCCGAAGGTGGCCGGACCGATCTTGAGAAACGTCCAAAATATGTCCCACAACCGTTTGAGCTTCGTTCCAACCATACGGGACCCCTCCCCTTATTGTGACCGCAACCATATCTTCCTTGTACATTCATTATACTCTTCTTTATATCATTTTGGAATAAAGATAATGGAAACGGGCTATCAGTTTTCCTCATAACATCGATCAGATTCGATTATTTACGTTGACACTCCAGCTTGAATGAATGTGTTTCAACCAAATCGAAAAATAGTTCCTAGTTGACGAATAGGAATAGTCCCATTTGAAATGGCTATTCTGCTATAGCTTCGATATAAGCTTATGTCATAATACACCTATGACATATCTCACTTTTCCCGGGAAATGATACATTTTGTATCGTAATAAAAAACGAGAAGAACCTCCCATTCCGATGAATTTCGGAACAAGTGGTTCTTCTCTAATCGCAGGGTTCAGTGGAACATCTACTTCATCCAATCCGAGGACGTGCTGCCGAGCAATCTCCGGTAACCCGGGGAAAATTCCTCATAGATGTTTAGCGTGTACCTGGAGATGTTCATGGAGAGAGAATCCACCTCCACTGCCCATTCCTCGGTTCCCGAACCGACATCCAGGCTGGATACGCCGCCTGCATCCGATTCCAGGACATAGCTCTCCTCGTGGATTTGCTCCCCATTCCCGTCAAGAAGCTCGACAAGGAGTCGCCGCTGCTTCATTTCAGTAACGAAGCTTACGTCCTTCAGCAGCTGATAATCAAATTCAAGCTTGAATATAAACGTATTTTTCCCGCTCGGATTCCAATATGGATGATGAACCTTGTTCAATATCAATGTATATGGGTGCAACATATACCGATTCGTATTGCCGCCCGGATCGCCAGCCATGTCCGGGAGCTTGAATACCGTTGCCTGCAAGAAAGAGTCCGGCGTTTCCTTGGCTCCGGATAGCTTGCCGCCGGTAACGGCAAGCCCCAGCATGAGCTTCATCCCGTTTATGTCCATCCCTTTCGGCAGTGCCGTCGAGGCCATAAGGGACGCTTTCCCTTGAGGAACAACTCTTTGCTCGGTCGCTTCGACCTCGGCCGGGTATATCGTTCCATCCTCCGTTATCCATTGAGCGATCCATTTGGCGACCGGATTATACCGTTTATCCCGGTTCATTGCATCCACCCGTACGGTAACGAGCTGCCCCGTCGCGCTTTCATATACAATCGGCGGACTCGCTTTATACGACCAATTTCCGCCGATCCCGTCCAGAACGGACTCGTTACCGGGGTCGACCTCAACGGCGGATACGGCCTCACGGTCGCTCCACTCGGTCCGGTGAACGGCTTGAGCTTTTCCGTCCTTAGTCACGTTCTCCTGAAGAAAAATATCCCACGACCGAACGACCTCCCTGTGATCGAGCTGAGCTTGCAGAAACATACGGATCGATTGTCCGGGTTGAAGCAGCCGAAGCGAATCCGTGCGTACGGACTGCGCCGCCCACTCCTCCGTATCGTCGGCCCGGAACGTTCCCGTCAGATTGGGAACCGGCGCCGCCGTACCGGATACATTCGTTATTTGAAGGGCTGCGTTTATCAAATCGCGGTTATCCCACGGCCATCGCTGAACCGATTCCAACAAGACGCTGAACTCTCCTTCCGCTGCCGGGATGATCCGGCTGTCCCCTTCTGCCGTTCGTGTCACGGCTTCGGACATCGGCAAATACGCGGTAGGAACATATATTGGGGCCGTTTGGCTCGATTCCGATAAAATTCGAGTCATCAGGATACCGGCATGCGTCAAGTCTTCCTCCGCAGGCAGCGAAGCGGTAAGAATAAAGCTGAGCTCTCCGCCGGGCTCGATGCGCAGTCCCTCCGAAGTTTTGTCCGGCGTCATGGAAAATGTACGCTTCTCCGGGGTTTGCAGCCAGAAGCTCCAATTCGGTAGCTCGGCGGAGATCGAGTCGGAATTCCGGATCGTGACGGTCCACGTCACTTCCTTGCTCTCCCCCGTGCTCCGGGAAGCAGCGGCAGTGAGAGCGGCTTGAAGAACCGCGTTGCCCGCTCGAATTTCAACCATGCTTCCGTGTTCACCGGGCGAAGCATCCGCAAGCGTTACCTCTCCCACTCGATCCTGAAGAGAGGCCGAGTCGAAATCCCATCGGCCCACCTCCAGCAGAAGCTTTCCCGGATCCAGCCCGTTCCGGACTGTGCCATAAAACCGGTACACCCCGGCCGTTCCCGATGGAACGATCATCCGGCCTCGGTCTTCCGGAAGCAGCCTGAAATCCAAGACGTTCCCGGAGCGCTCCGTAACTCTAAAATAATAATCATCCAGCTGTAAATCGGTCTCGCTCTCATTACGAACCGCCACCTCGAACGAGCATACGCTCTGCATATCGTATTGGAACATTCGGACATCGGTTACCTCCAGCGATTGCCCCTCTCCCAGCTCGACCCGTACTCCGTTATTTCCCGTTACAGCAGCAGCTTCCGCTGTCCCCGAACGTATGGTGCCTGCAATAGCCGTTATCGCCAGAATGGCCGTCAGCACGAGCTTCGTCCACACATTTCCCTTCACCATGCTTCCCACCTTATCCGCTCTCCCGCAACGCAATGCTGACTCACCCTATTCGTTCAAATAGGTCGTTACCCGGTTCTGAATCATACCTGCAGCGGCTTTGGCTGATTTCGTCTTGTTGAAGAACGCCTGCGCCTCTTCCTTGACAATCTTCATAACCGTCGGGTCTCCTGCGGCATAGCTGGCTTTCCGATCCGCAAGAGCCAGGCTCGACTGTAGCTGCTCCTCCGTAATCGCCGCCGACGGACCGGTGCCGTTAGGCCCCTGCAGCTTGATTCTGCCGCTGGAAAGCGCCTCGATCGACTGCCTCAGCTGCTTCTCCAGCGATGCTTTATGAACGGGGAAGCCTTGCAGCCAAGGCGCGGACTGAACCTTCTCCGACAGCAGGAACTGCAGGAATTTCCACGCCTCCTCCTTATGCTTCGATTTTTCATTAATACCGAGCATCAGATTGGAAGTAAAGGATATGCCGCTGCCATTGCCGTTCTCCGCCGGTGTGTTGTACACTTTGCCTTTTCCTCCGTACATCATTTGCGGCATAAACAGCAAATTCATCGGCATTTGCATACTCAGCGATTTAAATATGTCCTTCGATGCATTCGACATATCGGCTGTCTCCAGAATCTGACCTTTGTCGTACATATCGCTGACCTGCTCCAGCAATTCCGTGAATTCAGCAGTGTCGAACGCCGCCTTCTTTCCCGAAACATACTGGCTGTACTGACTTTGCACCATATCCCCGATCAAATCCGCTTTCGGCTTGCCGGTCCAGACCGCCGCAGCATTTCCGCCGCTTTGCACAACCTGCCGGCCGATAGCCAGCATGTCCTTCCACGTCCATTTGGAGTCGTCAATCTGGATTCCCTGCGCCTCCAGAAGAGGGGTGTTGCCCAGCGTAGCGTTCATCGTGTAGTGAATGGGAAGCGCAAAGGCCGTCCCGTCGACTCGCACCGCATCGAATATACTCGTGTAATAGTCCGAGTCCTTGAGTCCGCCGTCTTTCTTGATCCAATCGTCCAGCCGGGCGAGCAGATGCTTGCGGGCATACTTCTCGTACGGAAGATGTTCCAGAGCGATCAAATCGGCGCCCTTACCGGACATCAGCTCCGCGTTAACGGACGTCCTGAATTTTTCCAGATCGGCTTCATTCGGTTTATCTCCTTCTAGGCTTCTCATGACCATTTTCTTGTTATCGCTCTCGGGAGTTGCCAAATAGCCGCGGATGTCGATATCGATGTCCGGGTTCGCCTCCTCGAACAGGCGCTCAGCCTCCTGCAGGAAGGCATCCTTCTTCAAGGCGGAAACCGTCACGGTTGTCTTGCCGTTCTTTCCTTGCGGAGAAGCGGCATCGCTGCCGGCAGCCGAATTCGAATTGCTGCTGCATGCAGTAAGCGGGAGCACCGTTAATATCGAACATAGAGCCACATGTTTCCACTTGTTTGTCACTTGTTATCGTCTCCTTCAATGTAGATTAATTCAGCCGAACCTGGTCGCCATCGCTCAGCGGCTCGCTCGATTCGGTCACGATTTTATCCTCCAGGCCGATTCCCCCGTTCAACAGGGCGTTGGTCCCGTCCGCGTCTTCCGTATGAACGTACTTTTTGCTAACCCGGAACTCGTTGCCGAGGGGACGCTTCGTTTCCACAATGGTGAACATATATTCGCCCTGCGAATCCGACCTGAGGGCAGCCACCGGCACCAAAGGCCGGGGCGTCCCCGCTTTCTTGGTTAAGCTGAAATCCGCCAGCTCTCCCCCGCTCAGCTTCGGATCATCGATATCTAGGGTGACTAATTTCGTTGCTGTCGCTCCGCTGCTTGCCGGCTGGCCTCCTCCCTCCTCCGAGTAGTCGACTTCGGATACCTTGCCCTTCACGTAACGCGGTGTCGTTTCTTTGATTCTCACGTCAACCGTTTCTCCGGTTACAAGTCGTTCGGCGGCGTCGGCATCGACCCGTGCCTGCAATGTCCAGCCCTGCGAAGAGTCCGCGATTTGCACAAGCGCTTTGCCCGGGGAAGCGGGCACCCCTTCGTCGGCTTGGATATCGATGATCAGCCCGTCGAATGGTGCAGTCACGGAGCCATTTTCCGAAATGTCGCTTCGAATGCTCTCGATCTTGCGGGCCTGAATGGACATATCCAGCTTCAGCGCCGCGATCTGCCGCTTCATGTCATCCATCTTGGAAGCTTCGCCGCCGATCCCGTTCTGCTTGAGCGCATCCTGCAATTTCTCCAGCTCCAGCTGCTGCTTGGCGTAACGGTCCTGCTCGTCAGCCAGGCTCTTGGCGGCCGGGGCGGAGTCCAGAACGATCAGTGTCTGTCCTTTCTTCACGGCATCCCCTTCCTTCACCTTCACCTCCCTCAATAAATTAATGTTTTCTCCGTTTTTCTGACTTTTTCGCGTGTTTTCTTCTTTG
>NZ_JBHLWN010000068.1:0-109474 GCF_042432825.1 Paenibacillus chartarius | reverse complement strand
ACACCATCACCTACCAGAAGCTCACATCATGACCTTAGCGGAGCTAACTTGATATTCAAAATTTTTTATAGTAACAGAGCTGCTAAATATATACTCTTTTATACTATAAAAAGGAATGAGATTGACTGACCTAACTAAAGTCCTTTGACTATTCAACAAATCCAATAGTGAAACTCTTGATAAGAACAATAATTTAAATAAAAAAAGTGTGTAACAAATAAAAACTGCCCATACAAAGATGGTTTCAATTTTCTCTCGTTTATTCATAACACTTGCCTGTTCCATTTCTTCCCGCCTATTCTCTGACGTTCTGTTGATAATTTCGTCACGCAATCCCTGTTTCAGTCTGTCCAGTGTTGTGCTGCTTTTTGGATGGCGGCACGGCGCAAACCCGCTGCCGCTGCTGCTCCTCTCAGCCGCCCGCCAGAAGCTTTCGTCAACGTAAAGATCAAGAAGTGTTTGACAGGCCGCTTTCGCAGCGGCCGAATCATTTTTCAGCAAATAATAACAGATATTGTAGCAGTCGACCTCATACCTCCGTAATTCCGCCTTCTCACATAACATAAACAGTATAGAGGACAAAACTGAAGATTTTTGAAACAAAATCATAATATTTCCTTAAGATTTCGATTTGCAATGATTGCCAAGCAACGAAATTTCTCCAATAGGCAGCATGATCGATTCGGCCTCGTCCCGGAGCCGCGCGAGGAAAGCAGTATATCCCCGGCACGACCGGGAACCCGATTTCAACGAAGCCGCAGCCCCCTAGCTGCAATCCGCCGCTCAGCCCGACAGGCCCCGACCCATATCCCCGATAAAAACAAAAAATGGGCCCCAAAGGACCCATCCGACTTACTTCTTCAACTGCTGTGTAACCAGCTTGTACCCTACGCCCCGAATCGAATCGATCTGCACCGACTGCTGATTCATCTCCAGCTTCTTGCGCAGCGACGAAACGTGAACGTCCACCGTTCGCTGGCCTCCGATATAATCGAAGCCCCAGACGATATTCATCAAATCGTCGCGAGTTACGACGACGCCAGGCCTTTGAACCAAATATAGCAGCACCTCGAACTCCTTCGGACGCAGTGGAATCGGTTCGCCGCCGAGCAGCACCTCGTACTTCTCCGGGTAAATGTGCAGCTCGCCGATTTCGATCACTTTATCGCTTGACTGCTGCCTGTCCACGACGCCTTCATCCGGCTTCGTGCGTCGCAGTACGGCCGACACGCGGGCAAGCAGCTCGGCGACGCCGAAAGGCTTCGTCATATAATCGTCGGCGCCATGCTTAAGCCCTTGTACGACTTCTTCCTCCGCATTCCTTGCCGTCAAAATAATAACCGGCGTCTGATTTCCCTTCTGCCGAAGCTTGGCCAAAATCTCGAAGCCGCTGAGCCCAGGCAGCATAATATCTAATATAATGAGGTCAAAGGGCTGCTGCAGCGCCGCCTGCAAGCCGTCGGCTCCGTGATCGACGACTTTCGTCTCATAGCCTTCCTGGGTCAAGTTATAGGAGAGCAACCGGGCCAGGGTAGGCTCGTCCTCGATGACTAAAATTTTGTTTCCCATACAGGGATCCCCCAACTAAGAGTATTCATTGTTAGCGTATCATCATCTTCATGAAAAAACCATCATTTCTTGAAAATTAATGAATCACCGGAAGCTCGATCGTAAATGTCGTACCGAAACCCGGCTCGCTATCCACCCGAATCGTTCCATGATGCAGCTCTACCAGATGCTTCACGATCGATAGCCCTAACCCGGTGCCTCCGGAGCTGCGCGACCGAGCCTTGTCCACACGGTAGAACCGTTCGAAAATGCGCGGCAAATCTTTCTTGGGAATGCCGATGCCCGTGTCTTGAATCGTAATCCGGACTCGTTCGTATTCAGCCGGTTCGCCTAGCTCTCCGGCAGTCGAGTACTTACCGCCTTCACCGTACAACGGATCGATCCGAACCTTAACCTTTCCGCCCTCGGGCGTATAGTTGATGCCGTTCGACAGCAAATTAATAAAAATTTGCCGCAATCGATCCTCGTCGGCTTCCATATACATATCGTCCGGAACCTGACTCAGCAGCTCAATATGCTTCTTGTTCGCTTCCGGCCTCATCATACTGATTAGATTATCGACAAACACCGGCATATCGACCGGCGAGAACTGCAGCGGAATCCGCTTGGATTCAATCTTCGACAGCTCCAGAATATCCCCGATCAACCGGTTGAGCCGCTCCGATTCATCGAAAATAATTTGCAAAAACTGCTTCGCCGTATCCATGTCGTTCAGCGCCCCGGCCAGCAGTGTCTCCGTAAAGCCTTTCACCGCGGCGATCGGTGTCTTGAGCTCATGCGAGACGTTGGCGACGAACTCGCTTCGCATCCGCTCCAGGCGTCGAACCGCCGTAATATCGTGCAGTACGATCAATACGCCGGCCCATTCGTCGCCTTCATGGGCTATAGGGCTGAGGTTAATATCCAGGATGCGCTCCGACGGATAATAAAACATCATTTCGTCGCGGACATGCTCCCCCGTATCCACGCATTCTTGAATGAGCTTGGCGAATTCGTATTGCTGCTTCGCCTCGTCATACTTCTTGCCGAGCAGCTCCTGCGCCGTAAATCCGAGCAAATCTTCGGCAGCCGGGTTCAGCAGCACGATCCGCTCGTCTTTATCGATCATCATGACGCCGCTCGTCATATTTTCCAGGACGCTCTTCAGCCGGTTTTCGTTCTCCGTAATGCGGTGCATCTGCAGCTGGAGGCTGTCCGCCATCGCATTGATCGCCCGTCCCAGCTGACCGACCTCGTCGTTCCTGCTCATATTGACGCGCGCTTTGTAGTTCATGTTCGTAATTTGCTTGGCGACGCGGGTAATTTTCTCTATAGGCCTTGTCAGGCCGCGGGCAATCCGGTAAGACACCGCTCCGGCCAGAACGAACAAGACGGCAAGTCCGACGATGAGAAAATACCACACCTTCTCAACCGTCGCTTCCACATCCTTGAGACTCATAGCAAGCCGCAAATATCCGTTCTGTTGTCCCGGCTGATCCAGCCTCATCGCCACATATAGCATATTCTGCTTTAGCGTGTCGCTATACCGAATCGAGCTGCCGAATCCGTTCGCCCGTGCACCGGCGATTTCCTCGCGATCGAAGTGATTGTCCATGAGACGAGGATCCTGGTCGGAGTCACCCAATACCTGTCCGTCCGATCCGATATACGTAATTCGGGTATACGCCAAATTTTTCAGCTCGGTCGCTTGTTCCGTATAATGACTAATGCTCTCGTCGGTACTCGCCGTACTTTTGCCCCAATCGCCGGATACGGAGATGACCTTCAGCTCGCGCATCAAATTGCTGCGCAGCAGATCGACATGGGAATCCTCCAATACCTTGGCGATGAACAGTCCTGCCGTCAACATCGACAAGCCGATGATCACCATCATGATGAATGTGAGCTTCGCGCGAAATTGGTTCAAGCTTCGTTCCACCTTTGTCAGGAATAGAATGCCACACTCAAGCGTAACCTTCAACGCTTCGGCTCGTCCAGTCTTTTTATGTTAAGAATTTATTAATGTAACTCGGCGAGCAGCCATTCATCTCCCCCGTCACGGGACAAAAACCAAATATGCTCGAATAGCCCTGCGGATTTGCAAATAAGCTCCTTACGCTCCAAAATATCGGTCAAACGAAACGCCGGGGAAGCGTTCCGAATGAGTAAAGACAACGGATAGTCGTGGGAATAAGCGGCAAATTTCCCCTCCTTCACACGAATACGTTCGTTCAGCTCTCCGATCAGCTTGTCCAGTCCGCCGATTTCGCACTGCATCGTCGCTTGCCGGCCCAGCACCATCTTCGCTTCATATTCGTCGTAGAACAAATGGGTGATTTCCAGCCCGATTTTGCCGCGGGTCTTCGTATTTTCCAGCACGGCATCCGGGCGCTCCTGCTGATACAACAGCCGCATGGCGGGTTCGTAACGTTCGTTGTGCCGCTGCAGGAAAATTCGGATCGCTGTGCGTTCGAGCAGCTTTTTTTCACGAAAATGTTGTTCGCTCATGCGTCCTCCCCGTTGTGCAGGAAAGGGAGACTGTTCCGCGCGTCGCTGCAAGCGGAAGTCTCCCCTGAATGTTATTGCTTACTTGAATACCGGCTCTTTGAATTGCTCCAGTTTGGCTCTGGAGTCGCTCTCGACATCGGCGTGCAAGGAATTTCCGTGCGAATCCATCGTGACGATCGCCGCGAAGCCTTCCGTTTGCAAATGCCACATCGCTTCCGGAATGCCGAACTCCATGAAGTGGACACCTTCCACCTTCTTGAAGCACTGCGCATAGTATTGCGCTGCACCGCCGATTGCATTGAGATATACGGCTCCGTGCTCCTGCAAGCCTTTCAGCGTCTTGGCGCCCATACCGCCCTTGCCGATCACGGCGCGAATGCCGAATTTCTTAATAATGTCGGCTTGATAAGGCTCCTCGCGAATCGATGTTGTCGGGCCGGCAGCCTTAACGTGGTACTCGCCGTTCTCATCCTTGTACATAACAGGTCCGCAGTGGTACAGGGCCGCACCTTCCAGGTCCACCGGACTGTCATGATCCATCAGATACTTGTGGAGCGCATCGCGGCCTGTGTGCATCATGCCGTTGATAATGACGACGTCGCCGACCTTGAGGCTGCGGATCTGCTCTTCGGAGATCGGCGTCTGCAGCACGATTTCGCGGCGCTGCTCGTTCGCTTCCTCCAGCTTGTCGACCGCCTCTTCTACGGCCAGTCCTTTCATCGCAATGCCTTTGCCGCTCTTGTATACCCAATCCTTAATTTCGCCAGTCGATGCATCGATTATAACGCCTTGACGGCGGAACGCCCAGCAATTGTACGCCACCGATACGAAGAACGATGCCGGCAGCCGGTTGGCGACGCCGATTTTGCAGCCGAGCAGCGATACTTGGCCGCCGAAGCCCATTGTGCCGATCCCGAGCTTGTTCGCATTTTCCATGATATAGTCTTCAAGCTTGCGCAGCTCTTCATTCGGGTTGACGTCGTCTACGGGGCGGAACAGCTGATGCTTGGCCAGCTCGTAGCCGCTTGTCCGGTCGCCGCCGATGCCGACGCCGATGAAGCCTGCGGAACAGCCCTGTCCTTGCGCTTGGTACACGGCGTGCATGATGCACTTTCGGATACCGTCGAGGTCGCGGCCGGCTTTGCCCAGTCCTTCCAGCTCTGCCGGCAGGGAGTACTGGATGTTTTTATTTTCACAGCCGCCGCCCTTCAGAATCAGCTTCACTTCGATGTCGTCCCGTTCCCACTGCTCAAAGTGGATGACCGGCGTACCCGGACCCACGTTGCCCTGGTTCTCACCGGTAAGCGAATCGACGGAATTCGGACGGAGCTTGCTGTCCTTCGTCGCCTGCGCGACGGCGTCCTGAATCTGCTTCTTCATGACGATTTGGTTCGCCCCGACCGGGCAGTGTATAATGAACGTAGGCATGCCTGTATCTTGGCAGATCGGAGATACGTTGCACTCAGCCATATTAATATTCTCGCCGATAGTCGAAAGCGACAGTGCGGAGCGCGTTCCTTTGTCTTCAAGCTCTTGTGCGGCTTGAATCGCCTTGCGAACGTCGGCCGGCAAATTTGTCGATGTTTCGACGATCAGGTTATAGACGCTTTGCTGAAAATGTTGCATGAATGAAATCTCCTCTCCCATATCGGAATAGCTACTTTATTATAGCACATTTACCGACAGAAGAGGACAACGGGGGAGGCACTATGAAACCTTGGATCGGATTGTCGCTGCTGCTGGCCGCATTAGGGATCGGCTTGATCGGGCCGGCTCTGCAAGCGTCCCGAAGCGATGTCATGTACCGGGATCAGGTCGCGGTGCTGATGTACCACCACGTCGATGAGACGGCGGAAAGCTCCAGTACGATTACTCCGCAGCTGTTCCGGTCGCAGCTTGAGACGCTGAAACGATTGAACTATCATTTCATTACCTTGGAGCAGTTCAGCGCCTTCATGGACGGCAGCGGCGAAGTGCCGCCCAATGCCGCGCTCGTCACTTTCGACGACGGGTACGAGAGCTTCTATACGAAGGCGTATCCGATTCTGCGCGAGCTTCGCGTACCGGCGGTTAACTATATCATCACCGGCACCCTGGAGCATCCGAAGGAAACGTACATCCCTTCTCTATCGCGCGATGAATTGCGGGCGATGCGGAAGGAGTCGCCGGAGCTCGTCTCATTCGGCTGTCATACGGATTCGATGCACGGCAAGCTCGACAACGGGGATGCGATCATGACGGGGCGGATCACCCGGGGGGACGGCTCCCCGGAGACGGAGGACACCTACCGCGAACGGGTGCTGCTGGATACGAAGCAATGTTTGCAGAAGCTCGGCGAGCTGGAGGCGGGAGGCTCCGATACGCTGGCTTACCCGTTTGGCATCACGAACCGGCAAGCCAGCGCTATCGTCGGCGACGCCGGCGTGCGCTACGCATTCACGATTACGCCGGAAATGGCCGTTCCCGGCGTCGATCCGCTGCGGATTCCGCGGATCAATGCCGGTTCGCCGAACATTTCGCCTGAAGGGCTGCACAAAACCATCACCCGGCGGATCGTTCGGGTGCCGGAACAATTGAAGTCGAAAGCACATGCAGGGGGATAACGATGGACAGTCCATTTTCAGCATATTTGTATAGGCTGCGATATATTGACCGTTGGAGTTTGATGTGGAACACCCGCAAAGAATCCGTCGCGGAGCATTCCTTCTTTGTGGCGGCGCTGGCTCATCAATTGTGTACGATCGCTAACGAAGTATTCGGCCGCAGCGTGCCGACAGAGCGCGTCGTATCGCTCGCTTTGTTTCACGATGTAAGCGAGGTGTTCGTCGGCGATATCCCTCAGCCGGTCAAGCATAACAACGAGAAGCTGCGCAGCCAGTTTCACCTGATGGAGCGCGAAGCGTCCGAACGGCTCGTTCAGGCTGCTCCACAGCCGCTGCGTGCCGTTTACCGCCAGCTGCTCGTGGAGCCGGATCCGGAGCTGTATAGATGGGTTAAGGCCGCTGACCTGCTGGACGCCTACTTGAAGTGCGTAACGGAGCTCGCCGCCGGCAACCGCGAATTTACGGTAGCCCGCCAGCAGGTACAGGCCAGCCTGGACAAGCTCGGCATGCCGGAAATCGGCTACTTTCTCGAGCATCTGGGACCTTCGTTCGAGAAGACGCTCGATGAAATGTCGCTGCTAACCGGCGAAGACGAATAAAAGAACAACAAAAGCCGACTCTCCCGCGCTGCTACGGCGCATGATCGAGTCGGCTTTACTATTCTGCTGATATGAACGATAATCGGCTTACAGCGCGATCCCGCGTGCCATCGAATACATCAAGAAAATGATGGCCAGCAGGAAGACCGCCGAAATCCAGCTCAGTACTGCTGCGCTGTTACGGTTCGCGTCGACGCTGCCGCCGGAAGTTGCTGCATCGATCAGCTTCTTCATGCGAACGCCCATGATGCCGGTGACGGCACCCATCGCTACGAGCAGCACCAGCGAGGCGATCAGCCACCAAATGTTGTACGTGTATTTCGGAATCAAGTATCCGCCGGTCAGAAGCTCGAAGATCAAACCGAACTGACCGACGCGATTCATCGTTCGCATTACCGACATATAGCCTGCCAAAGAAGCACCGGAAAGCTTGCTCGAAGCAGCGATCAGGAACGGCAGCAAGAAATAGAAGCCCATCAGGACCCCGCCTACCACATGTAAAAAAACAAACACTTGTTGCATCGTACGATGACAGCCCCCTTAATGGCATAGATTCCTAATAAGTATACTAGAAATAGGATGGTAGGGCAAAGGGCCTGAGCCGGCGAGGCTGCCCCGAACGGCAAAAACCGGCATCGTCCCTCTAACAGAGAGGCATGATGCCGGTTATTCGCAGGTAAGCTTGATCGTTCCGCTTACAATGTAACGACCTTCATCACGTTACGTACCGACTCGGCGGATTTGTCCAGCGCCGCCTTCTCTTCCGGCGTCAGGTCAAGCTCGATAATTTTCTCGATGCCGCTGCCGCCGAGAATCGTCTGAACGCCCATAAACAGGTTGTCGTAGCCGTACTCGCCCTCCAGCAGCGCGATCGTCGGCAATATACGCTTTTTGTCCTTCAGGATCGCTTCCGTCATTTGCACGAGCGATGCGGCAGGAGCGTAATAAGCCGACCCGCTTCCGAGCAGATTGACGATTTCGCCGCCGCCTGTGCGTGTGCGCTTGACAATCGCCTCGATACGTTCAGCGGAAATCAGTTTCTCAATCGGGATGCCGCCGGCATAGGTGTAACGAACGAGCGGTACCATGTCGTCACCGTGGCCGCCGAGAACGACGCCGCGAACGTCCTCCACCGAAACGTTCAGCTCTTGCGAAATAAAGGTTTGGTAGCGTGCCGTATCGAGTACGCCGGATTGGCCGATGACACGGTTTTTCGGGAAGCCGAGCGTGTTGTAAGCAACGTAAGTCATCGCGTCAACCGGGTTGGACAGAATGATGACAATCGACTCCGGAGCGTATGTTTTCACGTTCTCGCATACCGATTTGACGATGCCTGCGTTCGTATTCACGAGGTCGTCGCGGCTCATGCCCGGCTTGCGTGCGATGCCGGCCGTAATGATGACAACGTCGGAACCTGCAATGTCTTCGTAATTTGCCGTACCGATAATATTCGAATCGAAGCCTTGGACCGGACTTGCCTCCAGCATGTCGAGCGCCTTACCTTTGGTCGGATTCTCCAGCTGCGGAATGTCCAGCAATACGACGTCGCCCAGTTCTTTCTGTCCGAGCATCAAAGCAGTTGTCGAGCCGGTAAAGCCGGCACCGATAACGGAAATCTTATTGCGGCGAATTGCCATGACCATTCCAACCTCCATTAGAGTTAGTGAATGAATTTCCTACCAAATAGTATAGGGGAAGGAAGCGACTTTTAAACTAATGGTTCCCATTCCTTCCGTGGAACAACAGTCTAAAGGAGCCGCCTCCTTCCCCTATGTGAACATCATGCTGCCGAAGAGCTCGGCAACTTACGCCATATGCTTAATAATTTCGTTTGCAAACTCGGAGCACTTAATTTCTTTCGCGCCTTCCATCAGACGGGCGAAGTCATAAGTAACCGTCTTCGCAGCGATCGACTTCTCCATGCCCGCGTAGATCAGGTTAGCCGCTTCTTGCCAGCCGAGATGCTCGAGCATCATGACGCCGGACAAAATCACGGAGCCCGGGTTAACGACGTCAAGACCTGCGTACTTTGGAGCCGTACCGTGCGTAGCTTCGAAGATCGCGTGGCCGGTCACGTAGTTGATGTTCGCGCCCGGAGCGATACCGATACCGCCGACTTGCGCCGCGAGTGCGTCGGACAAGTAGTCGCCGTTCAGGTTCAGTGTCGCGATGACGTCGAAGTCCGTCGGACGAGTCAGTACTTGCTGCAGGGCGATGTCCGCGATTGCGTCCTTCACGATGATTTTGCCTGCTGCTTCCGCATCCTTCTGTGCTTTGTTCGCCGCTTCTGCGCCTTGCTCCGCCTTAATGCGGTCAAACTGCGCCCAAGTGAACACCTTGTCGCCGAACTCGCGCTCAGCCAGCTCATAGCCCCAGTTCTTGAACGCGCCTTCGGTGAACTTCATGATGTTGCCCTTGTGAACGATCGTCACGGACTTGCGGTTATGCTCGATCGCATACTCGATAGCGGCGCGGATGAGACGCTCGGAGCCTTCGGACGAAACCGGCTTTACGCCGATACCGGAAGTTTCCGGGAAGCGGATCTTCTTAACGCCCATTTCGTTCTGCAGGAACGCGATAACCTTCTTCACTTCTTCGGAGCCCGACGCCCACTCGATGCCGGCGTAGATGTCCTCTGTGTTCTCGCGGAAAATGACCATGTCGACAAGCTCAGGACGCTTCACCGGGGAAGGTACGCCGTCGAAATAACGAACAGGACGCAGGCACACGTACAGGTCAAGCTCTTGACGCAGAGCTACGTTCAGGGAGCGGATACCGCCGCCTACCGGAGTCGTCAGAGGTCCCTTGATCGCTACGATGTACTCGCGAATCGCTTCCAGCGTATCGTTAGGCAGCCAGTTGTTGTATGTGTTGAACGCCTTCTCGCCGGCGAACACTTCGTACCATGCGATTTTCTTCTCGCCTTTGTATGCTTTCTCGACAGCGGCATCCAGTACGCGCTTCGATGCAGCCCAGATGTCAGGGCCTGTGCCGTCGCCTTCGATGAACGGAATAATCGGGTTATTCGGAACGTTCAGCTTGCCGTTCTCGATCGTGATCTTCTGGCCTTCAGTCGGTAATGCGTATTGTTCGAAATTTGGCATTGGAAAAATCCTCCTTGAGTTTATGTATCGGTGCAGGCGCTATGAAGAGCATACACACAACAAACGGGTGCTCAAAGGCGGGAACCGCTCGCCTCTGAACCGCCCGCTATCGGTACTTCAGGTTGATCGAAATTATCGAGCGTCGATCGGAACGTACTTCTGGTTCGTCGGGCCGACATATTCGGCGCGAGGACGAATCAGACGATTGTCGGCGAACTGCTCGAGAATGTGAGCCGTCCAGCCGGAGCAGCGGGAAATCGCGAAAATCGGCGTAAACAGATCGCGCGGAATTTCCAGCGCCGTATACACGGAAGCGGAATAGAAGTCGACGTTCGGCTTCAGGCCCTTCTGGCCGGTAACCATGTCTTCAATCTTGATCGACATGTTGTACCAGTCCATATTCCCCGTAATTTTGCCGAGCTCGTGCGACATCTTCTGCAGATGCTTCGCGCGCGGGTCGCCGTTCTTATAGACGCGATGACCGAAGCCCATGATTTTTTCTTTCTTCTCCAGCTTGCCGCTGATGTAAGGCTCGATGTTCTCGTATGTGCCGATTTCTTCCAGCATCGCCATGACCGCTTCGTTAGCGCCGCCGTGCAGCGGTCCCTTCAGCGTGCCGATTGCCGATGTAATACCGGAATAGATGTCGGTCAAAGTCGCAACCGTAACGCGCGCAGCGAACGTGGAAGCGTTCAGCTCGTGGTCGGCATGCAGCACAAGAGCTTTGTCAAGCGCTTCAATCGCTACCTTGTCCGGCTCCTTGCCGGTCATCTGGTACAAGAAGTTGGCGGCAATAGACGAGTAGCCTTTCGGTGCAATCGGTTCTTGACCGTTACGAATGCGTTGGAAAGCGGCGACCAGCGTCGGAATTTGCGCTTGAAGCTTGATCGCTTTGCGCAGATTCGACTCGGCGCTCATGTCGTTCGCTTCTTCGTCATACAAAGCAAGGCTCGATACGGCCGAACGAAGCGCAGCCATCGAATTGGCGTTCTTCGGATATGTCTTGATTTGATCCAGCACGGCAGCCGGAACATTCGCATTGGCGTTCAGATCGGCAATCAGCTGGTCGAGCTCGCTCTGTGTCGGAAGCTTCCCGTGCCACAGCAAGTAAATTACTTCTTCGAACGTTGCGTTCTCCGCCAGGTCGTCGATATCGTAGCCACGGTACGTCAGTACGCCGTCGATGATCGAACTGATGGAGGATTGGGCGGCTACGATGCCTTCCAAGCCTTTCGTTGCGGTCATTGCGATCTCTCCTTATATCGAAAGTTACAGGATTCCCAATTTTGTACATGATCCCTTCTAACATCATAAAGGATTTACTTGGCGCTGTGAACCGAATGGGACATAAAACTTTATAATCACAGCTACAACTATCGTCTATCGCAGCGATCGACACCATCCAAAGTGTGGCTAATCGGACAGGAAACTATACCCTTGTCCTGATTGTTCGAAACGGGCGGAATTGATACAATGGAAATATTGCAGCGACTGCTTCCACAGCCACTAGTGAAACAAGGAGATTACCGCATGAGCATAACTAGCCGAATCGGCATTATCGATATCGGATCCAACTCCATCCGACTGGTCATCGTCGCGCATAACGAGCAGGGCGCGCACCGCGTAGTCGGCGAATGGAAGGAATCGGCGCGTCTTAGCGAAAGAATCGGATCCGACGGAATTCTTCAAGAAAAGGATGTCGCTGACATCATTCCCATCCTGAGCCGGTTTCGCACGATTTGCAGCGCATCCGGCGTAACTCGCATCCGAGCCGCTGCGACAGCCGCTATTCGCAATGCAGCCAATTCGGCGACGGTGGTCCAAATGCTCCGCTTAAGGACGGGCCTCTCCATCGAAGTATTGAGCGGAGAAGATGAAGGCCGCCTCGGCTTTCAAGGCGTTATCAACACCATGGCGGTGCAGGACGGTTTTATTGTAGATATCGGCGGCGGCAGCACGGAAGTAACGCTGTTCCAAAACCGCCGCGTCCGGCACAGCGTTTCTTTTCCGTTCGGTGCCGTCAATACGTGCCGGATGCATACGAAGGACGGCGACGTCACCTCCGAACAAATCCAAACGATTCGGGCGATGGTGATGGAAGCCGCCGCCGCGCACCCCTGGATGACGGCGAATCCGGGGCTGCCTCTCATCGGTCTGGGCGGTACGGTCAGGACGCTCGGCAAGCTCGATCAGAAGCGGCGCAAATACTCGTTCAATCAGGCGCACAATTATCACCTTTACCCCGAAAACGTTCAAGAGCTGGTGGACTGGCTCCCGTCGCTTACTTACGAGAAGCGCAAAAAAATCGAAGGCCTGTCGAAGGATCGAGCCGATATCATCGTACCTGGCCTGCTCATTCTTCATACCTTGTTCGGACTGCTCCAAACGAAAAAGTACATTGTCAGCGGCGCAGGTTTGCGGGACGGCTTGTTTTACGAAATGATCCGGCCTGAACGGCCGATCGTCGACGATGTGCTGGAGCACAGCGTGAACAACCAGCTAGCCCTGCATTCCTTCATTCCGCTTCAGCATGCGAAGCAAGTCGAACGCATCGCCCTCAAGCTGTTCGACGACTTGTTTCCGCAGCATGGCGGCGACGATACGGCCAGACGCTTGCTATCCGTCGCAGCCCGGTTATACCGACTCGGATCGGCTGTAAATTACTATCAGTACACCCGGCATACGTTCTACATGATCGCCTATACCCGTATCGACGGCTTGTCGCACCGGGAGACGCTGCTCTGCGCGCTGATCGCTTCCTATAAAACAAAAAGCCGGACCCGTCAGATGCTCCTGCAGTTCAGGGACATTGTCTCGGAATCCGACGAAGGGATGATTGTCAAGCTGGGCACGCTGCTTCAAGTCGCCGTAGCGCTCGATAAGAGCGAAACCCAGCTGGTCGAACACGTATCGGCAGCCGCCGATACCAAAGCGGTAAGACTGCGTCTTCACTGCAAAGACTGGCCTCGGCTGGAGCTTATGGAAGCAGCCGCGGCGGAGAAAGAGTTTCAGAAAGCCTGGAATGCCAAGCTTGAGATCGACGTTATTTCAGAAGCTTCTTCCACTGTTTAATGTTCATCGCCTCGAACTGGCTTCGATGCATGGTTCCGTCTTCAACTTGAATAGGTTCGTAAAGACCGCTCGGCAGCATACGCCGGGCTTTTACGTTATCCTCCAGCGATAGCTGCAGGATTTGAATCAATATGCGTTGAAGACGCTGGTCAAACACCGGGAACAGCAGCTCGATTCGGCGGCTGAGATTTCTTGTCATCCAGTCGGCGCTTGAAATAAATACTTCCGGGTGACCGCCGTTCTCGAAATAGTAGATGCGGGAATGCTCCAGAAAGCGGTCGACGATGCTGCGCACCGTAATTCGATCGGATATCCCTTCCAAGCCCGGACGCAAGCAGCAAACGCCCCGGACGATCAAGTCGATGTTGACTCCGGCTTGGGAGGCCGCATACAGCTCGTCGACCATTTGCTGGTTGGAGAGCGAATTCATTTTCCCGATGATTCGCGCCGGCCGTCCGGCTCTGGCATGCTCCGCTTCCCGGTGAATGAGGCTGATTAAAGCGTCCTTCAGGTTCGTCGGAGCGACGGCGATCGCCTGCCAATTGTGCGGTGCAGAGTAGCCGGTAATTTCGTTAAACAAAGCCGATGCGTCTTCGCCGATGACCGGGTGACAGGTGAACAGACCGATATCGGTGTACAGCCGCGCGGTACTGTCATTGTAATTGCCCGTACCGACATGTACATATCTGCGCAGCATATCCTGCTCCTGTCGCACGACGAGTGTGATCTTCGCATGCGTCTTCAATCCGACCAGACCGTAGACGACGTGACAGCCCGACTTCTCCAGCTTGCGCGCCCATGCGATATTGCGCTCTTCATCGAATCGCGCTTTCAGCTCAACGACGACGGTCACCTGCTTGCCCGACTCCGCGGCATGGGCAAGGGCACTGATTAACGGCGAATTGCCGCTAACGCGGTACAGCGTCATTTTGATAGCTAGCACTTGGGAGTCGTTCGCGGCCTGCTCGATGAAATCGGTTACGGCGTCGAACGATTCGTACGGATGATAAACAAGCACGTCCTTCTGGCGCAGCACCTCGAAGAAATCTTCGGAATCCTTGAACTCGGCCGGATACACCGGATCAATCGACGGGTAGCGCAAATGATCGAAGCCGCGAATTTGTCCCGCCAGCTTCATAAAGAACGTTAAATCGACCGGTCCGTTGATCATAAATACGTGCTCATCGATCTCGAATTCATCCTGCAGCTGCGTCAGCGCATACGGGTGCATATCTTCCTGAACTTCAAGCCGCACCGGAGCCCCCCACCGCCTGCGGCGCAGCTCCTTCTCAATCTCCTCCAGCAAATCCTCCGCGCCCTCTTCGTTCAAGGTCAAGTCGGCATTGCGCGTCAGCCGGAACGTATGTGCCGCGATCGGCGTATACCCGCTGAACAGCGATTGAATATGTTCTTTGATCAGCTCTTCGATCAAGATGAACTCCTGCTTCTTGCTGTTCGCCCTAGCCGGCACGGGAATGATACGGGAAAGATTCGAAGGCACCTGCACTATGGCAAAATAAGGCTCGTCCTCGCTCGTCTGCCCCTCGCGCTCCAGCACGACGGCAAGATAGACCGACTGGGTGTGAACAAGCGGAAACGGACGGCTCTGATCGACGGCCATCGGCGTCAGCACCGGGAAAATAATATCGTGATAATAAGCGTCCATCGCCTTCTTCTGGCTTTGATTCAGACCGTTGTAATCGACGAAGACGATGCCTTCCTTCGCCAGCTGCCGGCAGATGTCGCGATACGATTTGTACTGCTCGGCGACGAGCCTCGCGGTACGCTTCATAATGCGCCGGAACAACCCGGCAGGTGTGAAACCGGTAAAATCCTTCTTTGTATATCCAGCCTTCATCTGATCCTTGACGCCTGCTACCCGCACGCTCATGAATTCATCCAAATTCGATGATACGATGGACAGGAATTTCATTCTTTCCAGGAGCGGCGTGCTCGGATCTTGAGCTTCTTCCAGCACACGCCAATTGAATTCAATCCAGCTCAAATCGCGGTTGAAGTAAATGGATGCGCCTTCTTTCGTCGTATGTGAAGCTTGAGATTCCGTCATGTTAACCCTCCGCCATGGATACCAGCTTTCGACATAATAGTCGATATAATTGTACTATTCAATATTTCACTCGACAACGAATGTTTTTGTAAATATTTATTAATTTTTCGTAAATTTATTCGAGTTTTGTTAACGTTATGTAAAATTCTTAGAATCGTTCCTGCAGCATGCGGTGCAGCTCCGGAAGATGCCGCTCCAATCGTGCCGGCTTCCACTCTTTAGTTACCCACATATGCTTGGTAAATCCTGTCGCGAAGAGCAAACCTTCCGGATCGGCTTCGCCGCGCCTGATTTCATACTCGAATTCGAGCCGGACTCCCGTACAAGCGGTTACCTTCGTGAACACCGTGACGCACTCATCATACCTGGCCGCCTGCTTGAATTGGGCGCCTACCTCCAGCACCGGAAGCAAAAGTCCCTGTTCTTCAATTCGCTCGTACGGATAACCGCAAGCGCGGATCAGCTCCGTACGTCCCCATTCGAACCAATTGATATAGTTCGTATGGTACACTACTCCCATACGGTCGGTTTCCTGGTAGCGGACCCGGAACGTAAACGAATAGCTCACAGCTGCACCTCCATCGGTTTATAAAAATGGATAAAAAAAGAGCCGCCGCTTGTACAGCGGGCAGCCCTTATTTATACGCTAGCCTCTTACAGGACTTTCGCCCGTCCGGAATAGATCACGCCGACCTCCGGGTAAATCGACACTTCCATGCCTTCCTTCAGCAGCTCTGTCGCCTGGTCTACACCGACAATAACCGGAATGCCCAGGCTCAGACCGACAACTGCCGGATGCGAAGTAATACCGCCGGTTTCCGTAATAACGGCCGACGCTTTCTCGAATGCAGGCATGTAATCGCGGTCGGTCGAAACCGTAACCAGCACAGCTCCCTGAGTCATCTTGGCGTTCGCCTCTTCCGGCGTGCGGGCAATGACGACTTTGCCTGTAGCCGTCTGCGTACCGATCCCTTGACCTTTGGCTACCATCTCGCCAACTTGATGAACCTTGATCAGATTCGTCGTACCGGAGCGGCCGACAGGAACTCCAGCCGTAATCACAACGATGTCGCCGAGACTAATATGGCCCGACTTCACGCTGTTCTCTACAGCCAGATCGAACAGCTCGTCCGTCGTCTTCGCTTCGACGCCCGAGATCGGCACAACGCCCCATACGAGACTCAAGCGGCGGATCACCTGCTCGTTCGGCGTAATCGCGATGATCGGTGCCTTAGGCCGGTATTTTGAAACCATGCGGGCGGTATATCCCGTTTCCGTCGGCGTCAGAATGGCGCGTGCATCGAGCTCCAGAGCGGAATTGGCGACCGCCTGCGAGATGACCTCCGTTACATTCTTCTGCTGGAAGCTCATTTGGCGAATATACATTTCTTTATGATCCAGCGCAGATTCCGCTTTCTCGGCAATACGCGCCATCGTTTGAACGGACTCCACCGGATATTTGCCTGCGGCCGTTTCGCCGGACAGCATGACGGCATCCGAGCCGTCGAATACGGCGTTTGCCACGTCGGACGCTTCGGCACGCGTCGGACGAGGATTGCGCTGCATCGAGTCAAGCATCATCGTTGCCGTAATGACCGGCTTGCCGGCCTGATTGCATTTCTTGATCATCTGCTTTTGAACGAGCGGAACCTCTTCGGCAGGAATCTCTACGCCGAGGTCACCGCGCGCAACCATGAGACCGTCGGAAACCTCGAGAATTTCGTCGAGATTTTGGACGCCCTCTTCATTCTCAATCTTGGAAATAATCTGGATATGGGATGCATTGTGCTGCTCGAGCAGCTGGCGAATTTCCAATACGTCGCTCGCTTTGCGTACGAACGATGCAGCGATGAAATCGACGCCCTGCTGAATGCCGAATACGATATCGTTTGCATCCTTCTCCGTGATGCCCGGCAAAGATACTTTGACGCCAGGTACATTAACGCCTTTCTTGCTTTTCAGCGTACCGCCGTTCGTAATGCTGCACTTGATTTCCGTGTCGGTCAAGTCGATAACCTTCAGCCCGATCAGGCCGTCGTCGATCAGAATGGTCGAGCCGATCTGGACATCCTTCGGCAATTCCGGATACGTAATCGAAATGCGGTTCTCGTCGCCCAAAATTTCTTCCGTCGTGAGCGTAATTTCATTGTCCTGTACAAGCTCGACAGCGTCTACTTTCAGCTTGCCGGTGCGGATTTCCGGACCTTTCGTGTCAAGGAGAATCGCCACGGTTTTCCCGGTTTCGGCGCACGCCTGGCGAATATTTTTGATCCGGTTGCCGTGCTCCTCGAAATCGCCGTGCGAGAAGTTCAGGCGAGCGACGTTCATCCCCGCGACCATCAATTTCTTCAGGTTTTCAACAGATTCACTGGCAGGTCCGATAGTACATACAATCTTCGTTTTACGCATGGTTTCCCTCCTGGGTATAGGTGAATCGGCCGATCTTTCTAAATTTATTATAACGGTCTTCACGAAGCTGATCTTCGCTTAGCGTCATTAGATCGGTCAAATGACGAACAATATGTTCCTTCAGCAGCTCCGCTTGCGCCGCATGGTCGCGGTGTGCGCCGCCCTTCGGCTCGGGGACGATGCCGTCGATGACGCCGAGTCTTTCCAGATCCGCCGCGGTGATTTTCATCGCTTCTGCAGCTTCCAGCGCCTTCGAAGAATCTTTATATATAATGGAGGCTGCGCCCTCCGGCGAAATCGCCGAGTAGATCGCATTTTCCAGCATTAATACACGGTTGCCGACACCGAGCGCAAGTGCGCCGCCGCTGCCGCCCTCACCGATAACGATGCAAATGATCGGGACGCGGAACGAAGCCATCTCGAACAAATTGTGGGCAATCGCCTCGCTTTGTCCTCTCTCTTCCGCCGCCTTGCCGGGGTATGCCCCCTTCGTATCGATGAACGTCACGATAGGCCGGCGGAACTTGTCCGCCTGCCGCATCAGTCTCAGCGCTTTTCGGAAGCCCTCGGGATGAGGCATGCCGAAATGCCGGGTGATGTTGTCCTTCGTGTCCTTGCCTCTTTGATGTCCGACTACAGTAACAGGTATGCCGTTCAGCTTGGCAATGCCGCCGACAATAGCCAAATCGTCGCCATGCAGCCGATCGCCGTGAAGTTCGACAAAATCCGTACAAATCGCTTGAATGTAATCGATTGTCGTGGGACGCGCCGGATGGCGAGCAATCTGCATCCGCTCGGCCGCCGACATGACAGCATACAACTCGTTCTCGATTTCCCGGTACTTCATTTCCAACCGGCGAATTTCCTCGGAGAAGTCGATATGCTTATCTTCGCTGATTTTCTTCAGCTCGTCGATCGTTGCACGCAGCTCGATCAACGGCTTTTCGAAGGCCAAATCATTCGCCATACGCCGCGTCCCCTTTCATCGTGTGCATATCGAGGATTTTCGTCAGCACAGTCCGCAAGTCCTTGCGGGCAACAACCTTGTCCAACTGGCCTTGCTGAAAATTCGACTCCGCGGTCTGGAAGTTATCCGGCAGCTTCTGCTGGATCGTCTGTTCAATAACGCGCCGGCCTGCAAATCCGAACGATGCGTTAGGCTCGGCGATAATTATATCGCCCAGCATCGCGTAGCTTGCCGACACGCCGCCGAAGGTCGGGTCGGTAATGACCGACACGTAGAGGATGCCCTTCTCGTGGAGCTTGGTCAGCACCGCGCTCGTCTTCGCCATCTGCATCAAGCTCAAGATGCTCTCTTGCATTCTCGCCCCGCCCGAGGTCGAGAAAATGAGCAGCGGATAGCCTTTCTGCAGCGCCATCTCCGCGGCCCGCGCAATTTTCTCGCCGACGACGGAGCCGAGCGAACCGCCCATAAAGTCGAAGCTCATGACGCCGATAACGACGGGGAAGCCTCCGATTGTTCCTTCGCCGGTGATAATCGCGTCCCGCAGCCCGGTTCCTTCGGTCGCCTTGCGCAGCTTGTCCGGATAGTCCGGAAAACCGAGCGGGTCTTCGGACACGATATCCGTGTCATACTCAAAGATTCGGCCGTCATCGAGCGTCATCTGAACCCGTTCGATGGCATTCAGCTTGAAATGGTAGCCGCAGGAGGAGCACACCTTCAAATTTTTCTCAAGTTCTTTGCTGTATTGAATGTTTCCGCACTTCGGACACTTGTTCATGAGTCCTTCCGGGATGTCGCGCTTGGCCCTTTCCGGGCGTTCTACTCGTTCAGAAGGAATTGTCGCGTACTTACGCTTGTGAAACAGATCTTTTAACACAGGTACACCTCACCGGCTATAGAGTAGTAGTAACGATGAAGCGAATGAAGTCCGAGCTTTGGCGTTGGCGTTATCTATGTAAAATTGAATTGAGTACTTCCTGAACTTCCTCGAGCTCGCCCTCCGGTACCAAAATTTCGAACTGGTTCTTCGTCAGGCTAATGGGGCGAACCTGAACAAGGAAGCCCTCCTCCGAAAGCTTCGTCTTGATGCGATCGGCAATTTTGGCAGTCGGTGCGATATAAATTACCGTCCACATAAACGATCCTCCTATGCGGCTTTCAGCGAATTATGCTTGGACACACAATAGAATCATCATAGCACAATGTCGCTTTTACCCGCAACAAAGCTAAACGACGCACGTTGAAGAAGAGCAGCTTCGGAAGCTGCTCAATGCTCGTCGTTAGGCGAAATCCCTTCATATTCGACCGCTTTCGGATTTTGGTGAGCGATTCGCGCCGATGCCGCCGCTGCAAGCCCTGCGACAAGATCGTCCAGGAATACATGAATCGCCTGCTTGTGATCGTTCAACGTGCGGATAATCCCTATCTTCTCCTTATCCAAATAGCCGAAGCTGGTCAGCCCGATCATGCCGTAAACGTGCACGATGCCGAGCGCCAGCGTCTCGTCCACGCCGTAAAGCGATTCGTCGGCTTCCATGATCGACTGCAGCGGCTGAGGAAGCAGCTTTCGCTCCGCCATCTCATCCAAAGCGATTCCCGTATACAGGGTGTACTGCACTTCCCGCTTGCTCAGCACCGCATAGACGCTCTCCAGGCATGCATCCTTGGTTAGCTCATCGTTATAAGGATGTTGAAGCTTGTATACAATGTCCGCAATTTGTTCAACCGTAACGCCGCGTTTGTTCAATAGCTCCTCAATCGGATGGCCCTTCATGCGTTCATCTCCTCGTTCATACGTAGAGTGATGCCGGCTGCCGCCGGTTCTACCATACGTATGAACAGGAAGCTCGAAATATGTTTCATAGCGGAGCCGCTCGCCAGGCCCAGCTCTGCCCGAATGCTCCGCTTGTACGATAACGAGTGTGAAATTATTTCACGCGGGCCGATTGGTCGCCCATGATCGCCTCAATAGCCCGGATGAGCTCAGCCGTCGGTTTGACCCGGTACTGGTCGCTGAGCCCCAGGACTCGCTGCGTCCGCTCGTAGAACAGTGCGACAGGAAGCGGTCCGGCATGCTGCTGCAGGAGCGCTTGCAGCTTCTTCAGCCGCTGCGGCTCTTCGCGGTCAGGGGATATTTTGACGAAAACGCGCTGCTCGCGCGCCGTCCGCGGCTTGCCGACGGCCGGCGCAGACTCGGCGGCCTTGGTCGCCGCCGGTGCAGCCTGCCTCCGTGAAGCGCCTTCGGTTCCCGACATGGCGGTGTTTCCTGCAGGCGCCCCGGGCTTCCAGCTCCGCAGCAGCGCCTCCGCTCCCGGTCCCGAGAGATCGGCGATGCGCTCCGCCAGCAGCTTGAAGCCTTCGTCCTGCAGCTGCAGCTTCGCCCGGATCAGCAGAAGCCGGCCCTTGGCAACGAGCGGGGCAGCCTGCTTCCACAGCTCGGGGAACAAGACGACCTCCGTCTTCTCGATTCGGTCCTCGACCTCGGCGAACGCCATTGCCTGTCCTTTCTTCGTGACGATCGTTTTGCTGGAGACAACCATACCGGCGACGAGCACGTCGCTGTTGTCGGGATAATCCGCCAAGTCGTGCAGCATATCGAGCCGCGCCTCCTCCAGCAGCTGCGCATAGGCATCGAGAGGGTGGCCGGATACGTACATGCCGAGCAGCTCCTTCTCCCACTCCAGCCGCTGCGTCGACGACACGTCGGACATCTCCGGGAAGCTGATGTCCCAATTCGGTGTCTCTTCGAAGCCGAGCAGCGACAGCTGCAGCTCGTCCCGGTCCTTCTGGTATTTCAGAGCGGCGTCGACGGCGTAATCGATCATTGCGATCTTCTGGGCCCGATTGCCGGGCAGCTCGTCCATGGCGCCGCAATAGATGAGCGACTCGATCACCCGCTTGTTGCACACCCGCAGATCGACGCGGCGGCAAAAGTCGAACAAGCTTTCGAACGGCCCTTTGTTCCGCTCCCGCATGATCGCCTCGATCGCCTGCGTGCCTACGTTCTTGACGGCGGCCAGTCCAAATCGGATGCCCGGCGAATGCCCCTCGCCGCCGGCAATCGGCGTAAACGTGACGCCGCTTGACGTAACGTCGGGCGGCAGCACGGGGATGCCCATCCGCCGGCATTCGTCGACGTATTCCGCCGTCTTGCGGTGGTTGCCCATGACGGCTGTCAGCATCGAAGCCATGAAGGCTACGGGGTAATGAGCCTTCAAATACGCCGTCTGAAACGCCAATACGCCGTAAGCCGTCGCATGGGCGCGCGGGAAGCCGTAATCCGCGAAGCGAACGATCATGTCGTAGACGAGATTCGCCTCTGTCTCCCCGTACCCTTGACGGAGTGCTCCGGCGACGAAATGGGCCCGCTGCTCGTCGAGCACCTCCCGCTTCTTCTTCGATACGGCCCGGCGCAGCAAATCCGCTTCGCCGAGCCGGAAGCCGGCCATCGTGGAGGCGATCTGCATAATCTGCTCCTGATATACGATGATACCGTACGTATCCCGCAGAATCGGCTCCAAGGTCGGATGCGGATAGACAACCTCAACGGCGCCGTGCTTCGCTTGAATGTACTGCGGAATGAACTCCATCGGTCCCGGCCGGTACAGGGCCAGAACCGAAATGATATCCTCGAAGCACGTTGGGCGCAAATCCCGCAGCACCCGCCGCATACCCGCCGACTCGAGCTGGAATACCCCCGTCGTATCTCCCCTGCTCAGCACTGCATACGTCGCATCGTCGCGGTCCAGATCAAGCTGGTCCAGACGCAGCTTCACGCCATGCTCGCGTTCGATCCAGCCGAGTGTCCGTTCGATGATCGACAGCGTCCGCAAGCCGAGAAAATCCATCTTGAGCAGGCCGATTGATTCGAGGTGCTCCATTGTATATTGCGTCAGCGGCGTTTGTACCGCGCCTTCCTGCAGCGGTACATATTCGGTCAGCGGCTCGCGCGAAATCACGACGCCGGCCGCATGCGTCGACGCATGGCGCGGCATCCCTTCAACCTTGCGCGCCATCTCCAGCAGCTCGGCCGTCTTTGCCGAACGGGCGGCCGCCGCCTGCAGCTCCGGTACGGCCTTCATCGCCTCCTCGAGCGTAATGCCGAGCGAATGCGGAATGAGCTTCGCGGCCCGGTCGACTTCGCCGTACGGCACGTTCAGAGCGCGGCCCACATCGCGCACCGCAGCACGGGCCGCCATCGTGCCGAACGTAATAATCTGCGCCACTCGTTCGGCCCCGTATTTGTGCATCACATAATCGATGACCTCGTCGCGCCGTTCGTCGCTGAAGTCGATATCGATATCCGGCATCGATACCCGCTCCGGGTTCAGAAACCGCTCGAACAGCAGCCGGTACCGCAGCGGATCGACATCCGTAATCTTCAGGGCGTAAGCGACCAGGCTTCCCGCCGACGAGCCACGCCCCGGCCCTGTCGCAATGCCCTGCTCATGAGCGAACCGGATGAAATCCCACACGATCAGAAAATAATCCGAATACCCCATCCGCTCGATTACATCCAACTCATACGCCAGCCGCGCCTCCGCTTCCCGGCGAAAGCCGCCTTCGGCTTCCGCTCCGCCGGCCGCGGAGCCGCCGTGCTCCTCGCAGCTGCAGCCGGCCCCGGCGGAAGGGGCTCCCGAAGAGTGCCAATCTTCGCGCGCTCCATACCGCTCCTCCAGCCCGCGCACACACAGCTCGCGCAAATAAGCGGCTGCATCGAGCCCATCCGGCAGCGGTTGGAACTGCGGCAGAATCGACTTCCCGAACGTCAGCTCCAGCTCGCACGATGCCGCGATGCGCACCGTATTGTCCACCGCTTCGGGAACGTGCGCGAACAAGCTGCGCATCGACTCCGCGCTCTTCAAAAACAGCTGGTTCGTCAGCGGCTTCAGCGTGCGGTCCTCATCATCTACGGTTGAGCCCGTACCGATACAGATCAACACGTCCTGCATCGCCGCATCGCTTTCCTCGACGTAGTGCACGTCATTCGTCGCTACGAGCGGAATGCCGGTCTCACGGCTCAGCTCGATCATCGCCTTCATGACCTTCTTCTGCTCCATCATGCCGTGGTCCTGGATTTCCAAATAGAAATCGTCACCGAAAATCGCCTTGTAGCGCAGGGCCGCCGCTAGCGCCTCGTCACGCCGGTCATACAGCAGGTGCTGAGAAATTTCGCTGCCGAGACAAGCGCTCAGGCATACGAGCCCCTCCGCATGCTGCGCGAGCGCCTCCGCATCGATGCGCGGCTTGTAATGAAAGCCCTGAAGATGCCCGATCGAGACAAGCTTCATCAAATTCCGATAGCCGGTCTCATTCTTCGCCAGCAAAACCAAATGATAAATCGGCTGCTCCTGCCGGCTGCCCTTCTCCTTCAAGGAACCGCTCGTATAATACGCCTCGCAGCCGATGATCGGTTTGATCCCGCGCTGCTTGCACGCCTTGTAGAAGGCGATCGCCCCGTACATGACGCCGTGGTCGGTCAGGGCGAGCGAAGTCATGCCGAGCTCCGCCGCCCGCTTCACCAGCGCATCGATGCGCGCCGCTCCGTCAAGCAAACTGTATTCGCTGTGTACGTGCAGATGAACAAACTCGCCCATGCCGTCCACGCTCCCTTCGTCATGTTTTGAACAAGCTTCTCATATGATTGTACCATAAGGCGAACAATTTGCGAACAGCACACGAACAAAAGTCCAAGGAAGACGAAAGGCAAGGTGCCGTATGCCTCTTATCAGCCAACTGATCGTTAATTTCTTCGTAGCCTTCGGCGTCGTGCTGGGCGGAGCCATGCTGGGCGGCGTCGCCTCCGTACTGATGCTGCAGCCGCCTACCGTGCAGATGCTCAATCTGGCCGAAAAAATGAAAATATGGGCGATGGTCGCCGCTGTCGGCGGAACGATCGACCCGATACGATATATCGAAAACTCGTTTGCGGAAGGTCACGTATCGATGGCGGGCAAGCAAATCTTGTTCATTATTTCCGCCTTTATCGGCGCTCAGCTGGGCACCTCGCTCATTCAAATGATCTGCAAGTCGGGAACGTCGTCATGAGAGTGCCGGAGGTCGACAAATACGCCCGCTTCTTCCAGGCCGTCGGCATCTTCATCGCCGGCGGCATCGTCGGAGCGGCCGTATTCATGAGCATTCACCAGCATTTGTTCAACCTGCTGCTGGAGCAAAATTACGCGTTGAAGGATAAGGTCGCACAGCTGGAAGAAGAAAACCGAAGAGCGACCAAACAGAGGGAAATTCAGGGGGCAATCGCCAAAATCAACGTGAGGGTGGTAGCCGAGGACGGAAAGGCGGCCCTTGACAGCATCACGCAGAAGGAACTGGAAACGAAGATCCGCAACGATCTCAAATTTCTAATCGGCAAGAAAAGCGCTGACATTCAAGACGATCTGGACGTATATACGAAACTGCTCGCCAGCAAAACGTTCTTCGGCGTCCAGGGCAAAGATTACCGGGTCGACGTCCACGCGCTGTTCTTATCCGGCAATCAGCTTACCTACTATGTGAAAGCGAAGGACAGCACGAAAACGCCGACGCTTTCGGGAATCGACGATTAGCCGCCTTACCCCAACGCTCTATGCGTTCAAATTTAACAATTCGCGGAACCTCTCTCTCCATGCATCGCTGACCGGAAGCCGGGCCAGCAGCGGCTCAGCCTGCTCGCGATAGAGGTGCTGGATCGCCCGCGTATATTCGATGCAGCCGGAGCCGGACACATACGCCGCAATGTCCGGCTGCAGCTGCAGGAACCGTTCGACGGACATCCGCCCTTCGTAATAATCGAGAAGCCCGGGAAACTCCTCGGCGCTGCCCCGCAGCAGGAACAGGGTCGCGATCGTCTTCTTCCGGCCCAGCAAGTCGCTCTTGACGTCGAACCGGAGCACGTCGTTCAGATCGTTCTCCAGCTGCGCAATCATTCCGGCACAAAGCGCCAGCTCGTCCATCGTACTGACAACCGAAGGATCCAGAGGCGGATCTACAAGCGTATACCCCAGCATGCAGGCGAGCCGATACAACGAGCCGGATTTGCGTGCGGCCATCTCCACGTATTCGTCCTCCGAGCCGATGTTCCCATCGATGTCGCGCTGCTGGCCGTTCACCGATTCCGCCAGCATTCGCCCGAAGCTCGCCAGCGCTTCCGCTCCGCGCCCCTCCCCGGCCGCCAGCTCGACGGCAGCGAGGGCGTACAAGGCAAGCACGGCGTTCAAAGCGAGCGCCCGCGGAGACTGCATCCATACGGCGTTCACATTGTCTTCGTCCTGCAGGTCGTCGACAATGTCCAGGGCAAGCAGGACAAGCTCCGCCACCGCGGTCCGGTGTGCAATCCGCTCAGAGGCACCGCCGAACATCCGGTAAGCCGTATCGGTCAGTTCTCCCCAAATCGACCGCTCCTCCTGCTTGAGCTTCACCGCTGCACGAAGCAAGCCGTTCAAGGGCTCATCGGGGAAATGCGCATCAATTAATGCGGACAAGGCATTCACAACGACTGACTTCATTTTCCCGCCCCACCAACCTCATAATAATATTTGCTGTGAACGAACCGCTCGATCGCCTGCGCCCGAAGCCGAACCCCCATTTTGTCGAAAATTTTCCGCTGATAGTTGTCCACCGACCGCCTGCTAATATGCAGCTTCTGCGCTATCTGCTCCAGCGTAGCTCCCCGCACGAGCATATTCATGAGCTGTACTTCTTCCTCGGCAAGCTCATAATCGGCCTCAGGCACGGGATTGGACAGCAAGCTCTTCGTAAAGCTGCGCGGCAGCACGAAATGGTTGTCCATGATGCACGCCAGCATATGCCCGATCGTGGTATGCTTGGTTTCTTTAGAGATGACACCGCTCACTTCCAGCTCCAGGAACCTGTGCATCAGCGCCGACACATCGACTCCTGTGAAAATGACCACATGCGTCTTCGGCGATACTTCCTTAATCGCAGCGGCAAGATCGCTTCCCTCTTGATCCGGCAGCTGGTAATCCAGCATCACAAGGTCGGGCATGAACCTTACGACCAAGTCCAAACCGGACTTCCCGTCGTGAGCGACGCCCAGCACCTCAATTCCTTCCAGCTGCTCGAGCAGCTGCTTCGTGGCTTGCGCCATAAGCGGGTGATCGTCTACGACAATGGCTCTCATCGAATTCATCATGCCGTCATTCCTTCCCTTATCGGTATTGTGACTATGAAGGTAACGCCCGTTCCTGTCGATGTTTGCAGCTCAAATTTCCCATTCATGGAGAAGATGCGGCTCTTGATCTGATCGATTCCCCTGCCGGAAGTACCGATATCCGCAACCGCCATCTGCTTGACATCGAATCCGATGCCGTTGTCCTCGTATTCGATCCGGATCGCACTAGGAGAGCCATACAGCTCAAGCCGGATACGGGTCGCCCGGGAATGCTTCTTGGCGTTGTTGACGAGCTCCTGAATCATCCGGAAAATGTGCCGTTTCGTATCGAGATCCTGCTGTTCAATGAATTCCGCACCGCCCGTCCGGAAGCCGATTTCAAACGGTGAGACCGGCGCCTCGAATTCGACCAACCGCCGTACCGTATGAACAAGGCCGATCTCCTTGAGCATGTACGGATGAAGCTCAAAGCAGCTTTGCCGCAAATTAACGTTGATAATATCGATGTAGTCGAGCAGTCCGTCCATCTGCTTGCGGTCGTTCGCGGTAAATGCGTATTTCTCAAGCAGGGCATTCAGCCGCTGTTTCAGGAAAAACAAGTCCTGCATCGTCGTGTCGTGCAGGTCGGTGGCGATACGCGTACGCTCGCGCTCCTGCAAATCGAACATCATTTTGCGGAACCAAACCAGCTGCTTGGCCGCATCCTCGTTCGGCAATTGCAGAGCCAGCTGTCCAAGCTTCATCGTCAGCTTCCGGATCAGGTACACGTTCTCGAGACTTACCGCAAGATACGAAGTAATCAGCTTCAGCCATTGCAGCTCCTCCGTACTGAGCAGCGTCCCCGTCATTTTCCGGGAAATAATCAAGTAGCTGGTGTACTCCTCGTTGCGGTTAATTTTGATAAGGGAATAGTTCTCTTGATCGGCTTCTCCGTCTGCAAGTACGAGCGCCTCAGCCTCCCTAGGGTCGATCGCTCCTTCGCTGATTGTCTCGAACTCATCGTCATACTTGAACACGATCGCTCCGCCGAATACCTGCAGCGTCGAGACGATATCGACGAGAATGATGCCTTTCAGATCGTGAAACGAAGATATCGATTGAAGCTTTGTCGAAATATTTATCAGGGCGATTTGCAGCTGATGCTTGCGCGGAAACAGCAGCGGCTGCAGCTTTGTCGTAAAATACTCAAAAGAGTACAGAACGAAGGTGAAGCTGGCCAGCAGCATCAGAAATACGACAGACGTGCCGCGCCAAGACGTTTCGGCCGGCAGGAGCAGCCGGTACAGCAAAGCCAGGACAAAGCTCGGCAGCAGCGAAACGAACAGCACCAGCGCAATTCTTCGGACGATAAGTTCCATATCGTAGAGCTTCTTGGCCACGATTAAGTATGCGAACGTTACAGGCAGGACGAAAATAAACCAGGACATGTAATAGGAATACACCCATTCCTGCCCGAACAGCACATCAGGCAAGAAGGAAAAGAAGGTGATCGGAGCAAACGAGACGGCCATGCCGAACCAAATCGTCGATACCATTAACGAGACATGGGACCTGTTGCGCCGGTGCTTCCAGTAAATGCCGAATAAGAAAACGAGATTGACGACAAGACCGACGATGAAAAATGCAAAGACCATGCTTACGACAAAGTTGTAGATAGTATTGGTATAAGGGCTGTCAAAAAAATAAAAGGACATTAGTGCCACAATGGCGGAGACGGCCCCCCATACGACTCGCTTCCCTTTGAAGGTAAGCTTTAGCCCGCCCTTCTCGTTAAGCAATACGATCAAAAATTGCAAAAACACGATCGGCAATACCATTACCGATGCATGGATAAGCAGCTTGCCGAAGGGGTCCCCGCGAATGGAAGCCGGAAAGCTCAGAAAAGCTAAACTGATATTTATAAATACATAGGCAAGATGACGGGCCGAGAGCGACCTCGGCAAAGCACGAATCAGCAGTACGGCGCCGGCCAGACAAAGCAGCTCGATGACTACCGGGGATACATCCTCTGGAATCCAGGATGGGCTGGATGTCGTATCCAAATGGATCGGCACCGTACCGCTCCGAATCAAATCTACCGAATCTACTTGATCCAGCGATCGCCAACGGATTACGGAGAAATACTTCCCAGGATCGATACCGTTTACGGATACGATCTGGTCCCCATATTTCAGCCCGTCGGGAGATACGTTCGAACTCAAGGAAAAATCGGTGATGACCCAGGCTCCCTGTTCATTCGGCGACACGACGATCTTCAAAGGCCAGTGGGAATAAATGAGGTAGATGCTCCAAAGATTCATAAACAAAAAAGAAAGCACGAAAATAACTGTAATTATTTTCCTTTTCAGTGAGGATTCCCCCTATTACCCTTCTCACATTTCATGGTATAACAATAGTAAATAAATTGAAAGAGAGGGTATTTCTATGAAACCTACTTGGTCCAATGATCTGTATCATGCCGTTAAAAACGCGAAGCAAAATCAAACGGAACGCAGCACGAAACCGGTGTCTGTCGCCTCGCTGTCCGTGTCTGAACAAAACGCAGTATTGAAAGCGTTTAAACAGAAAAACGAAACAGCTCCATCGCAAGGCTGGTACTAATTTTTCGTGAACAATCCCTTTTCCCCAGCGGATTTCCGCTGCAGGGAAAAGGGATTTTTTTGGTTTCCAACCCACATGTGCCCTCATTGCAATTTGGAGCGGAAACCGCTACAGTAAAAAGCAAACCGTTCCATAGAAAGTGTTGTGATCCGTTATGTTAACGATTCAAGTAATTCTGCTCTGCATCATTGTGTTTACCGTTGCGCTCTCGATCGGCCTCAGCATTCGCATGCGGCGGGAGCTAGACCCAGGCAAGCGAGGGCTGTACAATTCGCGTCTGAACATCTCCATGGGCATTATGCTCATCAGTATCGCTGTCTCCCAGTTGTTTTTCTTCAACGATTCCAATCTGCGAAGAGTATTCGGGACCGTATGCCTGCTTCTGGGGCTGTTCAATCTGTTCGCCGGCATTCGCAATCACGGCATCTATACCCGCTTGCTCGAGCAGCCGAAGAAACAGCATCAGCCCTGATCGATGACCTGGGCCGTCAGCATCGCCTTCGAAACAAGCGCTCCGGCGTGGTAAATCCCGACGTCGATCTTGCCGAACTTGCGGCTGACCTCCAGAACGGTCGGCCGTATTTCGATTTCGGAGTCGATCTGCACAGGCTTGATGAAATAAGTCGACATGTTGTCCATCACCAGGTCGCCTTTCTTGAACTCCTGCACAACCCGATACGCCGCCTGCGTCATCAGCGTCGTCAGCACCCCCTCCGATACGGTGCCGAGATGATTCGTCATTTGCGGCGTGATCGTTCCCCGGTACACAAGCCTTCCCTTCTCGTCGCGCCCTTCCTCGAGTCCGGACCAGATCAGCTCTTCAAACGTCTCGCCGTTCTGCGGCTGCTTCTGGATATATTGCAGAGCCTTCAATACGTCGATCCGGTTAATGACACCGAGCAGCTTGCGGTTGGTATCGACGATCGGCAGCAGCTCGAGCCCCTCCCAAACCATCATATGCGCCGCCGAAGCGACCGACGTATGCGGCGTGACGGTGAGCGGATTGCGCGTCATCAGCTTGTCCACCGTCTGATTCGGCTCTGCGCCGACCATATCCTTCGGCGTCACGATGCCGATGACCCGGTTCCACTCGTCGACGACCGGATATCGGCTGTGTCCGGTGTCGTCCAGAAGCTTCTTCCAGTCGCTCCACGTGCTCGTCGTCTTTAGCGAGAATACATCGGCCTCCCCCGCCATGATGTCCTCGATCAGCATAATTTTTTTCTTGATAAGCCGGTCGTAGATCGCCCTGTTGATCATGGATGCGACCGTAAACGTATCGTAGCTGGAGCTGATAATCGGCAGCTCCAGCTTGTCCGCGAGCTCCTTCACCTCGTCGGACGTATCGAAGCCGCCGGTAATCAGCACGCTCGCTCCGTGCTCAAGCGCACCAAGATGAGCCCGGAAGCGGTTGCCGACGATCAGCAAGCTCCCCGGCTCGATATATCGCATCATCGCGTCCTGCTGCATCGCGCCGATGACGAATTTATGCAGCATCTTGTGCAGGCCGCCCGCTCCCCCCAGTACTTCCCCGTCGACCATATTGACGACCTCGGCGAACGTCAGCTTGTCGATATTTTGCCGCTGCTTGCGTTCCACCCGAACGGTGCCGATCCGCTCCTTCGTTGATACGAGCCCGAGATTTTCGGCCTCTTTAATGGCGCGGTACGCCGTGCCCTCACTGACCTGCAGCATCTGGGCGATTTTGCGGACGGATATTTTGGTGCCCAGCTTGACGCTTTCGATATATTTTAAAATTTGTTCATGCTTCGTCATCACTTCAGTCGTATTGCTCGAATCCAACTGTGTCACCTCTTCAATGCTTTCTGTATTAATCTGTAGTATACAACCTTTAAAAGATTTAAGAAAGCGAAGGTTCAAAATTGACCTTTGTTCAAGTAGAATGGTAGGAGATTGGATGCTGGCACTGCTCAGCATGTAAATACTCATTATTAATGGAGTCATTATGAACGGATTTCCTCTCTCTTGCCATTTGCTGGAGGCCTGCCAATGGTTCGCCATCCTGATGCTGGCGCTGGCAGTATTTCGGCTGAAGCTTGCGCAATTCTGGCCGCATAACGCTATATCGGTCCTGCTTGTCAAGGGGATATCTCTGCTGGCCGGCTTGTTCCCGCCGCTTGTTTCCCATATTGTGCCGATTCAATTCGCCCTGTTCTTTGTCGCTCTGTACAAGTTTTATCGATTCAGGCCTCTTTACGCCATGACGATAGCGGTGATCGGCGGCTTCGTGGCGCTGCAGTCTACGGCGTTGAAATACTACTTGATATCCATAATCACATCATCCCCGCTGAACTTCAGTACGGACGGCTTGCCCTGGCCCCAGCTGCATAACGTCTTCACGCTTGTATTCATCGGAGGCACAATGCTGCTGACATGGGTATTGTGCAAATACAGGCTGGGCTTCACGTTTGTGAGCGTATCCGACTCCGGAACCAAACGAGGGAACCGTCACTTTATAGCACCGCTGATCTTGTTCCTGATCATCATTTTCGCGATGCCGCTGCAAAGAGAGTCCAGTATGCCGTATTTGCCTGTCATGCTGACGGCATAACGCTGAGCCTCGTCATGCTGCTTGCAGCCGCTTACCGCAAGGAGATGGAAGATTTTTGAGGGCAGTGTGTGAGGGACAGTTGTGAGGGCAGTGTGTGAAGGGCATATGACCGGCAGCTATGCGATTCCAGCCTGAAGCAATGAGCCTTTTACAGAAGGAATGCTGTAATTGTTGTGCAGATTTTGTGTTTGCCGGCTTCCCTCTATTCGATTAGGGCGGAAACGGGCAGCGTGAGGCGCAATACCGTGAAGACAGTTTGAAAGGCACCATATGTACCGTATGTACGAAGTACAGTAGGTCTGTCGGCACCGCCGCATAATGAACAGACATTTTTCCTGATGTGTAGAAGAATAAAGGCGCCACCCTCCGTTGGTCCGGAGAGCGGCGCCTTCTCTTATTTGCGGAACTGCATCACTTTGCGCTTGCCCTGGAGCGTTTGCTCGAGCTGCCACTTTTTCATCCGCTTGATACGGGACAGCTCCTTGCGGGTTTCCTCGTCGACGCCGAGAATTTCATGCAGATGGGCGGCGACGATCAGCAGCGCAAGTCCGATCCAAACGGCGCCGAATACGGCTGCCGTCGAGATGCCTTGTCCGAGCTCAAGGCGGGGCACAGCGTAGAAGAGCATCCCGAGGGCGAGGCTCATGTAGATGATGTTCCTGAATCCTTTCATCGCAGCGTTCACTCCCTTTGGTCCTTAGGGCAGCGCAGGTATGCCGCTACGGCATCCGCGCAGGCCCGTATAGTCCAAGGTATGCGTGTCCCGCTTCGGATATGACCTCGACGCTGCGTTTGGCGAGCGGTTGGGCAGAGCCGGTAGAGGCGATTGGCGCCGCTTGATGAGCGATGAGTGGAGGTGCATTTGCGGCGGTGTTTGGTTGCGTGCGCGTTGAGTCGCGTTGTGCCGCGTTGTGCGGAACGGCAAGTGCGGTTGCATGCGGAACCGCGTATGCGGCGTTGTGCAGCACCGCGTATGCGGCCGCGTACGGGGGGAGCAGCACGGCATGTGCAACTGCGTTGCGGCACCGCGCTTACGGCCGCATGTGCCGCTGCTTGCCGCCGCATACGGCCCGACGCGTTCGCGTCAACCGCCGATTTTGACCAGAAATCGGCCCTGCGCGCCGCCGGCCAGCAGCGTCCCGAACGCTTCCGGCAGCTGCTCGAGACCGATCTCGCGGTGTACGAGCAGGTCCGGACGCTGCGGCTTCAAGTCGGTGCCGAGCCGCTCCCACAGGCGGAGACGGAGCGGCATCGGACAATACACGGAATCGATGCCGAGCAGGCTGACGCCCCGCAGGATGAACGGGTAGACGGTGGCCGCGAAGTCGGCGCCGCCGGTCAAGCCGCTGAGCGCGACCGCGCCGCCGTAGCGGATCGCGCCGAGCAGGGCCGGCAAGGAGGCCCCGCCGACGGGGTCGACGGCGCCGGCCCACTGCTCCTTGCGGAGCGGACGCTTGTCCCCGGCATCCGGGGACAGCGCCTCGCGAGCAAGGACGGTTTGGGCGCCGAGCTCGCTGAGATATGCGTGCGCAGGCGCCTTGCCCGTGACGGCCGCGACGGCGTAGCCGCGGGCCGCCAGCATCGCGACGGCGGCGCTGCCGACGCCGCCGGTCGCGCCGGTGACGAGCACGGGCGCGTCGCCGTCCTGCGGGCGCAGCCCGTGCTCTTCGAGGCGGTGCAGCGACAGCGCCGCCGTGAAGCCCGCGGTGCCGAGCAGCGCCGCGTCGCGCAGCGAGAGGCCGGCGGGCAGCGGCACGAGCCAGTCGCCCGGCAGGCGGGCGATCTCGGCAAAGCCGCCGTAATGGCCGGTGCCGAGCTCGTAGCCGGTCGCGAGCACGGCGTCTCCTTCGCGGAAACGCGCATCCCGCGAAGCGATGACGATGCCGGCCAGATCGATGCCCGGCACCATCGGGTACGAGCGGACGACGCGCCCGTTCGGCGAAGCGGCCAAGGCGTCCTTGTAGTTGACGCCGGACCATGCGACGCGGACAGTTACGTCCCCTTCCGGCAGCTCGTGCTCCGCCAGCTCGCGCAGCTTGCCGGTAACGCTTCCATTATCAGCGTTGCGGGTGACGACGAATGCTTTTCCCATTGCGCTCATCTTGTTCAACTCCTTTAGTTCGAATCGTCGTACAAGCAGTATATACTGTAAGGTAGCATTAAATCACTTACGAGGAGATGGGACGATGAAAGCCGATGCTCTCGATATGGTTCAATATTACGTAGTGAATGAGGAACTGCCCATGTCCAAGGGCAAAATTGCCGCCCAAGTCGCACACGCCGCCACAACGCTGACCCTGCATATTTTGCTTGATCCCGAGGGCGATCACCGCGCATTTCAGCAATGGCTCGAAAGCGGCCAGAAAAAAATCGTGCTCCGCGCAGCGGAAGCCGACCTGCTCCGGCTCGTCGAGTCCGGCTACCTCTCGATCCGCGATGCGGGCCATACGGAAATCGCCGCCGGCTCGCTGACGGTTGTCGTCCTCCCTCCCATGGAGAAGAGCGCTGCGCAAAAAGTCGTGTCCGGGTTCAAATTGTTGTAGCCGACGCACCTATACCTTCTTGGCTCTGCGAATACATTATAGCGCTGACAAGGAGGTAAGGTCGAATGACAGCTTGGAAAATAAACCGCATCGGGAAAATCGCCGCATGGTCGGCCGGAGCGTGCGCTCTCGGCATCGCTTCCGCCTGCATAGCCGGTTACGTATATATTCGCAGCCTGGACGTGTCGACACTAGACCAGCCGCTGCCCGAGCCGACGCTTGTGCTCGACCGCTATGGCAAAACCGTGTCGCAGCTGTCCGCCTCGCGCATTGAGCCCGTGTCGATCGCGCAGCTGCCGAAGCCGCTCGTCGATGCGGTACTCGCCGTCGAGGATCAGCGTTACTTCGAGCATACGGGCGTCGATCTAAGAGCGATAGCCCGGGCGCTCGTGCGGGACGTGATGCGCGGCGGCTATTCCGAGGGCGGCAGCACGATTACGCAGCAGCTAGCGAGACATGCATTTCTGGGTGCAGACAAGACGCTCATGCGCAAGCTGCGCGAAGCCGCCTATGCAATCAAGATCGATATGACGTACGACAAAATCGAAGTGCTGGAGCTTTACCTAAACAGCATCTATTTCGGCGAAGGCAGCTGGGGCATACAGAGCGCGGCTAAGGTGTACTTCGGGAAGCCGGCGAAGGAGCTGACGCTTCCCGAAGCGGCGATGCTCGCCGCCCTGCCGAAGGCGCCGAGCCGGTATTCGCCGCTGCAGAACGAGGCGCAGGCACTGGAACGGCGCAATACCGTGCTCGCCCTAATGCGGGAGCAAGACCGGATTTCGGCGGCGGAATACGAGCGGGCGTCGGCCGCGCCGAGCGGTGTCGTCCGTGAGCCCCGCAGCGACAATCCGCAGGGCCGTTATCCGGCCTATGTCGATGCCGTACTAGCGGAAGCGATCGAGCGGTACGGCTTTTCCGAGGAGCAGCTGCTGACCGGAGGTTTGCGGATTACGACCGAGCTTGATCCGAAGATACAGGATGCGGTGCTGGACGTATACCGCACCGACAGCTTGTTCCCGCCGGGAAAGCCGGACCAGCTGCTCCAGAGCGGCGCCGTCGTACTCGACCATCGCTTCGGAGCTGTCCGTGCGGTGGCGGGCGGCCGCGGACAGCAGGTGTTCCGCGGCTTCAGCCGCGCCACCCAGCTGAAGCGCCAGCCCGGCTCGGCCTTCAAGCCGATCGCCGTATACGGTCCGGCGCTGGAGAAGGGCTATACGCCGGAATCGCTGCTCTACGACGGACCGCTTGACATCGGCGGCTACAGGCCGCAGGACTGGGATCACGGTTCCCGGGGACAGGTGACGATGCGCGAGGCGGTCGTCTCCTCCTGGAACGTGCCTGCCGTCTGGCTGCTGCATGAGATCGGCATCGACAGCGGCCTCAGCTTCGCGAAGCGGCTCGGCATACCGCTGCCGAAGCAGGACCGCCAGCTCGGCATTGCGCTCGGCGGTTTGTCGGAGGGCGTATCGCCGCTGCAGATGGCCCAGGCCTACGGCGCGTTCGCCGCAGGAGGCGTGCTCGTTCAGGCGCACACGATCGCCAATATCAAGACGAAAGACGGCCATCTGCTCGTCAAAGCGAACGTTCAAGGGCAAGCCGTCATGAAGCCCCGAACCGCAGCGTCGATAACCTCTATGCTGCAGGAGGCTGTCACCCGCGGGACCGGACGAAACGCGGCGATGAACCGTCCGGCTGCCGGCAAATCCGGTACGACGCAGCTGCCGGATACCCCCGAGTTTCAAGGCCTGGACGGCAATGCCGCCAAGGACGCCTGGTTCGTCGGCTATACGGCGGAACTGACAGCCGCCATTTGGCTCGGCTACGACCGAACCGACCGCAACCACTACTTAACCACTTCAGGCGGCCATGTGCCGGCCATTTTGTTTCGGGAAATCATGCTGCGGGCAGCCGAATCGTAAACGTCGTCCCTTCGTCCACCACACTGTCGACTGTAATGTTTCCGTCATGAAGCTTGACCAGCTCCTTGACGATGGCAAGGCCGAGACCGGTGCCCTTGTGCTGGCCGGAGCGGCTGGGGCCCCGGCCATAGCTGCGGCCCTGGTCGACCTTGAAGAAGCGCTCCCAGATGAGCTCACGCTCGCTCTCGGGAATGCCCCGGCCCGTATCCTCGACAGAAATTCGAACGAACGCTTCCTCCCGGCAAGCACGCAGTACGATTCGTCCCCGCTCCGTAAATTTCACCGCATTTTTGACCAAATTGTTCAAGATTTGCTCAATCCGGTCGTAATCCGCATTTACCTTGGGCAGTTCGTTCTCCACCTCCACCTCGATTGAGGTGCCTTTCTCCTCCGCCTCAGGGCCGAATTTGAAAGCGGCATTATGCAGAATAGGTCCGATTTTGAGGGGAACCCGGACAAGTCCGACCTCTTGATTTTCAAGCTTGATCAGGTCCATCAAATCGTCGACCAGCCGATTCATATGCAGCGTCTCATTGTAAAGAATGTCGTAATACCGCTGACGGCGTTCTTCGTCGATGAGTCCGTCCTGCAGCGCCTCCAGGAAGCCCTGCATGGCGGTCAGCGGAGTCCGCAGCTCATGCGACACGTTGGCCAGCACATCCATACGGATTTGTTCGGAACGCTTCTTCTCACGGTCGATTTGCTCCAGCTTCTCCGCCATCCGGTTAATGGTCACGGCAAGCTCCCCTATCTCGTCCTTGGAGGAGATGCGAATCCGCTCCCCGTACCCTCCCATGCCGATCCGCGCCGCCGTACGGTCGATCGTCTGCAGCGGCCTGGAGATCGACCACGAAAGGAATGAGGCGATGACGACCGAAATCGTCAAGCCGAGCAGCGTCGCCCACAGCACCGTTTCCCGCACGCTGCGGATCATCTCCTGCATGCCCTTCACCGGAGCGGAAAGCACGATGCCGCCATTCGCATCAAACAGCAGCACCCGGGCGTCATACGACTGGTCGAAGAACATAAGCGCTTCCCGAATGCCGGCTTGATTCATCGGTCCCACTTGCTGCAGCGCGAGATTGACTTTCTTAGCCTGCCGCAGCAGCTCGTCTTTCTTCGTATTCGTTATGAACGATTGGGTCATGAGTGCAATCATCAGTCCAACGGCGCACAGCCCCAGCAGCACGGTGAAAATAAAACTAAACAGCAGCCGCCGGAATATGCTCTTGCGGATGCCGAATATCATGCGTCCACCTCGAACTTGTACCCGATCCCCCACACCGTATGAATGCAATCGCGGCCGAAATCGCTGAGCTTTTGCCGAACCTTCTTGATATGTACATCGACCGTCCGAATATCGCCGACGAAATCGTACCCCCACACCTGCTCGAGCAGCTGATCGCGGCTGAACACGAGTCCAGGCGATCTGGCCAAGAACGCCAGCAGATCGAATTCTTTCGGCCGGAAGCTGATTTTTTCGCCGCGTACGACGACCTCCCGCCGATCCAGGTAGATGGCGACACCGTCATACTCGAGGCTCGTTCTTGGCTCTTCCTCACCGGGCGGCTTCTTCGGCAGCATGCGCCGAAATATCGCCTTCATCCGGGAGACGAGCTCGCGCGGGCTGAACGGCTTCGTCATGTAATCGTCGGCGCCCAGCTCGAGGCCGAGCACGCGGTCGAATTCGTCCCCCTTAGCCGTAAGCATAATGACCACACAGTCATACAGCTTGTTGATTTCACGGCAGGTCTCATAGCCGTCTATGCCCGGCATCATCACGTCGAGCACGACGACGTCCACCGGCTGCTTCTCGAGAAGGCGAAGTGCCTCCGCACCGCCACCGGCCTCGAACAATTCGATTTGATGCTGCTGAAAATAAAGCCGGATAATTTCCCTCACGTTCGGATCGTCGTCCACAATCAGCACTTTCCACCCGTTCATGGCAATCACACCTCCAACCGAATTTTGGGTCCACCTTACAATATTCGGACATGTTTTCCAATTTTGTGGGGGTATGAGCAAAAAAAAAACCCCTTCCCGGGGCAATGCCTGGAAGGGGAAGGGGATTTAGCGGGCGGGATTTTGCTTATTTTTTCGAATCCGCACTCGGTGCCGTCGATGTAGGCGACTTGGTTGATGCTTCGGTGTCGGCGCCGGATGTGCTTGATCCGGTACTTGCACCGGTACTTGCTCCGGTATTTGATCCGGTACTTGAACCGGTACTTGAACCGCTGCTTGTTTCGGAGCCCGCTCCTGTGACAGTGCCTGACCCCGTACTCGCGCCTGTGCCGGTGCCTATGCTTGTACTTGAGCTTGTACCTGAGCTTGTACCTGAGCTTGTACCTGTGCTTATATCTGTACCTGTGCTTCTGCCCGTGTCTGTTCCTGTTCTTGTGCTATCCGACTTGCTGGAAGAGCCGGCGGCCGGCGAATCGCTCGTCTTCGAGCCCGTGCCGGATTTGCTCCCCGAATCCGTGTTGCCGGAAGAAGAAGGGGACGTGACCATCGAATCCTCCGTCTTCGGCGCCGATGAGCCGCTCGGAGCCGAAGACGGCAGGTCGCTCTCCAATTCGTTCGACTTGCCCGTATTTGCGCACCCCGCTAACAGGCCTGCAAGCAGCAGCACCGATGCCGTGTAACCGATCCATTTTTTCATAATAGGTTCGCCTCTCTTTCCTGGAATCTGTTCCTTACGCATACTACTGTACAAGAGAGAGTTGACCGTTGCGTGTTCAAACTGCGATCCGGATATTAAAAAAGTATGATCGATCTGTGACCTTCCCGCTTCATCTCGGGTTTATTCAAGCAGATGACATCAACCGTACGGCTACCTTTGACACCAGGCCGCTTCGGAAAGGACAAGGAGTTGTCTCGCACGTGGATCCGGCTTCCTTTGTTCAAGCTTCCGGTTTCTGCTACCCGCAGAATCCGATTCCCTCGATCTAGTCCTCCCCCCGCTCGGAATAAGCTCCGAATTGTCAGCGACCTCCGGCCTTTATGCAAACCTTCAACTCGTGAACATAGTGTCTCCCCAGGCTCACCGCCCCTGATTTCAGTTGATTCCACTCCTTCAGTGTTAAACGGTTAACTACAGGCGGTCTTTGGACATCGAGGGGGTTAGGTGGTGCGAAGACAGCCCAGTATGGGCGGTTTTTGGGCGCCGAAGCGGTCTGGTCGTGCGAAGAGAGCCCATTTGGGGCGGTCTTTGGGCGCCGAGACGGTCTGGTCGTGCGAAGACGGACCATGTGGGCGGTCTTTGTGCGCCGATGCGGCCAGCTGGTTCGAAGACGGCCCATTATGGGCGGTCTTTGGGCACCGAGATGGTCAGTTCGTGCGATGACGACCCCATACGGGCTGTCCTTGCGCACCGAGGCAGCTGCTTACTGACAAGCCCGGCAGCGACTTCTTCGTCCCATTGCCGGGTCGTCAGACACCTATCCCGCTCCTTCTACGGCAGGAGTCCATGCTGCGCCGCCGTACCACCGTGCAGCAGCAAAAGACGAACATCGAAACGGCCCCAGCAATGCCCAATTAGTCATCGCCGCGATCTTTTTTGTTTTTAGCATGCTTGCTGCGCTCTTCCTGAGACTTCAAGTTACCCTTACGGTCAACGCCCTCGTGCTTGTCCTCGTGCTTGTCCTCATCGTCGTCCTTTTTCCTTTCGCTGTCGTCATCGTTTTTATCATCGTCATCGTCTTTGCTCCACCGTTCGTTCCCTTGCTTACCTGATACCAAGCCAGCTTCTTGCGCACTTGCGGCATCCGGCGCCGCTTGCGAAAGCACGCCGGGCAAAGCGGCAGGCGGAGCTTCCGGCGCAGGCGACGGCGTCGGAGTCGGAATCAGCGCCGGCGTCTGCTCCGACTCCGCAGCAATCTGCGGCCGGGCAGCCGCCGAGACGGCGGAAACGGCCTTCACGTAGGCGGCTTGCCCTTTGCTGTTCATAATCAGCTCGACTTTGTCGCCATGCTGCAGGTCGCTCAGCTTCGCTTTCTGTTCATTCCGGTATACCCAAACCGACTTGGCCAGCGCGAAGGTCTGTTCGCCCTGCTCGGCCGACGTCAGCGTAATCGTTGCGGACTCCTGACTTGCCGCCTTGAACAAGCCAGTCAGCGAGCCGGTGCTCGCCGCCGGAACGGGAGAAGCCGCCAGCACGGTCCAGCCGTACAAGACGGATATGAGCAGAAATGCGGCCAAAACGGCTATTCCCAATTTTTTATTCATCTTCATTCACCTCTTCCACAACGTTCGAACGGATTCCGCCTTTTGAGGAGGTGCGTCCGATCGACAGGCGTTCGTACTTTTGCATATATCCGTTTTTTTACGGTTAGGTTATAGCTGTTCCGCCGACGCACATTCACATGAAGGGAAAGGAGCAAAGAGCCATGGCGAACCAAGAGCAGCAGAAGACCAAGCCGCAAAATATGAAAGTTGTCAACCCGCAGCTCGCGCAGGCACCCGGTGAAGGAGCCCTGGAAACGGCGTATGAGCAGGCCGAACAGCAGGCCGGTCCTATCGCCTCCGTACAGGAAGAAGACGTGCTGTAGCCAGCCGCTTCATTCATTCCTCAGACTATCCCGATTCATGCGGGGTAGTCTTTTTTTTGGCCCGGCGGTTAACGCCCAAGCGGCGAATCTCGGGCTACTGTCAAGCACCAAGGTATATATGTCCTCATATGATGGAGTAGTTTACGCATGCTTCAAAGCAATGTGACACCTGTGCCGGAAAGGAGCTGACATGCTCATGGCCAGAACAAAAGTCCAGGTTCAGGTCCATCAATTGAAACTTCCCCAGGACGAACGCACCGTATTTCTCGGCGGAGCCGTCGTGAAGAAATATCGCATCCCGACGAACCAGCCGCTACACTTGCGCTTCGGCTCAGCCAGAGCGGAGGTTCAAGTGGCGGCGGTATCCCGCTCCTCGTCGCTAAGGCTTGCGCCTTCTTTGGCAGCAAAGCTGGGGATTCACAACGGCCTTCAATTATGTTTGGTTTACCGACCCGGAACCCGCACGCTGCACATCGGACCGTTGATCGGTGTCATGGTTCCGCGTGTGTACCGTAAGCGGCCCGACCGGCTGTTCGGCTCCATCACCGCGTTCAGCCGGGAGCTTACCGACGCCTGCGCGACCTATGGGGCTCATGTTTTCTTCATGATACCGGAAGATATTCACGGGAACGCGAACAGCGTGGCCGGCTGGACATGGAACGGAGGCTGGGTCCGGCGCACGTTCCCTGTGCCGGATGTCGTGTACAACCGCCTGACTTCGCGAAAATACGAGAATATGCCGAACGTCCAGCAATTCATGAAGGACGTCAAATCTCGGCACGGTGCGACCGTATTTAATGAAAAATATTTAAACAAAACCGAAGTGTTCGATGCGCTGGGCCAAGAGGAGTCGCTGCGAGGCTTGCTCCCGGAATCGCATCTGCTCAAAAATTACCAAATGCTGAAGTCGATGTCCTCCCGGCATTCGGTTTTATTCTTAAAGCCGATTACCGGTTCCTTGGGCAAGGGGATTATTTTGCTGCGCAAAGATGCGGGCGGTGGCTATTCGGTTCATTATGCCGGAGTGACGGCGACACGCAAGCAATCGTTCCGGTCGCTTCCCGATGCGTTCAAAGTGCTGTCCGGCAAGCTGAAGGCTCAGCGTTATCAAATCCAGCAGGGCTTGCAGCTTATCTCCGTCGGGGGCCGCCCCGTCGACTTCCGCGCACTAGTTCAGCGCGACGAAACCGGCGCATGGTCGATCACGTCCATTGTAGGCCGGATCGCCGGGGAATCCCACTTTGTTTCCAATCTGGCTCGAGGAGGAACGCTCAGCACGGTCCCTGCCGCCCTGGCCAAATCGAACTTGGGCGCCGGAATGCGCGCCTCGGTACTGGCGAAGCTGCGGCGCAGCGCCCTGGCTATCGCTCAGGGCATCGAGTCGAAGATCGATGCCCACTTCGCAGAGCTCGGCATCGACCTGGCTGTAGACACGAAGGGCAAGGTGTGGTTGCTGGAGGTTAATTCCAAGCCGTCTAAGGACGATAACACGCCGCTGGCAGCAAGCGAGGAGGAGCGTAAAGAAAGTAAAATCCGCCCTTCCGTGAAACGCATCGTGAAATATTGCCGGCATGCGGCGCATCTGTAAGGAGCGGCCGATATGAGCGGATGGATGCGCAGCACCGGCTCGAACGCCTTCGGAACCGTCGGCGTTCTCGTCGCGGGCCGCCCCGGCGAACCGGGATTCGCCGGGGAGACGTTTCATCGCGAGCTGGTTCAGGCCGGGATCCGGCTCGGCATTCGCGTCGTCATCGTCACGCCGCAGCGGCTCTTGACCGCTTTACGCGGAGAATTGCCGAGCACGAATATCGACGGCACGATGGTGCCTGCCTATGTAATGAGCGCCTTGGGCGGCTGGCGGCTCGCGGACGTACCGCTTCCCGATTACATCTACGATCGTCATTTCGCAGCGAACGCCGCCGAGCAGTCCGTCTACCGCGAAGCGCTGCGCGAGCTGTCGGCGGCGCCGGGCCGTGTCAAGCGGCTGCTTGGCGCCGGTCTGCCGGGTAAGAGAGCCGTCCAGCGGATGCTCGCTAAAGACGCAGAACTTTCACGATACCTGACACCGACAGAGCTGTTTCGAAGCCCGCGGAGACTGCTGGCCCTGCTCGATCGGTACGGCGAGCTGTTTCTGAAGCCCGACGGCGGCAGCCAGGGCCGCGGTGCGTTTCATATCGGCCTCGGCGACGGTTCGGATCGCATTACCGTTTGCGGCCGTACGGCAAGCAACGAGCGGTTCGCTTACTCGTTCAGCGAACGGGCCGCATTCATTGATTGGATCCATCGCCGGGTGCAGGCAAGGCCTTATTTGATTCAACCTTACTTGACTTTGTACGATCGGGCCGGCTCGCCGTTCGACATCCGCTGTCTCGTCCAGAAGGACGATAGCGGGCAATGGCAGCGCACCGGCATGGCCGTTCGGCGCGGCGTTCCCGGCAGCGTCACGGCCAACCTCCACGGCGGCGGAGAGGCGGAACCGGCGGAGCCGTTCCTTGCCAGCGAGTTCGGCAAGGAGACGGCAAAGCGAATCGAAGGCCGCCTGCAACAGCTGTCCGAAATCGTGCCTATCGTTCTTGAGTCGCAATGCGGACGGCTTGTCGAGCTTGGAATCGACTTCGGGATTGACCGCAGCGGCCGCATCTGGCTCCTCGAGGTAAACTCGAAGCCGGGCCGTTCCTGCTTCGCCCGGATCGGCTCGCCGCATACGCGCCGGGCCTCCGTCGAGAACCCGCTGCGGTATGCCCGCTCACTGCTGAGACGGGGAGCGCAGTGCAGCAATGCCATTCTTGCATCGCAAACCTTATAGGAGGAACAAACCCCATGAGTTTGACAACCTGCACGATTCATGCAACGCAGCGCGCGGAACGCGCCGTCTATGTGTCCGGTGAACTGGCGCGTGCGCTGCGCTTGAACGGAGCAAAGAACGTCCGTGTTCATCTCGGCTCCGCGTCGGTCACGGCTCCGCTCCGGCTCGTGAAGAAAGCCGGAAATCATTTGTACCTCCCGCTGTCGCTTGTGACCGCTTTGAAGCTGCCGCGCACCGGCCAATGTTCCGCCATTTCCGCGGGACGCGGCGAAATGCGCATCGGGCCGCTGGTAGGGGTGCTCGCCAGCGCCTTCAACAACAAGACCGCGCCATTCGGTACACTAACCAGTTTTATGAAACAAATTATGGAAATCGGCAAAGATGCTTCGACGCTGCCATTCGTCTTCACCCCGAGGGATGTCAGATGGCAGAACGGGACCGTCGTCGGCTACTTTCTGCAGCCAAGCGGCAGCTGGATTCGCAAGACCGTGCCGCTGCCGGACGTCGTGTACAACCGGCTTCCGAGCCGCCAAGCCGATCAAGGCATTTCGCTCAACAGCTTCAAGCAGCGCTTTGTGAAGCGGGGCATCCCGCTGTTTAACTGGAGCTTCTTCGATAAGTGGGATGTGTACGACCTGCTCCGCAATGACGAAGCGTTTCAACACGTACCGGAATCGCATCTGAATCCGTCGGCGGAACAGATCAGAAACATGCTCGAGAAGCATCGCTTTATTTACTTGAAGCCGACGGGAGGCTCGCTCGGTATCGGCATTTACCGGCTGACCTATACGCCGAAGCGCGGCTATTTCGCCCGCTACCGCCAGAACGGCAAGAACGTGCTGATCCGCTTCGACAAGTTTGAAAGCCTTATGCGCATGCTCGGCACGGGCAAAGGACGGCTTAACCATTACGTCGCTCAGCAGGGCATCCGGCTTATCGAAATCGACAGCTGCCCGATCGACTTCCGTTTCCATATGACCAAGAACGGAAATAACCGCTGGGTCGTGGCCGCGATCGGCGCGAAGAAGGCCGGCAAAGGCTCCGTGACGACGCACGTCCGCAGCGGCGGCATGCTGATGACGCCGGAGCAGGTGATGCGCCAAGTGTACGGGGCGCGGGGCGAGCAAATTCTGCAGAAGGCCAAGGATACGGCCATCCGCCTCGCCGAGGCGATCGAACGCCATCACCATCACCGGCTGGGCGAGCTCGGCTTCGACATCGGCATAGACAGCAGCGAGCGGATATGGATGTTCGAGGCTAACGCCAAGCCGGGACGCTCGATTTTCAAGCATCCATCCCTGAAGTCGGCCGATTACCAGTCGCTTGCCAACATATTCGACTACTGCCTGCACGCCAGCCAATTTAAGGCGAGGAGGGATTCGTAATGCCCTCTCAACCTAACGGCAGCCGAACGGTTATCGCCATTCTCACGGTAGCCGATCAAAAGCGGGTATTCCGCGGCAATAAGCAAAATTTTATCGATATTATCCGCATCGGCGAGGAGCTCGGCGCCCAGGTTTACGTCGTGACGACAGCCGACCTGAAGCTGACCGGCGACCTGTTTCTCGCTTACTGCTACGACTTCAAAGCCCGCAAATGGCGGCGCAGCCCGGTAACGATGCCGCACGTCATCTATAACCGGGTGCCGTACCGCAAGCTTGAGATGCTCCCGGAAGTGCAGCAGACGATCCAAATGTGTCTCAAAAGCCGTAAAGTTCAGCTGTTCAACCCGTCCTTTTTTAACAAATGGTCTCTTTCCGAGTGGCTGAACCGCTCCGCCGAAACGCGCCGCTTCATCCCGGTTACTCATCAGCTCACTGGCTCCCGGCAATTGGAGCAGCTCTTGAACGATCACGGGACGGTGTATTTGAAGCCGGTGAAGGGCAAGGCCGGCAGAGGCATCATGCGGCTGGAGCGCCCGCTCCGCAGCGGTCAGCCCAAGTATGTGCTGAAGCTGCAAGATACGACCGGCTCCCAAGAAGCCGTCTTCAGCAGTATCGAAGAACTGTGGCCTGAGCTTCGCTCGGAAATCGGGTCCAAAGAATATATTGTTCAGCAAGGCATCCGACTCGCCCGCTACAACAAACGTCCGTACGACTTGCGCGCGCTGGTGCAGAAAACAGGCACGGGCAAATGGAGCGTCACCGGCGTCGGCGCCCGGGTCGCCGGCAAGGCGAGCATCACAACGCATGTACCGCGCGGTGGCTCCATCAACGAGCCGCGCCGAGTGCTCAGCTCCGCATTCGGACCGGCGGAGGCCGAAAGCATTCTCGAGCGTGTGAAGAAGGCAGCGCTGAAGATTGCCGCCCGAATCGAGGCATCGTCGGGGCATACCTACGGGGAGATGTCGATGGATCTCGGCGTCGATACGGATGGCCGGGTATGGTTCTTCGAAGCGAACGCGAAACCGATGAAGTTCGACGAACCGGAAATTCGCCGCAAGTCTCTTGAACGCACGATTCGTTATGCGATGTACCTGGCCAAAAAGAACAAAAGAAGGTGACTGGGTTGAGCCTTCCCCGTCTTGGCGTATTGGCGGTTTATATGAACAAGAAAAAGCTGGAGGAGCTTGCATTCTTCCAGAAGCTGTCGCAACGCGGCCGCACACTAGGGCTCGACGTTCTCGTCTTTACGGCCGAAGACGTCAAGCCCGATCAGACTGCAATTCGCGCTCTCGTGTTTGACCGTACGTCCGGAAAGTGGATACGCCGCTGGACAAATATCCCGGATCTGATCTACGATCGGTGCCGCTACCAGGGGCCGGTTAAGTATCATCAAGTCAAAGCGTTCCGCAACCAGTTCCCGAAATTAATATACTTGGGCCGGCCGCTCGCCAACAAATGGGTCATCTACCAATACATGTCCGAGAATGACCGCATCGCTCCGCATCTGCCGGTTACCGTAAAATTTACCGGCATCCCGGATACGGTCAAATTCATCAAGAAACATAAGCTTGTTTATTTGAAGCCTCGCAACGGCACGGGCGGGCGGGGCATTCTCCGGATCGAACAGACGTCCTCCGGAAATTACTTGGTGCAAGGCCGCAATGCCAACCGGGTCATTCTTCAGCCGCAGCGAATTAGTGACGCTCAGCTTGCCGCCAAGCTCGGCGCGCTGGGGCTGACCGAGCAATACTTGGTGCAGCAGGGCATTAACCTGGTCCTGCCGGACGGACGCGTTCACGATTTCCGGCTGCTGATCCAAAAGAACGGCCGCGGACAATGGGACGTCACCGGCTGCGCAGGCCGCATCGGCGCACCGCGCTCGATCACATCCAATCTGCATGGCGGCGGCACGGCGGCACAGACCGAGCAGCTGCTCGCCCGGCGCTTCCCCCGCGCGCAGGTCGCGGCGATCGAGCGGTCTATGCATCGGCTGGCGTACATCATTGCCGATCACTTGGAGCAAAAGTACGGCTCATTGTGCGAGCTGGGCATCGATTTGGCCGTCGATCCGAAAGGCCATGTCTGGCTGCTTGAGGTGAATCCCAAGCCTTCGAGGGAAGTGTTCCGCAAGATCGGAGAGAAGGACGTATACGCAAGGGCGATATCCCGTCCGCTGGAGTATGCGTTATGGCTGCTGAAGCAGCGCAAACAGCGGCGTTCGGAATAATCCGGGCGTCGCTGCTTGTTTTCCGTGTAAATATTGAACTCTCGATAAGGGCGGGTGATTCTATGCTTCGCAAGGTTCCATGCCTGAAGCCGGACTGGCGGCGGCATCCGCCGCATACGCATGCGTTCGGTGCATTTACGTCCGTTGAAGAGGGTCACCGGCACCGCTTGCTCGGCTACGTTTATGCAGCAAACGGCAGCGCCTACGACGGGCACTTCCATTATTTCCAAGGCATCACGGAAGCTGCGGCGGGTCATACCCACCGCTATTACGACCGTACGGGACCGGCGATACCGCTTCCTGACGGCTCTCACTATCATACCGTCAGCGACGTCACCTACTACAATTATACGAAGCCGGTACAGGCGCAAGGCACAGGCGGAACCCCGCTCACCGGCGGCGTCGTGTATGCCGAAGGCGGCCGCGAACGGCATCGCCACACGTTCGAGGCTGTCACAAGCCGCAACCTCGGGGATCCGCCGCCGGGCTGGTAAGATTAAGCCAAATGGTCCAGCAGCTGCGCAAACTGCGTAATCCGAATATCGTCTCCGTCGAGCTCTCCGTCGGAACGGAAGCCGGCATAATCGCAGCCGACGACGGTCAGCCCGTTGCGCCGGCCGGCCTCCACATCGGATGACCGGTCCCCGACCATCCAAGCCGATGAAATGTGATGGCGGTCGAGCAGCAGCCTGACCAGATCGACCTTGGAACGGGTCCGGTACTCTCCGGCACTGTAGAAGCCTTCAAAATATTCAGCAATCCCCGTCGCCCGCGGGACCTGCTTGACGTACTCCTCCAGTCCGTTGCTGGCAATGAACAGACGTATGCCGCGTGCGTGCAGCGTCCGCAGCGTGTCCGCCACCCCGCCGTATAAATTGCCGACGCCTTGTTCGAGCCCTTCCAGCTGCCGCTGCAGCAGCAGCTCGTCCAATCGGCGGTGCACGGCGGGCGGCGCCTCCGGCAGCACCCGCTGCCAAATATGCTCAAGCAGCATCCCGAGCGAGCCGAGAATGCGCTCCTCCGGCGGAGTCGGTCCGTTGTACAGGCCTTCCTCCCGAAGCTGGCCGAATGCTGCATGGTAAGCCGGCAGCAGCAGCGTCTCCGTCTGAAACAGCGTGCCGTCGAGATCGAACAGCATCGCTTCCGGCTGTGATGGTTTGCGAGGTCCTGTTTGCATGTAATGCTCCCTTGCATTTTTGTTACTAGCATGTCAAAGTTTGGAGTAGGTGTCAACCTATTATATCCGTTAAGGAGGCATTCTCGTATGGCCAACGTGCCGCAAAATCAAGAGTACAGCAATCATCGTCGTTTAGACCCGCTCTATCACATGGCCGCCGCACCGCTCAGCCTGATCATTTTCATCGGAACGCTTGTCAACCTGATCGTGCAATCGGCCCAGGGATCGTTCACGTTCCAAACGCTGCTGCTGTTTCTGATCGGATTCACGCTGCTGAACATCGGTGCATTGACAAGGCTGTACGGCAATAAAGTACAGGACCGCGCCATTCGAGCCGAGACGAACCTTCGCCATTACATCCTGACCTCGAAGCCTCTTGACCGGAGATTGACCATTAAGCAGATCGTTGCGCTGCGTTTTGCCGGGGATGATGAGCTGCCTGCGCTTGCCGCCCGCGCCGCCGAGTCGGCCATGAAGCCTGACGATATCAAGAAAGCGATCCGGAACTGGCAGCCGGATTTCGATCGGGTGTAAGGGCTTCATATGCTGCTGCTGTTAGTAAAATCCGTGTACTCCTTACTCCTGCCGCCCGCCTGCTTCGTAATCTGGTTTGGCGCAGCCTCCATTTGGCTCTTTGCACGCACGACACACCGTCGCGCCGCTGCCGTTACCGGTATCGGCACGGTGCTGTTCGCTATCGTCTCCACCCCGCTTTTCGGCTCGCTGCTTACCCATTCTCTCGAACGGCAGTACGTTCCTCCCGGGCAGCTGCAAGCGGACAGCATCGTGATACTGACAGGCGGAGCGACGCTGGATACGCCGAACGTAGGAGGCAGCCTCGGCCATGCCCAATCGGATACGGCCGCGCGCATCGTCACAGCCGCACGCTTGCAGCTGGCGACGGGGCTGCCGATTACCGTCAGCGGCGGCCAGGTTTTCGCGACGACGGGCAATGAAGGCGAGATTGCGCAGCGCGAGCTGATCGGCCTCGGCGTTCCGCCGGAGCGCATCCGGTTAGACAGGACGAGCCGCAATACAAAGGAGAACGCCATTAACAGTGCGGCGATTCTGAAGCAGGAAGGCTGGAGCAAGCCGCTGCTGGTCACCTCCGCCTTCCATATGCCGCGGTCAATGGCGGAATTCCGGCAGAACGGGATCGATGCCATTGCGTATCCGACTGATTATAAAGTAAACACGGACATCGGCGTTTCCCTGCTGTCGTACATTCCATCCGCGCAGGGAATGGGGCTGACGGCGCTCGCGCTGAAGGAATATTTGGGGCTGCTGGCGATTTGGGCAAGGTAACGAAGGGACGATTGACGGCGAAGATGGGAACACGAAAAGCGATGTTCCGTCCGCCGTTATTTTTTTTATAGACTTCTACATACCCCGTGGGGTATTATTATACCCGTAGGGGTATTTGACATTTTTACTTTAGGAGTGATAACAAATGAATAGAACAATAGTTATTATCGGCGGCGTGGCTGGCGGAGCTTCCGCGGCGGCGCGCCTTCGTCGGCTGGGCGAGAACGATCGGATCATTATGTACGAACGAGGCGAGCATATTTCTTTTGCCAACTGCGGCTTGCCTTACTATATCGGTGAAACGATTGCGAGCCGCGACAAGCTGCTGATTCAGTCTCCTCAGGCGATGAACGATCGGTTTCGCATCGACGTCCGCACGCTCAACGAAGTGACGGCGATCGACCGTGCCGCCAAGAAGGTGATCGCCCGCAACGTTGTAACCGGAGACATCCATGAGCAAGCTTACGACATCGTCATTCTGTCGCCCGGGGCACGTCCGATCGTTCCGGACATTCCGGGCTTGTCCGATGCCGAGTCGGTATTTACCCTCCGCAGTATCCCTGACACAGACAAGATTAAAGCGCACGTTGACAGCATCAAGCCGAAGCACGCGACGATTATCGGGGGCGGCTTTATCGGTATCGAGATGGCGGAAAACCTTCGCCATCGCGGCCTCGAGGTCACCGTAATCGAGCGGAATCCGCAAGTGCTCGGGCCGCTTGACCCGGAGATGGCGAAGATCGTCGAGCAGCACCTGGCGCTCAAAGGCGTCGCAATGGTGTTCAATGACGCGGTCGCCGAACTCGTTGATCGGGGACGAACGATACGGCTTGCATCCGGCAGCCAGTTCGTTACCGATATGATCGTGCTTGCCGTCGGCGTTCAACCGGAAAGCGAGCTGGCGCGGCAGGCCGGCCTGGAGTTGGGCGTCAGGGGCTCCATCCGGGTAAATGAGCATTTGCAGACAAGCGATCCGGCCATTTATGCTGTTGGCGATGCCATTGAAGTAAAAGATCGAATCCACGGCTTCGAGACGGTCGTTCCGCTCGCTTGGGGAGCGAACCGGCAAGGCAGGCTTGCTGCCGACCATATTAACGGAAAACCGGCTTCGTATGCCGGCGCCTTCGGTACGGCCATTGTGAAAGTGTTCGACCTTACTGCCGCCGTAACCGGCAATAACGAGAAAACGCTGAAAAGGCTCGGCATCCCTTACGAAACCGTTCATATTCATCCAAGCTCTCATGCGGGCTATTACCCCGGAGCCGCCTCCATTTCGCTCAAGCTGCTCTTCGATAAAGACTCCGGCCGAATTCTTGGCGCGCAAGCGGTCGGAGCGGATGGCGCGGACAAGCGAATCGATGTGATCGCAACGGCGATGCGGGGAGGCCTGAGAGCCGACGAGCTGGCCGATCTGGAATTGGCGTATGCCCCTCCTTATTCTTCGGCGAAAGATCCGGTCAATATGGCCGGCTATGTCGCCTCCAACGTGATGGACGGTTTGGTCGAGACGATGCAGTGGCATGAAGTGGACCGATTCGTTCAAGAAGGTGGTCTGCTGATCGACGTTCGGGACGAAATCGAACGGGAGCTCGGTTTCATTCCCGGCTCTGTCTGCATGCCTCTGAACTCGCTGCGCTTTTCGCTGCAACATATTCCAAAGGACGCTCCTCTCGCTGTATCGTGCCAGGTCGGGCAGCGCGGATACGCAGCGGCTCGCCTGCTGCAGCAGCACGGATTCCGCGTACGCAACGTGGACGGAGGCTATAAAACGTATTCGGCGATGATGACAAGCTTCCCGGTTCCTGCTGTGCCAGCAACGCCTGCAACGTCGTCGGCCGATACGGATGCCGCCCGTCCTCCTGTTCTTGTCGACGCTTGCGGGCTGCAGTGTCCGGGGCCGATCATGAAAGTTTACGAAACGATGCAAAGCATCGCCGAAGGAGAACGGCTTGAGATTCACGCTACCGACTTCGGCTTTGCCGCCGATATCCGGAAGTGGTCGGAGAAGACCGGCCATACGCTGGAATCGGTCGATACATCGTCCGGCACCGTAAAGGCGGTAGTCCGCAAAGGCAAAGTGACGATATCCCCGCCTCGGTCGGATGTCCTTCCGGAGCGTGCCGAAGGAACGACGATGGTCGTCTTCAGCGGAGATCTCGACAAAACTATAGCCGCCTTCATCATTGCTTCGGGTGCAGCGGCGATGGGCAAGAAGGTCACAATGTTCTTCACGTTCTGGGGTTTGAGCGTGCTGCGCAAGGAAGATGCTCCGCCGGCAGCGAAGGACGGATTGGAGAAAATGTTCGGTATGATGCTGCCCAAAGGAACGGGCCAATTGCCGATTTCAAAAATGAACATGGGCGGAATAGGCGCAAAGATGATCCGTCACGTCATGGAGAAGAAGCATGTCGAATCTCTGGAGTCTTTGATGCAAGGCGCAATCCGCTCCGGAGTGAAACTCATTGCATGTACGATGAGTATGGATATAATGGGTATCAAGCGGGAAGAATTGATCGACGGCATCGACTACGCAGGAGTAGCAAGTTATTTGGGCGAAGCGGAGGATGCCGCGGTCAATCTCTTCATTTAAGGAGAGGCGATATGGAATACGACAACGCATTGAAAAATAGATTGAAGCGGATTGAAGGCCAAATCCGCGGCGTGCTCGGAATGCTCGATTCCGGAGAAGACTGCCGGGACATCGTGACTCAGCTGTCGGCCGTACGGACGGCTGTCGACCGGACGATCGGTGTCGTGATTGGTGCAAACCTGCAGCACTGCATCTCCGAAGAGCTGGAGAAGGGCAATAGCCCCGACAAAGTCATTCAAGATGCCGTCGAGCTGCTCGTGAAGAGCAGGTAACGACCAAGCGAGATAACGGCAACAAACATAGAAGCCGGGTAAGGTTGAGCCTTGCCCGGCTTAGATTTTATTGACTCAACGTTCCTAACTGCCCCACATTATAATACGCGTCTAGCGCCTACGTATTTCGGCCCCCAGTAAGAGCTGTACAGATTGGCGACATGAACGCCGTACGAAGTCGTCGCCGAGATGAAACGATTATCTCCTATGTAGATGCCGACATGAGATGTCGTCTTTCCGACCGTCCGGAAAAATACGAGATCGCCCGGCTGCAGCTCGCGAACGTGGTCGCCGACGGTATACATTTCCCGGGACGTCCGCGGCAGCTCGACGCCATGCTGGCGGTACACGTACTGAACAAAGCCGGAGCAATCGAAGCCGTCCGGCTTCGTGCCGCCCCATACATACGGCACTCCCAAATAATCTTCGACGGTGTCGACGATCAGATTCGAAGTTGCAGGAACGGTTTGCACGGCGGGAATATGGCTTTGACCGTCCGTCGCCACGAGCGCCGTGCCGGTCTCTTCGTCCCACCTTGCAGCATGCCCGAGCCATCTGATTACGGACGCGTACGGCACCGTAAAGCGTCCTGCCTCCACCTTCGGCTCGGCCTCCAGCAGCTCGGGCAATCCGTCCGCCGATGCCGTTATCGACCCTTCGAACAGATCCAATTGTTTATTCCCTTTACGAAGCGTCACATGTGCAGCCGGGCTGTAAAAGCCCCCCGCATTGAAGCCAACCTCCACCTGCACTCCCAAAGCTTCCGCGAGAGGACGAACCGGAACAATGAGCCGTCCTTCGGCATTGACATAGGGCTGTAAATCGGGAAATGCCAGCACCGTATCATTCACCTGCACGTATACAGCCGCCTTAGGATCGGGGCTCCGGATGCCGTCGCCCGCCGCCCCGTAGGCGGGTACCGGCTGCATCGCCGCAAATCCCGCCGCGATCAGCACCGCTCTCACCAGCTTCTTGTGCGGTAATACGATCCGTTTCAATGACTTCGATCCTCCTATTTCATGGATGCTTTCTCCATAAATATCGAGACTGCCTCATTTTGGACGGAATCGCCCTTCTTCATGTATCCAATGATTGGAAACAGCACGGATAATAACCGTTCAATCGCACAAACTATGACAAAATCACACTGGGGGAGGGTTATGACGTGAGGAATAAGTCGCTCTTCATCGGAATCGCCGCCTTGGCGATCGTTGCAACGGGAGGCGGCTGCGGACTTGCCGGCGGGGGCAGCGGCGGAAGCCGCACCGAAACCGGTGCAGCGGGAATGGCACTCCCGGAACCGGAACGGCCTGCGGTAACCGAGCTCGAACCCCGCAAAACGACCGTCCGGACCGAGACGGCTGCCCCCCTGCCTGCTCCGATTCCGCCAGCATCGCCCGGAGCGGCCGTTCCCGAACCGATTCCGCCCGCCCAAGTAAGCGAGCCAAAGCCCGTGCCGGTGCCGCCGTCCCCGGCAGCCCCGGACACCGGAAAGCAAGGCGTTTCGGCATCGGCCGCCGCAAACCCGCGCGACACCGGATCGGACGATAAGGAATCCGAGAAGCCGGTCAAGAAGCCTGCCGCGAATGCAAAGAAAGAACGTCCGGAGAAAAAGTCCGTTCCCGTACAGCAGCACCGTATTGCGCAGAAGTCGTTGACCCTTGCGCAGCTGCGGATGAAATACTCGGATTATTTTAAAGTTGCCGGTTCCGCTTCAGAGAACAACATCGCGCTCACCTTCGATGACGGCCCTGACGATAAATATACGGCTCAAGTGCTGGACGTGCTGAAGAGCATGAATGTCAAAGCGACGTTCTTCGTCATTGGATCCAAAGCGAAGGAATACCCCGAGCTGGTGTCGCGCATGGTACGCGAAGGCCACAGCATCGGCAACCATTCCTACAGCCACGCGGTGATGCCCAAGCTGTCAACGGCCAATTTCGAGAAGCAGATTGAATCGACCCAATCGATTCTGAAAGAGCTGGCCGGCTACGAGCCGCGTCTGTTCCGGCCGCCATACGGCGCGGTCAACGAAGACCAGGTGCGCTGGGCCGGCGAGCATCAGTTCCTGATTGTGAACTGGAACGTAGACTCGCTCGATTGGAAAAGCTTGAAGGCGGATCAGGTGAGCAGCAATATATTGGCTGCGGCGCGGAGCGGCTCGATTATTTTGCAGCACTGCGGAGGCGGGCAAGGACAAGATTTGTCGGGTACGGTACAGGCTCTGCCCGGTGTCATTCAATCGCTGAAACAGCAAGGATACCGCTTTGTTACGGTACCTGAGCTGCTGCATGTTTCGAAGGCCAAATAACCATGCAAAAGCCCCCGTTCCCGTCAATCGACGGAGTCCGGGGGCTCAAAGCTTTTCTTATTTCAGTACGTAGATCGTCACGTTTTGCAGACCGAAGCTCCAAGCGTTGCCGACGGAGCGGGGAATGAACATGTCGATCCGGTTTCCTTTAATCGCGCCGCCCATATCCGATGCCGTGGCGACTATTCCGGTCGGGAGGCCGCTAAACGTATAGCCGGTTACATACACCTTTGTGCCGAGCGGAATGACGCTCGGATCTACCGCGATCGTACCGAGAGCGAGCGGTTTGCCGAAGTAGTCGACAGCCCCCCACGCCCCGTTTTCACTCGGACTGTCCGAATAAGCGCTCGCAACGGCCGAGATCGTCTTGCTGTACGCCAAGACCTCGCCGCTTGCAGCGGTAACGGTCGGCTCTGTGGACGCTGCCCGCATGAGGGTTGCCGCTTCCGCCGGCGCTTCGGCCGATGCAGTATGCACCGTGCCTGAGGCTGATGTTTCCGGCAGCCGAATCGTTAATCCCGGGTATATGTTCGTTGCCGAAACATCAGGGTTCGCATCCACCAACGCCTGAAGCGGCACGTTTAGCTTTTTGGAAATAAGCCAGAACGTATCGTCGCCTTGCGCAACGTAAGTATGATCCGCGGCCGCTGCGGCGTGAGCCGGCGAGCCTCCTGCAGCCAAACTAAAGCCGAGCAGCGACAAGCCCAGAACAAGGCCTGCGCGCCATGGAACGGTTGACTTCACAGTCATCGTATGCAGTTACCCCTTTGATTATATTGCCTACGAGGTTAGTTGACGGGTTCGGACCAAAGGTTAGTCCCTACTCGGGTTTCGACACCGAGATTCACCCCTGACGAACGATCAACGCACACACGCGTGCCGCGTTTTTCCGTTCGCCGAAAAGCGTCCCCCGCACCTCTCCGGAAGGGGAGGTTTCGGCTCCTGAAACTGTACCATACGACAACAAGGGGTGAAAACCCGCAAAATTTTCCATCCGCTCTGGATCGTCCTGGCGAATCGTGCAGCGGCATCCAGCAGCGTGCTTAAGGAAGGGCCAATTTTCCCATAACCGTTGCCGTTCTGGCTCCGGTCGCCGACGGCATATTGTTCGGGACGCCATGCACGAAATGACAACCAAGCAGTGCAAATACAATCGCTTCCTTGGCGTCACTGTCTATACCGAAAGCGTCCGAGCGGTGCACCTGCTGCTCCGGCAATTCGCCGGCCAGCATGCGCAGCAGCGTATCGTTGCGGGCACCGCCGCCCGATACGATCACATCGCGAACCGCCATGTCCGGGAAAATAAAGCGGCGATAGCCGTCCGCAATCGAGCGGGCCGTGAACGCCGTCGCCGTCGCGACTATATCGGCATCGGCCGCGCCAGCCGCTCTCGCTTCGGCGATCCACGATGCGGCAAACGCTTTGCCGAACATTTCACGGCCTGTCGTCTTGACCGGCGGCAGTGCGAAATACGGGTGCGCCATGAGCCCTGCCAGCAAATCCTCCCTGACTGAGCCCGAAGCCGCCCAAGCACCTCCCCCGTCGTAGACGAGCCGGCCGCCGCTCAGCTCCAAAACCGCTTGATCGATGATCATATTGCCGGGTCCGGTATCGAAAGCGACGACCTGCTCCGGCTTGCCGCCGGCCGGAATCGCCGTGCAGTTGCCGATGCCTCCGATATTTTGAGCGATGCGCCCGTGGCGCTCATCCCGCAGCAGCAAGTAGTCGGCATAGGGCACTAGCGGCGCCCCTTGGCCGCCTACCGCCATGTCCGCTGTCCGGAAGTCGCCCACAGTGACGATGCCCGTCTCCTTGGCGATGACGCTGATGTCGCCGATCTGCAGGGTGGAACGCACCCGGTACGGATGTACGGGATCGTCTGTCGGGAGGTGCCAAACCGTCTGGCCGTGCGACGCAATCAGGTCGATTTCCGCCAAGCCGATGCCCGCATCGTTCGCAGCTAGCCTGACCGCCTCGGCGAAACGCGCACCCAAGTAGAAATTCATCCCGCAAACGTCGGGCGTTGACGATTGATCGGTCGAGCAAATGGCCTTCAACCGCTCCCTCAGCTCGGCCTCAAACGGATACGAACTAAAATGCACCATCTCGATCCGGCTGCCCGGACCGGCGCCTTCGATGCGGACGATCGCCGCGTCGATCCCGTCCAGCGACGTGCCCGACATGAGGCCGGCCACGAGCTTGGTCCTCTTATTCAGCAGGGCCGCGAGCAAGGTCGGTCACCCCCCAGCCGGCCTGAACATGCGGAGCGATCGACACCGGAAGCTTTCCCTTCGGCGCGATCCGGCCGGCAAGTACGCTGGCGGCGCTTTCCAAGGCCAGCGGTCTGCTTTCGTAGGTGCAAACGTATGCCGGCGCCTCCGGGAACGAGGCCCAATCGTACGGATTTCGCGTCGCTACGACGATCGGCCGTTTCCCCGCTGCAAGTAAACCGTTCACCAAGCCGGCCTGATGCGGGTCGAACGCCGCATTATACGTCGCTACGACGATTTGGTCAAACTCCGCAGCTATTGTAAGCGTTTGCCCAAGAAGCGCTTTCGTATCCGTCAGCGGGATCAGCTCCTCCCGTACGTCGAAGCCGAGCGCCGACAGCGCCTTGCCGAGCGTAAGCTGCGTCTTCATAACATCATCGACCATCGTCACGACTGACGGCTCAATAGCAATGACGAGTGTCGGTTCCGCCGCCAGCGGCAGCAGTCCGCCGTCCTTGACAACCGTAACGCTCTTCTCGCTGAACCGCCGCGCTGCCGCCAAGTGCTCGGCCGTGCCCACGGCTGCAAGACGCTCCGTCAATGGCTGATCTTCTTGTGCGCCTATGATGCCGCGCTTAGCCTTCAGAGCAAGCAGCCGTTCCACGGAGGCGTCGATCCGCGCTTCGCTCAGCCTTCCTGTGCGCACCGCATCCGCAATGGCCTCGATCGCCCCTGTCTGCAGCTCGTACGTGTGGCTGAGGAGAACCGCATCGGCGCCCGCTTCTATCGCCGCCACTGCGGCTTGAACCGTCCCGAAATGCTTCGAAATCGCATGCATTTCCATGCAATCGGTCACGATCACTCCCTTGTAGCCCAGCTCCTCCCGCAGCAGTCCGGTCAACACGCGGTGAGACAGCGTGACGGGCAGCCGCTGCGGCTCGAACGCCGGAAAATAAATATGCGACGACATGATCAGATCGACGCCTTCCTCGATCGCACGCACGAACGGCTTCAGCTCCACCTCGCGTATACGCTCCTCGCCGTGCGGCACGACCGGCAAATCCAAATGGGAGTCCGTCTCCGTGTCTCCATGCCCGGGAAAATGCTTCGCCGTCGCCGCTACGCCGGCATCCTGCAGACCCCTTACCGTTGCCGCGCCGAACGCGGCGACCGCATCCGGCGATTCGCCGAAGGAACGCACGCCGATGACCGGATTGCGGGCATTGTTGTTCACGTCGAGCACCGGCGCATAGTTCAAATTGATGCCGAGCGCACGCAGCTCCTTACCCGTGATATGCGCCACTTCGTATGCATCGTCTAAGGAGCCGCCGGCGGCAAGCGCCATAGCGCCAGGCATGAGGGCGACGCCGTCGGTAATGCGGGCGACCATGCCGCCCTCCTGATCGATGGAGATCCACAGCGGCAGCGTTCCGGCTTCCCGCGCCTCCTGCTGCAGCGCATCGCTCAGCTCGGCCAGCTGCTTCTTATTGCGAACGTTCCGCGCAAAGTAGATGACGCCGCCGACCCGGTGCTTGCGAATGAGCCGGACGATTTGCGAGGAAGGCTCCGTTCCTTCGAAGCCGACGAGCAGCAGCTGCCCGATTTTTTCTTCCAGGGTCATGTTCCGAACGTCCAACAACACAGCCTTCACTTCCCGTCTCTATGAGTATATTTCATAGCGTTTCCGCTGCTCATTCCATGCGTTCTCATGCTCCGCCCACACGGTGCCGATGCGCTCCGGACCGTCATCGCCCGTCACCGTCTCCCGGACAAGCTCGCTGCCGGTCAGCAGATCGATAAACGGCCTTCCCCCTTCGCGGTATGGGGGAAGCCAGACGAACCGGTCCGGGTGGAGACGATGAACGGCGTTCAGCAGATACAGCCCCGTCCGGACCGCCATGAATGCCGCAGCATCCGTAACGAACAAGCGAACCCCGCCGCACAGCTCCCCTTGATGCTTCGAGAACGTCGGCGTAAAGTACACGGGATGCGCATGCACGCCCGGCATACCTCGTCCGTTGAATTCGTCCGCGAGCCGCTCGCCGTCGATCCACGGCGCCCCGATCTGCTCGAACGGCCTCGTCGTGCCGCGGCCCTCCGAAACGTTCGTGCCCTCGAAGAGGCAGATGCCGGCATAAAGACGAACCGTCTCGAGTGTCGGAATGTTCGGCGACGGCACGATCCACGGAAGCCCCGTTTCCTCATAGCCCATAGAACGGTTCCAGCCCTTGAGCGGAACGACCTGCAGCCGGCAGGGCTGCGGAAGCAAACCGTTCAAGTACTGCGCCGTCTCTCCGATCGTCAGCCCCGTGCGGATCGGCATACGGGCCGCACCGACGAACGATTCGAAGCCCGGCTCCAGCAAGCCGCCTTCCCCCGCTCCGCCGCCGAGCGGGTTCGGCCGATCCAGCACGATTACGGCTTTCCCCGCCTCCGCACAAGACTCCATAACCGTCTTCAGCGTCGAAATATACGTATAGAACCGTACGCCGACATCTTGAATGTCGAACAGGACGGCATCGAGATTGTCCAGCATATAGGGCAGCGGGCGCTTGCCGGCGGAGCTGTACAGGCTGTAAACCGGCACTTGGAGACGTTCGTCGCGTTCGTCCTCGAACAGCACGCCTGCCTGGCGTTCGCCGCGGATGCCGTGCTCGCACGCCATGAGTGCAGTCAACCGGACACGGGTCAGACGGGAGCAGAGCTCGGCCGTCGTCTCGAAGCCGGCATTGACGCCGGTCGGATTCGTCAGCAGCCCGAGGCGCAGGCCGCTTGGCCAGTCGCTCTCCGCTTCCGCCAGCCGGTCCGAACCGGTCATGATGGTGGTTCTCATACGGTAACCTCCCTTTAGACATAAAGAGGCCGTCTCCGCCTCGCTCAACGAGGGCGTACCGCAGCCTCGGCGCGCCTCGTCGGCGGCGTTCGTCTCAGTGTTCCGTTTCTTTGATCGCCCTTCGGCTCCGTTCCAGATGCTGTACCGACTGATCGTAATCGCGGCTTGCAACGCCCAAGTACAAGATGTCGATCACGTTCAGCTGCGATATCCGCGACGCCATCGCTCCGCTGCGGATTTCATGCTCCGTTGAGGAAATAAACAGCGGATAGTCGGCATAAGTGCTGAGCGTCGTATTGCCGTACTTCGTAATCGAAATCGTTTCGGCCCCTTGTTCGCGCGCACTGCGCAGCGCGGCGATCACCGGCTTCGTCTCGCCGGAATACGAGATGCCGACGGCGACGTCGCCCGCTCCCAAGGAGACGGAGGCGGTCAGCTGCACATGCGGATCGGCGAAAGAAAGCGCCGTCTTCGAAATACGCAGAAACTTTTGCTGGGCGTCCATCGCAATCAAGTTCGAAGCTCCGATGCCGTAGAAAAAAATTCTCCGCGCCTTGTCGAGCGCTGCAATCGCCTGTGCAACGACCGCAGCGTCAAGCACCTTGACCGTGTCCAGAATCGATTGTACGTTGTTGCCGGACACGCATTCGATGATGTTCTCAACCGATTCCCCGGACCGGATTTCCAAATATCCGGCGCCGCTGCGCCCCGACTGTCCTTGCTGCAGGTCGCCTGCAACCTTCAGCTTCAAATCCTGATAGCCTTTAACGCCCATTGACTTGCAAAGGCGCACGATAGCAGCTTGACTGGAACCGCTCTCATCGGCGAGCTGGGCGATGGACAGCCCCAGCATCCGTTCGGGATGCTGAAGAATGTACGAGGCAGCGATCTGCTCGGACGGCTTCAAATCTTGATACAACTCTTTCAATCTCACTAATCCGCCATTCACCCGGCGATCACCTCTCCCTGAGCGGCAACGTTCTGTACCTTTTCCAGTGAGCTCATTATAGCTTGTATAAAATTATATTTCAATAAGATTATCGATAATGAAATTTTATTTTACAAATGAATACCTCTCTGTTTATACTACAAGATAGAAGTGAAAAGCAAAAGATCAGGAGAAGATCCATATGCCCTATACGATCGGCATTGACGGTGGCGGCACAAAGACGGAGATTGCCGCTTTAACGCTGGATGGAGAGCAGCTTGCCGGCTTCACCGGCGGCGCCAGCAACGCCTTCGCGGTCGGCTTCGACCGCGCATTATCGGAAATTATCCGGCTGCTGGAACGGCTTTGGCTGGAATCGCCGCTTCAACCGGAAGCTTGCGCAGGTCTCGGCGTCGGACTTGCCGGCGTTGACCGCGAGGAGGACAAGCGCAAATGGTCCGACGCCCTGACGGGATGGCTCCGGCAGCGGGGAGCCGCCGACGCGATCGTCGCAATCAGCAACGATGCGGAAACCGCGTTGTTCGGGTCGGTCGGCAAGCGCGAAGGAATCGTCGCGATCAGCGGCACCGGCTCCATCCTGTACGGCATAACACCGGAAGGACGCAAGCTTCGCGTCGGCGGCTGGGGACATCTGCTCGGCGATGCGGGAAGCGGTTACATGATCGGACTCCGCACGCTGCAGGCGGTCATGCACAGCTACGACGGGATGCGTCCGGCTACATTGATGAGCGAGAAGGCGCTGTCATCCGTCGGGCTGTCCGAGCCTCAGCAGCTCAAGGATTACGTATACGCCCCGGAACGCTCGAAGCAGGATATCGCCGCTTTCGCCCGTTATTGCATCGAATCGTCCTTACTTGGCGATTCCGCCGCGATTCGGCTGCTGACGGCGGAGGCCGTCGCCCTCGCCGAGCAGGCGTCTGCGCTGATCCGTAAAGACGCTTCGTTCGCAGCAGCCGAGCTGGTGCTGGCCGGATCGATTTTCGCCCACTCGGCCTTATTCCGGCAAGCGTTCGAAGCCGAGCTTCACAAGAGCTGGCCCAAGGTCCGCACGACGCTCATGCGCTGCAGCGCCGCCTACGGGGCGGCACGGCTTGCCGCCAAGGATGCGGAGACCGCGGGGCGCAAGCCGGACTAGCCCTGGATCGGCAAAAAAGCGGAGTATAGGAAACGCCGGCTAGAATATGTCCCGATAATGTATTTAAAGGCACTTGGGTCCATCGTGGCACCTTGGATCCGAAAAGCCGGCCCCTTTTGGGCGGTCTTGGGTCTTCATGGCACCTAGAGATTAGCAAATCCGTTATTCATCTCGTCTTGCTCCCGGGGATGTTGATGCTGCGTGGAGCAAAACGATCTAGCCCAAGCTCGGCTGGAACCGGAGCAAAAGCCGATGGCCTGCCTGAATATGCAGTAAGACTAGGTGACCTGAATAAAGGATTTACTAGGCGTTATCTCTCTTGTTAGGCTGCGAAAAGCTCATAAAACGGATCTGTGAGGTCTTATTTTTTCTGGGCAGCCCCGATGCGGCACGATTTTGCGGCTTTGCAGTCCAATAAGATTCTGGAAATCCGCTAATTGCCTGAACTTCATCCAAATGGTGAAAATAGCTCCCTGCAAATCCGTTATTCAGCACAAACCGCTGTACCTGACGGATAACGGTTTTTCTAGCCAAAAGATTGAAGCCGCTTAAGGCATCTATTGTGCATACGCGTTTAACAGCTGCTCGACACTCGTTCCCCTACCTTTCCCAATATCCATCGACCGAGCCTTGAAAAGTTGCTTTATGCGGCTCTTCCAACATTTGAAGTCCAGTCCCCCTAAATCAACTTACTATAGTGCAACGACAGAGGCGCAGCTGCCGGCATCACGCCGCCGCAGCTGCGCCTTCGTTATTTTACCCGAGCCACTGCAGCCGCTGATTCAGCCCGCCCTTCGGCACCATAAACCCTTGCGCCCGCTTGAAGTAAACCGGAGCGCCGCGGACAACCGTAAGCGCCTTATAGTAGTCGATATACGGAAAGCCGTACGTTTCGCCGCGCGCGAAGGCATACTCGCCGATCGCTTTGATCCACGTTTCGAACGCATCCTCCGGGATGTCGACGAACACCTCCGGCACGAATTCGTCCATATCCTCCCAGTTTTCCGAAAAATACAGCTTCCTCGCATAATGGGCCGGGAGCTCGCGCTCAATTGTCTTCAGCGCCGCATAGAAATGCGCGTCCTCCACGATCCGGTGCGTATTGGCGTGATCCTTGTGCATGCTGTTCTTCCAGTGCGTAATGATGATATCCGGCTTCACTTCGCGGATGACGTCGGCGACCCGGTACTTAATCTCGTCATGGACCGGAAGTTCCGCATCCTTGTAATCGAAGAACCGCACGTCGGCGCCGAGAATGTCGGCCGCCCGGTATGCTTCCTCGATTTTCTGCTTCTTGTATTCGTCCGGCGTGAGGCGCGGATGCCCTTTCTCCCCCGGCGTCAGATGCAGGAACGTCGCTTTATGGCCTTCCATCGTATATTTCGCGATGACGGCTCCCGCCGTCAGCTCCTGGTCGCCGGCGTGGGCGGAAATCGCTAAAATGTGCTTTTGGTCCGTTGTCATCGATGTTCTGCCTCTCCTTCAACCCGCTTATTTATTCGGCATCCGTCCGAATCGAAGCTGCAATCCTCTTGTGCACGGCGGCGTAAACGGCATCATAGAGCCTTGACCATCACATCGAAGCGGCGCGTAATCTCGAAGCCGAGCTTCACGTACAGCTGGCCGGCCGCCGTCTTCTCCCCCGTCCATAAGAACCAGGCGCCGTGCAGCCCTTGGGCTCGCATGAGCTGCAGACAGTCGTACAGCAAAATTTTGCCGATGCCCTTACCCCGCTCTCTCGGATCGACGCCGAACGGCCCGAACCGCTCGCGAACGCCTTCGTAGCCGCCGTGTAAGCAGAAACCGACCAGCTCGCCGTGATGACGGGCCACGATAATTTGCTGAAGCGTCAGCTGCTGCTGCAGCCCTTCGCGGATCGCCCGGCCCCAGTCCGGGTTAAACGATTCCGTTGCGAACCGGATCAGCTCGTACAAGTCGCTGTCCGCTGCCATGCGGAACGTATAGCCCTCGCGCTCCCGCTCCCGCTTGAGCTGCTGCACGTCGTCCGGCACCTCAAACTCCACCAGGGAGTAGTCCATAGCAACGGCTGTATACAGCTTGTTGAACCCCGACCGCTGCAAAAACTCCGCTCCCGATGAATACGCTTTCATGTCGATGCCCGGTACGATATAGTTCGGCGCGTAGCCGGAGAACAGCAGTTTGTCTCGACCGGCTTCACGCAGGAACGCCTGTGCGTCCTCCAGCAGCCGCGCGGCTACACCGAGTCGCCGGTAGCCGGCGTCGACGAAGAAGAACGGAATCCAGCCTCGGTCCGCTTCCAACTCGACGCCGTGCATCGGCAGCAGGCGGCGAACGGCATAAAGGCAGCCGATCACAGCTCCGTCCGCTTCGGCAACGCGCATCCCCTGCGGATCGAAATTCGGATCCAGCAGCACCAGCTTACGGAACCTCAGCGCCGTCACGGGATCGCGCACGAGACAGCGGTTCCATAAGGAGACAATTCCTGCTTCATCGCCTGGCTTGTAACAGCGAAACGTGATAGCGTTCATGTCCGTCACCTTCACTCACCTCAGCATGCCGCGATAGATGCCCGGCGACGAATCCGGGATCGCCACGGCTCCAACGCATCGCTCATAGAATTCCGTCGGCCCCGCGCCGCCGATAACGGCATAGCCATAGCCGTCGGAACGCATCGCATCCAGGCATGCGAGCAGCAGCGCCTTGCCGACACCTTGCCCGCGAAACGCCGGATCGACGCCCGTCGGCCCGAAGAAGCCTTTCGCCGTCGCATCGTAGCAGCCGAAGCCGATCATGCGCGTCGGACCGTCCTCTTCCGTCACTGTCGCCACGAACATCGTAACCGGAAGCCGGGACAGGGCCGCTTCGCATTCGCTGCGCCAGTGCGGATTAAAGTTCGCTTCCACCCATGCGGCGATCACGTGCCTTTCCGGCGGAAGCGCCCTGCGCACCGTAATCGGCGTCCCTTCATAAGGCTTCGCATAAAACGCGGCTTCCTCCGGCAATTCGTACAGCCTGACAAGCATATCCGGCATCGTTCATTCTCTCCTTCACGGCTAGAGGATATTTCACTTAAGCCCAAATCAGCCCTTCACCGCTCCGACGGTGACGCCTTCCAGGAAGTATTTCTGCAGGCTGAAGAACAGGATAAACATCGGCAGCGCCGAAATCGCCGCACCGGCCATCATTGGCGCGATAAACGTCGTGTTGGCGAAGCGGAAATTTTTCAGTCCGACCTGAATCGTCTGCATTTCCATCGTATTCGTAACAAGCAGCGGCCAGAAGAACGTATTCCAGCTGTCCATGAACGTCAGAATCGCCATAACGGCCAGCACCGTCTTCGACAGCGGCAGGATGATTTTCAAATAAATTTGCGGCTGGGAGCAGCCTTCGATCTTCGCGCATTCGAGCACTTCGTTCGGTATGGAGCTCATGAACTGCTTGGCGAGAAAAATATTGTACACCGTTACAATGCTCGGCATAATCAGCGCGCTGTACGTATTTTGCAGCTCGAACACGTTCACGATCAAGATGTAAAGCGGCACCTGCGTCACCTGGTACGGAATCATCATCGATACGAGCAGGATCGCGAACAGCACACCTCTTCCCCGGAAGCGAAGCTTGGAGAACGCGTACCCGGCCATCGAGGCAAACACAACGTTCGATACCGTTACAGCCGAAGCGACGATCAGCGAGTTCAATATCCACCGGTACGAATATTCGCTGTAGTCGAAGAAGAATTTGTACGATTCAAGCGTAAACTTGGTCGGCCAAATCGAGTAGCTGACGGCGCCGGCCTCGACCGGATCGCCGAACGAGGAGACGAACATGAAATAGATCGGGAAGATCGTCGCCAGCGCAAAGAGCAGAAGGACGATAAAAATGACCGCATTACGGATCGTCTTGATCTTCGGATTTCCTGTGTGATTGCTGTATAACGCCATTTGTTATCCCCCTTCCCTCAGTACTCGACGTCCTTACCCGCATATTTGAACTGGATCAGCGAAATGACGGCGACGATCAGCGCCAATAACAGCGACTGCGCCGCAGCTTTACCGAATTCGAAATACGTGAACGCGTTGTTGAAAATAAGCAGTCCGACCATCGTCGTCGCGTTGTCCGGGCCGCCGCCCGTCATCAGATAGGCGTTCTGGAACACCTGAAACGAGCCGATGACGCCAGTCACCAGCAGGAACAGCGTAGCCGGCTTTAAGCAAGGAACGACGATATGCCACAGCTTCTGCAGGAAGCTCGCCCCGTCGATTTCGGCGGCTTCATAGTAGGTCGAGTCGATACCGAGCAGTCCCGCCAAATAAATGATGATCGCGGTGCCGTGACTGGAAAGCCAGGACATAAGCACAAGCGAGAACATCGCGGTTGCGCTGGCGCCGAGCCAGTTTTGGTTGGAAACACCGAAAAGGTTCACGATCCGGTTCAGAATGCCGCCCTCCATTGGATCGAAAATCCACAGCCAAACAACCGACAAAGCGACTCCGGAGGCGACGACCGGCAAGTAATAGACGGCTTTGAAAAACGACTGCGTCTTCTTCTGCAGCGGCAAAATCAGAATCGCGATAACGAGCGACAGCAGCAGGTTCACGGGTACGGTCAATACCGTGTACACCACGGTATTGCGCAGCGCCTTCCAGAACAACGCGTCCTTCAGCGTGTTGACGTAATTATCCGCGCCGATATACGTCGAGCCGAGCGGTTTGTATTCTTGTAGACTGATGATAAAGGCGCTGACGACCGGGTAGGCGGTAAACATCGCGAACGCGACCAGAGCCACGGCGATAAACGCGTATCCCCACGTGCTCTCCCCCCGGATTTTCCTTCGTTTCATCGGCTTTGCGATATTCATCGTGTCAACCCCGTTTCGCAAACATCGGTTTCAAATAGCTTCGGATAGCCGCGCACCGCTCGCAGGCCACGACTATCCGAAGACGGTTCGTTCAGCTTAGTCTTTCACAATTCCGTTCTCGCCGAACGCTTGAATCGCAGCGGCCTTCACGGCGTCGTACATCGCTTGCGGCGTAATTTCGCCGGCGATCAGCGCCTGGAATTTCGGTACGATGACTTCGGTTTCCAGCTTGATCGCTTTCGCGCCCAAGTCTGTCGGGATGTCAGGGCGGGCCGGCGTCGCGTTCTTTAGCATGCTGTCTACGGCCGCGATGTTTTCCGGCATTCTGTCGATCTTCATGCTCTCGGCTGCCTTGCGGCCGCTTTGCGTAATGTGAGCCGCGAACAGATCGTTGTTCGTCGTTGCGGCGACTTGACCGCTGGCGAGGAAGTAAGCCGCCTTAACAACGTTTGCTTTATGCTCCGGCGTCGGCTCTTTCTTGCCGCGGAACGTCAGGTATCCGTCGACGACCGCGTAGGACGACGGCTTCGCCCCTTGGAACGTCGGAGCCGGCAGGACGATGTAATCGACCGGAATGGAGCCTTTCACGGCGCTGCCGTCATTCGCCTGGAGCTTCTTGTTATTCGTCTTCGCGGAGTTCTCGAATACGGCAAGGCCTTTGCCGGTGATCATCGTTTGGCCGGTCAGGAACATGTTCCAGCGCTTGCCCGCGTCAACGGAGCTGAGTTCCTTCGGCATCGAGCCGTCGTCGATCAGCTGGCGCAGATCCTTCAGCAGACCGAGGTAATTCTTGCTCGTGTACGCGTATTTCAAGTCTTTATCGAACGCATGCGGCATGCCGGCATTCTTCGCCATAATCGCCAAGTAGTCCTTCGCCGCCACACCCTTCGTTGCGAAGACGAAGCCGTAGCGGGTTTGGCCGTTCTCCTGCACGACGCCCTTCTTCACCGCTTCGCGGAACTCGTCATACGTCCAGCCGTTTTGCTGCACCTTCTTCCAGTCGATGCCCGCCTTCTCCATGAACGCCTTGTTGCCGCCCAATGCGTGCACTTCCATATAGGCCGGGAAGCCGAACAAGCCCTTCGCGTTCTTCATATAATCGAGCGGCGCTTTATCGAAGTCGGACACCATCTCCGGCGTCACCGCATCCGTAATGTCCATCAGCATGCCTTGCTGCACGTATTTGGAGATCGCGTCGGAGGAGACGAACGCAATGTCCGGCGGGCTGCCGGCATTCACCTGCGTGTCGAGCTTCTGCGTCATGTCCTCCCAGGAGGCCGGCTCGATTCTCAAAGTAAGATTCGGGTACTTCGCCGTGAAATCCTTCTGGATTTGATCGAAGGTCTTCTGGAAGTTCGGAGAAACCGGCGGGAGCAGCGCCGTAATCGTATCTTTCGCTTCGGACGCGGCCGGGCTTGCGGAGCCGCCATTCGGAGCCGATGCAGCGTCTTTGCCGCCGGCGGAGCCGGAGTTGCCGCTGCAAGCGGTCAGCATGGACATCGCCATCGTAACGGCCAATACGGATGTGATTACGTTTATCTTTCTTTTCATGCAAGAACGACCTCCCATTATCGTTGAGATGTATTGCCTTGTATGGCTCAAACAACCTGACTAAAGCTGCGTATTGCCGTCTTCAGCCTGCCGTCGCACTCGGCAAGCGCCCTTTCCGCTGCGGCGGCGTCCAAACCGGTCTTGATCATCAAAATCGCCAGCTTGCAGCTCATGGAAGCGCTCTCTAAAAACTTGAGAGCTGTCGCTTCATCGACTCCTGTAGCGGATTTAATAATTCGTACCGAACGGTCCCGCAGTTTGATATTGCTGGCCTTCAAATCGACCATTAAATTGTTGTACGTCTTGCCCAGCTTCACCATCGTGCACGTGCTCAGCATGTTAAGCACCAGCTTCTGTGCCGTTCCCGCCTTCAAGCGGGTGGAGCCCATAATCACTTCCGGTCCGACGACGGGCGCTATGCAGATATCGCATTCCGGCGCCAGCTTGGAATTCGCGTTGTTCACGACGCCGATCGTCACGGCTCCAAGCTCTCTCGCCCTCCGCAGTGCCGCGATGACGAACTGCGCGCTTCCGCTCGCGGTAATCCCGATGACGACATCTTTCTCCGTCACGCCGCATCGGTCGATCAGCGACATCCCCTCCTCCGCGTCATCCTCACACCCTTCGACAGCCAGTCTCAGCGCTACATCGCCGCCGGCAATATGTCCCTGAACCAGCGTCGGGTCGGTCCCGAAGGTCGGCGGACATTCCGATGCGTCGAGCACACCGATCCGGCCGGAAGATCCGGCGCCGACATAAAACATTTTGCCGCCGTTCTTCAGGGCGTGATAGAGCACATCAACCGCTTTCACAATTTGCGGAATTTCAGCGGCCACGGCGAGCGGTACTAAAGCGTCCTGCTCATTCATCATGCGCACCATCTGCTCCGTACTGCACTCGTCCATATCCAGCGTTCTCTCGTTTATTTTCTCTGTAGTCAACCCCGACAAATATTCATCCATGGCCATCCTCCTATCCCGGTTACTTCTTGTTGCTGATTCAATCATAACGATAAATTTCATTATTGTCAATAGTTTTTGAAATATTATTTCACGGCGTTAATAGGACGGGTTTGTCTCGCTTCTCCGCTACTTAAATAACCAATTAACAACAACGTTAACAAAGCCAACAAAAATAGCGCCGGAACCGCTATACGGCAGTTCGCAGCGCAGCTTGCAAGGTTATTTTCGCTACGGCTTGGACCTCAGATTCACACCCTTCATTCAAATTCGCCGCACCGTTCGTGAAACATACATTCAGTCATAGGATCGGACATCCGGCCCCCTCCGTTTACTGTCTGTTCAATGCGTTCATAACGGCGTTTAGGACCCGGTCCCGCTGGAAAGGCTTGACGATAAAATCGATCGCTCCGTTCTTGACCGCTTGGGCGACCATGCCCTGCTGTCCCATCGCGGAGCACATGATGATTCTGGCGCTGGAATCGATTTCTTTGAGCCGTTTGACGGTCTCGATCCCGTCCATGACAGGCATGGTGATATCCAAGGTAACCAGATCGGGCTTCGTCGACAAATATTTCGTGCAAGCCTCCTGGCCGTTGGCGGCCTCCTCCACTTCATGACCGGCCTCGGTTAAAATCAAACGGAGCATCGACCTCATGAAAGCGGCATCATCTACGACAAGTATTTTGGCCATATGCCTTCCCCATTTCTTCGTAAGTCGTGATCTTTAGCATCGTTCGGACCTGCAACAATTCGGCACGTCGGAAACGGTTTCGTGCAATGCTTGAGATTCGACATCGGTTATAGAAAACCTCTCAATAACAACCCGTGCCCCCTGAAATATCCCGGCTTCAAAAACACCTTATGTGAAGGATTCGGTCTGATTATGTCGAAATATGTCATGACGTTATTTTATCTGCTTACTAGATTTGGGGGAACTGAACGTGAACAAGCTGATCAGATATTTTAATATGCGCCTAGCAGCAAGGCTGGTATTGGCAGTCGCGCTTATCATCGTTCTGCTGTTCGGCGTCAGTGCGGCTATGCAGATGCGTAATGCGAAGTCCGCCAGCGAAAGTGCCATTGCCAGCTATGGAATGAATTTGGCTCATAGCTATGCGAGCCAAATGGATGTGAAGCCTTATGAGGAATTTTTGAAGGATCCCCAGGAGAATGAGCGCTACTGGGCGATTCGGGAGGAGCTTGACCAGTACCGCAGGCAAATCGGAGCGCTGTATGTGTATTTAGTCAAAATCAACGAAAATCGGGAGCCCCTCATCATGATCGACGGTCAGCCGAAGGATGACGAATCGGCGTCTCCAATTAATGAAATAACGGATATACCGCAGAATGCCATCGATTCTTTGTTGAAGGGAGAAGCGGCCCGCTCCTCACTCATTGAGAATCCTCAATACGGTACCTATATCTCCGCCTACTCTCCAGTACGAGATGATCAAGGCAACATGATCGGTGTGCTCGGTATCGATACCGCGGCAGAAGAAGTCGACCGGCTCTCGATGGATATCCTCCGTGATAACGCCTTGTTTTTCATCATCTCGGCGGTCTTGACGGTTGCGGCGCTGCTGTTGATCGGCTGGTTCATTGCCCGCGCGCTGCGCCCGCTCCGCTATCTCGTGAGTGCAACGGAGAGCATAGCCAAAGGAGATCTTGCCCTCGCAACCGCGACATTGGCAACACAAGCCGTAAGCTCCGTGGATGAGATCGGGGCCGCTTATCGAAGCACTAAGCAAATGTCGGACCAATTGAACGCACTTTTTGCGGCAATTACAACGAATGTACAGGGTACAGCCGATCAACTTGCGGCTTCCATGGAGTTATTTACCCAAGAATCGCAGGAGTTGGTTCACTTCAACCAAATTGTAAGCGCTGCGGTGCGGAAGGTGGACGAAGGCGCTCAAGCCCAGCGATATAGCGCGGAAGAATGCGCACGTTCCATGGATGAGATTACCGGATCCATCGGCCGCGTTTCGGAGGCCGCATTGAACGTATCGGATGCCTCCCATAAGGCGCTCGACTCGGCGGAGTCCGGCAAAGGCACCGTTCACCGAATGAAGGATCAGGTCGGCGCCATTGCCCAAGCGGCAAGCCGAACGCAGCAGCTTGTTGAAGATTTGAGAGGGCATTCCCATCAAATCGGGGAAGTTCTGCGAGTGATCGTAGATATTGCGGATCAGACGAAACTGCTCGCCCTTAATGCTTCCATCGAGGCGGCCCGCGCCGGGGAGCACGGAAGCGGGTTTGCCGTCGTTGCCGGCGAGGTGCGCAAGCTAGCGGAAATTTCGGCTTCTTCCTCCTCCCAAATCGCTTCCCTACTGACCAATATTCAGCAAGTATCCGAACAGATCGGCAGAACGATGGCTGCCGGTTCTGCCGAGATCCAAGAGGGAATCCAGCTCTCGGCAGAGGCGGACGAAGCGTTCAGCCATGTCGTCACCTCGTTCCGGTTCGTGACTACGCAGATCGAAGACATATCCGCTTCGGCCGAGCAAATATCAGCGGGCTCGCAGGAAGTCGCCGCTTCCGTTGCGGAGATCTCCGATATTTCCAATGGAGCGTCCGCAGAAATTCGCGAGATCCACCGACTAACCTCTCAACAACTGCAGGCGGCCCGTCACATAGCGGATTTCGCCCGGCAATTAAATGGCATGTCGAGCGAAATGAAAGCGGCGGTCGGGAAAATCAACGTTTGAACGCATCCGAAAAGCGGCAGTCTAGAGCTAGCAATAGTCACAGATTGCAGCTTTTACGATGTATAGGCATTACGTTACGATAAAATTTTCAACTTGTAATGCGCATTACATCTTTTCCGAATGCAAAATGCTACAATTGGTAGCAGATAAAAAGAAGGAGAGGATCAGTATCATGTGCAAAACCGTATTGCGGGGTCTATTCATTGGGGGAATGCTTCTGGCGGGCGCCGCCCTGGCCGCCGGTTGCGGGGTGAGCGAGAAGGCCGTCCAAACTGCTGTCGAGAAAACGACCGGTGTCAAAGTTGACGAGAAGGATAATTCGATAACAGTCACCGGCAAGGACGGCGAGAAAGTCGAAATTTCCACCGATTCGGGTAAAGTGCCGGAAGGTTTTCCTTTTACCATCCTTCCCGGCGGAAAGGTGGAAAGCTCCCTGGCTTCAACCGAAAACGGAGCCAAAAGCTACGTTGTATCCGTCTCATCCCGGAAACCGATCAAGGAAGTAGCGGCCTACTATGCAGAAGCCCTCAAGTCTAAAGGGATCGAGGCCGAGCGAACGGAGCTTACCGGCGATGCAGGAGTCGACACCGTTATTTTAGCCGGAAAATCCGATAAAATGGACGCGACTGTGCAAATTTACAACGGCGATAGTATTGGCACTGAGGGGTACGTTGCCAACATTATGGTAAAGGTGGCGGAGTAGAGCAAGCTGAGAACTATGCGACTGCTTGCAAGCGATCCCTTGGAATTGGGAAAATAATCGAAAATCATGCCGGGCAGGGCTCACCCTTGCCCGGCTATTTGCGCTTTCGGAGGATCGTCTCCCGTCCGAAAGTCTGGTTGCAGGCGTCATTAACCTTTGACCGCCGTATTCGAGAGACCTTGAATAATGTATTGCTGACCGAGCAGGAACACGATGATCATCGGAACGACACCGGCCGTAGCCGCCGCCATCATGCCGTTGTAATCTATCGTATTTTCCAGAATGAAGTTTTGCAGCCCAAGCGGTACGGTATACAGCTCCGGACTGGTCAGAAACACCAGGGAGTTCTCGTAATCGTTCCAGCTCCACGAGAAGTCAATGATCGCGAACGTAGCGAGCGCGGGCTTGGCAAGCGGCAGCACGAGCCGGGTAAAAATCGTGAAATGGCCTGCGCCGTCGATGAACGCCGATTCCGATATTTCCTTTGGGATGCCGAGCATAAACTGCCGAAGCATAAACACGCCGAAGATGGAGAACAGTCCCGGGAGAATGAGCGCCCAATGCGTATTGTAGATCCCGAGCCAGTCAAACATAATGAATTTCGGAACGAACAAAATTTGCGGCGGAATCATCATCATCGACAAATAAAACAGAAACAGCGTCTCTCTGCCTTTAAATTCGATACGTGAAAATCCGTATGCCGCCAGCGCCGAAAGAAACGTAGCGCCTGCCATGCAAATCAGCGATATTTTGATCGAATTGAGATAATAGCTGCCGAAGCTCTGCGGCCCGGTCCATACGTTGATATGATGCTTCCATTCGAATTGGGTAGGCCACCAGCCGGCGAACACATCGAGCGGCGTCTTGACCGAGGTGAGCGCCATCCAAATAAACGGAAGGATCATTAAGATGCCGAAGGCGAGCATCACGGCCGTCATGAGTGTTTTGGAAATTACAGCATTGCGCGTTGCCATATCGCTCCTCCTCCCGTCCTAGTAATGGACCCACCGTTTTTGGCCGACCCATTGGGTGATCGTAAACAGCAAAATGATGGCGAACAGCACCCACGAAATGGCCGAGGCATAGCTCATCTCGTAATAACGGAAAGCCGTCTTGTACACAAACAGAGAAATAACCATCGTACTGTTGCCCGGTCCGCCCTGCGTAACAGCCTGAATCAAGCCGAACGATTTGATCGTAGCGATGATGCCGGTAATGAGCAGTAGGAACGTCGTCGGGCTGACGAGCGGCCAGATAATATGCCGCAGCGAGGTCCACGATTTGGCGCCGTCGATTTTGGCCGCTTCCAGCAGCTCAGGGGAAATTTCCTGCATCGCAGCCAAATAGATGATCATGTTATAGCCCAGCAAGAGCCAAATTTGGATGATGTCAATCGCATAAAGCGCCGTTTCCGTCTCGGCGAACCAGCCGGGAGGATTGGCGATGCCGATCCCTCTCAGGAAGGCGTTGATCGGCCCCTGCGAAGGCTGAAACAGCAGCATCCAGACGAAGGCGACGGCAACCCCGCTCGTAATGTACGGCATGAAATAAACGGTGCGAAGCAAATTTTTCAAATAGACGCTGCGGTTCAACACGACGGCAACGAAGAAGGCGAGCCCGATCGAGACGGGGACTGAAGCCAAGTACACCAGCGTATTTTGGATGGAAACATAAAACGATTCGTCTTGAAACAGTCTGATGATATTGTCCAAACCGACAAAGCGGAAATCCGGATTGGCGAACTGATAATTCGTAAACATGAGTCCGAACGAGAACACTGCAGGGATTACAAAAAAGAGAAGAATGCCGAGTAAATTCGGAAGTATGAATAAGTATCCGGTCAACTGCTGTCTCTGTAGCCAGCTTCGATTCATCGCCGTTATGCCCCTCTCCGCTGAGAAACCGAGAAGGAAGGTCCCGAAGAACGCTTCCTTCCCGTTCCTTTCTTTATTTTTTGCTCTGCTTGATAAAATCGTTATGGCGCTTTTCCATATTTTTGAGCGTTGCTGCGATATCTTGCTTGTTCAGGAAATATTTCTCGAACTCTTCCTTACGGGCGTCGAGCACCTGCTGATCGATGTCCAATTGGTATGTCGGGAAATTGCCGAAGACGACTTTCTTGAGCGATTCCTGGTCGTACATGTTCTCTACGCCTTGCAGCATCAGCTTAATTGCTTCGTCGCTGTTTACTTCTTTCGAGGATGGAATGCGTCCGCCGCTCGCCATCGGCAGCATGCCTCCGTCCGCATACCACTTCAGGAATTTCCATGCCGCCTCTTTGTTGGCCGATTTGGCGTTAATGGAGATGACGTCGCCCAGGCCGCCCGGATATTTAAAGTCCTTCTGATCCTTGGATATTTTCGGCCAAGTCGCAAAGGCGATCTTAAAGCTGCGCGGGAAATCCTTCGTGTTGTTGGCGTTCCGGAACACGAATTCGCCCGCGCCCAGCATCGCCGCTTCGCCCTTCAGGAACATCGTATCCACCGACATCTTGCTCGTAAACTGCTCGCCGTAGGTCGGCGTCGTTTTGTCCTTATGCATCATCGTGTGCCAAATTTCAAACCCTTGCTGCCAAAGCGGGTTGTTGAAATTGGAAGTACCGTCGCTCTTCACGGCGCCGAGCGAAGCGATCGTTCCGTCGAACTGTGTCGTATTCGCCGCTTCGTGGATCACGGTTCCCCACACTTTGTCTTTCTTCAGCTTGGCCGAGTACACCTGAAGTTCTTCCCATGACCAGTCCAGCGGAGGAAGGGGCAGCCCCGCCGCGTCCAGCATATCTTTGTTCAGCCAGACGAAGCTCATGTTTTTCTTGGTCGGCATGCCGTAATATTTGTCGTTCACAAGCCACTGCTTCGCATCCGGGCCCATCTTCTCGTCGATGTTATAATCCTTGAACGTGCCGAGATCGACAGCGAGTCCCGCGTCCGCTCTCTTCTTTAACCGCGACAGCTGGTAGTTGACGTAAAGGTCGGCATCCTGTCCCGCCATCAATGCGGTATCCAGCTTCAGATTGCCGTTGTCGTCGTTGACGAATCGCACGTATTCCACCTGAATATCGGGATTTTTCGCATTCCATGCATCGACGACCGCCTGTGGTCCCGCTTCCGCCGGAACGCCGCCCCAAAACTTCAGCTTGACGGCTTTCTGAGACGCCGGGTTCGTTCCCGCATTGCCTGCCGGGGCATTCCCCGCCGTCCCGCTTCCGGTATTCGTGCCGCCTCCGCCCCCGCATCCGGCAAGAACCGTTGCTGTGAGTAAAACGCTTGCCGCAATCGACCATCCCTTTGACATCTTCATAGGGTTGAACCTCCTTCGTCTCTGTAAGCGCTGTATCCTTGACACTTCAAACTATAGCACGGGTCAAATCGGTTCTGTAGGAACGCATTTTGGGAAACGATAGAACGATTTTTGGAACAAAAAAAGCCTATCCGCCGCGATAGACTTCTTTTGCCGGTCCCGTCACTTCTCTTTTCTGCGAAAATCGCTTGGTGTAGCCCCGGTCCATTTCTTGAAAATCTTAATGAAATAGTTATCGTTGACGAACCCGACCTGCTCCCCGATTTCGCTGACCGTCCGGTCCGTTTCCAGCAATAGCAGCTTAGCGGCCTCTACTCTTACTTTTTGCATATAATGGGTAACCGTATCCCCTGTTTTCTTGCGGAACAGATCGCTCAAGTAACTCGAATCGATATTCACCTGCTCCGCGAGGGAGGATAGGGACAAGTTGTCGCGGTAATGGTTTTGGATCAAGGCAATGACCTGATTTACCGTCGGATGATCGGTCGGCTGCAAGGAAGGCTCCGTTACATCGGACAAATACCGTTCGATCTTGCGCAGCTTCCCTCTCTGCCTAAGCTCCTGACCGACCTTGGACAAGGTGCGTTCCAGAGAGACGGCGTCCATCGACAGCTTCAGGAGGTAGCCGGACGCGCCGTATTCCACGGCCTGCCGGGCATATTCGAAATCGCTCATGCAGGTCAGCATCACGAACCGGCAGTCAAACCCTTCCTCTCTTGCCGTCTGCAGCAGCTCCACACCGTCCATCACCGGCATGACAATATCGGAAATCACGAGATCCGGCTCGTGCTCCCGAATGAAGGCGATCGCTTCCTCTCCGTGATTGGCCTCGCCGACGACGCGGAAATCGGCCGTCACTTTCTGAAAGACCGCCCGAACGTATTCTCTCGCCTGCGGCTCGTCTTCAACGAGCAATACGGTCCACACCGGCCTCGCCTCCTTCCGAATATGGCGTCGATAACAGCAGCGGGAAGCGGAGCAGTACCATGGCTCCTTGCGGCAGCGGCATCAGCTTCAGCTCGTTCTGCGCAGGAAACAGCAGCTCCAGCCGTTCGCGCAGGTTTTGCAGCCCGATGCCTTTGCGCCTCCGCGGCGTCTTGTACTCGAGCGCCTTCTCGATGCCAACGCCGTTATCGCGGACTTCGATCACGAGCTGCTTCGCCTCCTCCTGTACCCGAATGGCGATCACACCCTTTTGCCGTGTCGGTCCGAAGCCATGGTAGATCGAATTCTCCATCAGTGGCTGCAGACTGAATTTCGGAACGAGCGCATACTTCAGCCTGTCTTCGAACTCAAACTCCACTTCAAACTGGTGGTCGTACCGGGAATTTTGAATGTGCATGTACGCTTGAGCGAGCTGAATTTCATCCTTTAGGAAAATCATATCGACATCAAGGTTCAGGCTCTGTTCGAGCATACGTCCGAGCGCCAGGCATATTTCGTGAATTTCCTCGTCGCCGTTGCGCATGGAAATGCTCTTGATCGTATTCAGCGTGTTCAGCAGGAAGTGCGGATTCATTTGGGAAATCAATACCTGGAAGCGGACGGCCTGCTTGTGGCGTTCCTCCATCTTCAGCCTCTGAATCAAATCCTTCATGTCCCGCATCATCCGGTTGAAGCTCTTGGTGAGCGACAAGATTTCACCCTGTCCCTTCTCCGCGAGCTCGACCTTCAAGCTGCTTTCGGCAGCGGCCACCATCTTCCTCTCCAGCAGCTTGATCGGTCTCGTAATGGTGGACGCAATGAGAAAAGTCATCGCGATGAACAGCGACGTGAACAGAAGGATCGACCCGTAATAGCGCTGCTTCAATTGCTCAGACTCCAGAAACAGCACATCCAGCGGCACCTTCTTGGCGACATACCAGCGAAGCGAAGGCAAGTAGCTGAACGTGTACATCGCGTTGCCGGATTGATCGGTGATCGAGCCGGCTTCGCCGCCTGCGGCCGTCATTTGCCCGGCGAGCTCGGGCCCGATCGGATCCGCCCCCTCCGACCGCAGCACTTCATGTCCGTCATAATTCAAGATGTAAAACGATTGCCCCGGCATCGCCGTTCCGATCGCGCGTTTGAACCATTCCTTGTAATCGATGCTGATCCGCACAACGCCGAAAGGCACCAGGCGCTCGTTCTTCAGCTCCGCGTATAGCGACACGAGATAAGGGCTCGTGGATAGCCCGCGGGACACGTAGTTCGGCTCCGAGCTGTTCCATATATATTTCGCGGATGAATCTCCGCTTACCGAACGATACCATGGCTCGTTGCTGATTTCATGGTAATTCAGCATTTTTTCCGGAAGATAGGATGAATACACGTTCCCATGGTAGTCCAGCATCGTATAGAATACCTGGGACGCAGACAGAAAAAAACTGTTCGTAATGGCGAAGAACTTGTTCTCCACCGTCACCTTCCGAGTCCAGGCGTCATAACGCTCCGGATGTTCCATGATCGGAACGATCGCGGCGTCCTGCTCCAGCAAAATAGCCGACTTCGCCACCTCGCCCATGAAATCCTCCAGCGAGCGCTTGATGCTCTCCAGCCGCTCCAAATCCTGCTGGCTGTATTTGCGCTGGAGCAGCTTCTCAGTCTCGTTGAAGTTATAGTAGGACAACATCGAGAACGGCAGCAAAATGAGCAGCAGAAAGGAAATGAACAGTCGGTTTTTCAGTTGAGCCGGCGTAATCGCTTTCAACAAGACCTTCATCGCGGTCGTCTCCTTGGCTGAAATACGGTTGATTGCTTTTATCATACTGCAAACTCGGCGGAAGGTCTTTATTTTTCTGGGCTTAAAATTTGGTAAGGGAAAGGCTAAATCGTTTCTGGCTCCATCGCTTCCGCAAATGGAACAAAGAAAATATGGGCTTATCATTTATTTCGGGAGTTTTGGCCTTTCAGTTTGATAGTCTTCCTGCAAACGTTCGTTATCTCCTATTTGGGTTATCACTGCTCCTCATGCTAATCAACATAATCGCATTACTGCTTCATTCGAGCCGGAACGAACGCAAATAGACCGCCCTCCTCGCAAAGGGATGCGGTCTATTCATAGATCATTCACCTGATGCCGACCGCCTTTGAAGCGGCCTGTTGTCAGAGGAGTCGTGTTCGCAGCACGACTCCTTTCATGCGACCGGAGGAAAATGACGCGGCGAGCATGCAACGAAGCTACATGCCCTCCAGCAAGCCGTTCAGCTTCGTCCCCGCTTCCGCATCAATCGCTATCAGCTTATCGTATAAAGCCGCATCGTCCTGACCTTGCCTCCGTTTGGATGCCAAGTATAACAAAGCCAGCTGCTTCTGGTTGCCATCTTGGCTCAAGTCTGCGGTTAATCCCTTTTGCAGCGTTTCCTCAGCCAAACGGTATTCACCGCGTTTATACAAAATTCCGCCAATATTCACATAAATATCGCTGGATACAGCGAACGGAGGAACGGCAATCGACTTCGGTACGGTCTCCAAATGCTTCTGATTCGCCAGGATCTGGTCGTATACGGATAGTGCATCGTCCCCATATTTTTGACTATCCGCAGCTTTGCCTTCCGCCTGGGCTTTCTCTCCCAATGACACGTTCAGGGATATCATCCTTGCATACCATGTCATATTCCATGGATTGTTGACCATCGCCCGGCTTGCCGCTTCCAACGCTTGCTGTTCATCTTGATTGCCAACCGCTAATAAATATTCGTACTCAGCCGCTTCCTTGTCGAAGGGCTCTTTGCGTTTGAGGGCTTGAACCGCATCTACCGCTTGCTGGATGTACCGCTTATCCTTTAATTGATTAAAAGCGGTCAGAAGCAAATTGATCTTGATCAATCTATACTCAGCAATATTCGGATTTGCACTTATGGCCGAGTCCAAGGCAGGTATGACCTCAGACAGATTAACATTACCTTGCTTCAGCTGTTCCTGGACCTGTCGAATGTTCATATTCCCTTGCAGCAGAATGGCAGACTGAATAAATAGCATCAATGAAATGACGATCAGGATCGACGGATACGCCCATTTGACGATTTGAAACGGTTTGCTTGAAGCTCCCGATGGAATCGGCTTCACCGTTATGCCGGAAAGCATCCCTCCCAGGCAAAGAAACACGAGACACGACAAATACATATAACTCATATCGAAATCCATCCAGCTATGGACAAGAATGGCGCTTCCGACGATAAAGTAAACCATGCTTCGGCCGGATTGTTCGGTATTCCAATTCCTCATGGCGTTCCGAACGAACGCGACGTAGATTCCCAGAATCAATATGAAAATAAGCAGCGCCCCGACAATCCCGACATCCGTGAGCGTTTGAATAATGTAATTATGAGCCTGTCTGCTGGAGTAGCCGTAGTCCTGGAACTTCTGATACAGCGAAGCCCATGCTCCCCCGCCCGCACCGAGCAGCGGATATTCCTGCAATATTTTCAGCGCATCCTTATAAAACACAAATCTCTCTTGAACACTGTGCTGCTGCAGGTTAATCGATGCGATACGCTGCGAAATGCTTGGAGGCAATAAGCGGCCGACGATGCCGCTGTTGCTGACAAGTAAAAATCCTCCAGCCCCCGCAAGCATAATGAGAATCGGAAAGTACAGGTTGCCGTATTTCAGCTTTTTCTTCTCGATGAAAGCGGTGATCAGCGGACTGACCCATCTGCCGAACATGACAATGCAAAGTGCCGAAACTACCGATGCGACACATAGAATGCCCCACGCGCGCAACGAAATGTCCAGGCTGAAGGAATCTTGCAGCTGTATGCCGTACGACGTACTGAAGGAAGAAATGAGTATCGATCCCGCTGCCGCTGCAAGCAGGTTAAACAGCATCGTCATTTGTTTGGCCAGCGGGATTAACGGCAGAATGAGTATGAAAATAACGGGAAGTAGGATCAGGCCCCCGCGGGATAACGTCAAGATCAACGACAAGATGGCAGGCACCAAAAACAATGCATGAATCGCGACGAACGGCCATTTGCGATACCGGGCGCTCAAATACGCTGAGCCCAAAATAATGGCGATCAGCATTCCGGCATAAGAATTGGCATAAGTAAACACAGACGTTAGCCGCAGACCGTTGCTATCCTCGATAATCACACCCGGACTATCTATATTTCCATACCAAACCAACAAACCAAACATAACGATCACATAGCCTGCAGCCATAATGGCTTGCTGGATTACAGCCGATGCTCGCTCATGCTCTGAAAGCAGCATGCCGAGCATGAAAAACGCCGCGATCATGAATTGAACATATATCGATTGCGAAGCCATTTGCGCAGATGCCGGGGCGTGAAGGAAGGAGATGAAGTACACGAGAGGAATGAATCCGATAGAAATCAGGGCAAAATCCCTATAATCCCGTATGGACCATTTGGAAAACAAATAGATGCCTATTAACCCAAGGACGACAAAAGTAATCATCAAAGCTATATACATAGGAAGATCGTAATCCAGCTTCCGGAACGGGGCAAATTCAACTCTTGCCGAGAAGAATAACCCCTGATAAAACGGCGCCACCGCCAAAAAACAAATGGTGAAGCCTAGAAAGATCCACCGCAAGAAAGCGCCTTTACCTTCCTCCACATTCATCTTAGCCCTCAGTTCTTTGTAAGTCGAAGTCTGCACTGCAGTGAAACCGCCTTCCTGTTACGTAATATTTTCCATACATTTCTTTGAATATATTACCATAAAATACTGATATATTTATAATAATTAATTTTTATAATTGCGATCATATACTCCCAGTTATCTTGGAAACAAAAAACCCGAGGAAGATATCCTCGGATTCATCGCATCGTACATCAATGCATGTCTATTCTTTGAATTGACAGAAAAAACACCTTTCTTTTGGTAAAATGGAAATTGACTAGATCCCCATTCCAAACAGAAAGGTGCGTATCTTCATGGTACACCAGAACGCTCCGTCTGAAAAGAGTTTACATCGAATTACATCGTTGGTTGTTACTTTGAAAATCGGCCATTTGCTACGCCAGGCAGGCATCCGCAAGTCATTCGGTATGCCGGCGCTGGAAGTGTTTCAGCTTCTGTTCACTCTCGTCTTCCAGCAGCGTAATAGGTATCGCTTGTTAGAGAGTGAGCGCGCCTCGGCTCCTGGCAAGGATGTCATTTATCGATTTCTTAATCATTCCGGTTTTCGTGGCGTAAATTCCTTCATAGCTTAGTCTCTTGGTGGTCCGGCGCTTCGAATCGCTCATCTCCAGTTCTCGTACTCGCGTGTTTATCATAGACGATTCTGTTTTGAAGCGAAATCGAAGCAAGAAAGCAGAACTGTTAGCTCGCGTTCATGACCATACAACAGGGCGTTTCGTCCGCGGTTACAATATGCTTACACTGGGTTGGTCGGATGGATTCAGCTTTTCACCGATCGATTTTGTCATGCTCAGTTCCGCTAAGATCACGAACCGTTTTTGTGAAATAAAAGATAACTTGTCGAAGCGGACTCAAGGATATAAGCGGCGCTTGGAAGAGGTACTCGGCTCATTACTTGTTCAAACTGCTTGCGGTCTACCGATTCGGCTCGTATTTGTGCAAAACCGTAACTATCGTAGGGAATGGCTTGTGATCTTGAGCACCGATACCGAGCTGAGCGACACAGAAATCGTGAGGATTTACGGAATGCGGTGGAGCATAGAAACCTTCTGCTAATTGAAATTCTAATGAGATAGCTTCGAGGAGCAGCATTTATTGGCCCTACAATTCCTTAAACGTAACGTTAAGCCAAATTTTTCAGCCATTCGGCAAGGGCTTTCCCAACCTCATCAGGCGCATCTTCCATTGGATAATGAATTCCCGGCACTGTGACTTCTGTCTGTTCAGGCCAACTGCGACAAAAATCCAATTGAGATTGTGTAGTTCTTCCTTGTTCTGTATGGAGGAATAGTTTTGGAACGGGACTTTGGGCTAACCATTTACCATTATCTGTCATAATTTCAGCAACTGCTGAATCGCTATCAAAAGGAAGTTGTCGTGCCCAAGATAACATCGGACGACGACTTTCACCTGGTTCGATAAAGGGGCGGTGATACTGCTCCACCTCTTCCTCCGTCAACTCACGCAAAATATTAACAGGAAGATTGACATTGAGAAAAGAGTTTTGTTCCAGTATCATCTTTTCTCCTTCTGAAGATTGCAATGCCTGAAAGATTTTTCGCCCTTGTTCCGACATCTCGCTCCAGCTACCCGGGAACAGTGCTTCCGTATAAACAATGCCATCTACAGCGTCAGGATGTCGCCGTGCCCAATCAAAGCCCAAAACCGAACCCCAATCTTGTACTACGAAAATGATATTTTTGTGGATTCCAAGTTTGTCGAGAAGCTCATCGAGATATTTCCGATGTTCAAAAAAGCTGTAGGAGTCAGGACCGCTGTCCGGAAGCTTTGCGGAATCCCCCATTCCAATGAGATCAGGCGCAATGCAGCGGCCAAACTTCTGGGCATAAGGAATAATGTTGCGCCAGAGATAGGAGGATGTCGGATTGCCGTGTAGGAAGACGATCGGATCACCGCTTCCTTCATCCACATATGCCATCTCTAATCCGAATACTTGAATTCGCTTTTTCTCATAGGGGAATGCAGCGTTAATCATTTTTCATCTCACCCTTCAATTTTATTTGATCATATTTAGAGCGCGCGATTTCAATGGCACAAGCAATATCTTGCTCGGTATTCAAATAAACGGATACCCAGCCAGAATCGGGATACATATGATGCGGACTTGCCTTCCCTTCTTCAATCCACCTATCGCGTTCGGATTTTGACAAAAGCAGGTCGAACAAGCGATTGCCGTGAAGATGCCCAATTTCCGTTCCGTTTAGCTGAAATTCCACTCCTCCGAACCGATGAGGATGCTTTGTAACGCCAGCCCAAGTCAACAGCTCTTTCGTCAAGTTTGTTTTCGCGTACCTGCTCATCTTACGTCTCCTCCCGCTCGGTCAGGTTGCGAAGCACGATTTTCAGCAAGCTTACTAACAAGTCATACTCTTCATCGGCAATGCCTTTCCGCGTTTTGTTCTTAACGCGGTCCAGCGCTTCCTGCACCTTAGGTACCACCTCACGTCCCGAGTCCGTCAAATAGAGCAGATGATAGCGGTTATCTGCGGGATCGACTTCCCTCCGTACGTAACCTTCTGCTTCCAGCTTGGTAATCGCTTTGGCGGTTGTCGTTTTGTCAATGAGCAGTTTCTCACTTAGCTCCTTCTGAGTGATTGGTTGCCGAAACGCAATCGCCATCAGAAAAATATACTGTCCGCTTCCGATTCTATATGGTGCCAACTCGGCTGAGATCAACACTTGCATATGTCGGTAGATGGCCGAGATGTATTGACCATGCGATTCCGCTGCGCCCTTGTCATTCTGCCTCCAACGATCGCTCATATTATCCCTCCTTTAATAGCATGTTATTGCAACTAAATTCATGATGCACCGAATAGGATGTTATTGCAACTAAATTCATGATACACTGAATAGGATGTTATTGCAACTATTTTGTTTTGTAAGGCCTACCTAGATAGCCGAAAAATATGTTATCGCTTTATCAAATCAATATACCGTATACGTGATTCGTTGCTTTGAATACCTACCTTTTGGGTACAAATAACGTACTGGTTTCGACACAATAATCTCCCTGTTTAGCTTAATCCCTCAGGTCAGTCTACAACTTTATTTTCTGCGGACAAGAATCACGATAATTCTCCCTGGATGACTCGCTTGACCATATGATCGTCGACGATGCGACGTTTATTCTGCGAACCGTAGATGAGAGCGTGAGTACATACTTTGTCGATCATTCTGGCGGCGCCACTTGAGAAGCGAAAGACGTCATCGATCGCTCCTTCAGTGAAAATGTCATGATCTGCGCCAGCGAACGTCATGTGACGCCTGATATAATCGCCCGTCTGAGCCTGATCGTAATGCGGAAGCTTACATTGCAGGTCGATCCTCTGACGGATAGCCGCATAAGCCTGCAGGTTCAGGCGATCCCAGAGCTCGCTTTGACCAACCAAAATAAGCGCCATGGGACTCTGCGCATCCATCTTGAAGTTGAGCTGGAAGCGCACTTCTTCCAGCATTTCGCGATCCAAAAGATGTGCTTCATCTACGACGACAACAGGCAAGAGCCGGTGAATGCCGCGCATAAGCTCGATGTCGCGATGCAGCTGACGCTTGGCATCGCCACGGTAGAATTTCGATACGCATCCAAGCTGCTCGAGTAACCCTTTATAAAAATGCCGCGGAGTCAGTTTTGAATCTGACAAGTAGAGCACTTTATACTTGGCCGGATCGAGCACTTCGGTGAACTTGCGAATCGTTGTCGTTGGAATATCGGTGGTTCAGATATGAAGTTTAAACCGCCTTTATGAAAGAGGCGTTTTTGGGGGAAAAAATTTAATAGACCGGATGAATCGTTGTAATGTTGGAAAAGAAGCTGCTGATTGTTGGGATTCTAGGGAATGAGAAACGCCCGGCAGGTTCGTATTCGTATTCGTATGCTCGTACGCCTGTTCGGAACTGTTGAAAATCATGACCGTGGCTAAGTGAACCTTGGAGTGCCGTCAGCGACCCAACCCAATAACAACTCCTTGATTACATTCATTGAGGAAATTCTATCACGCTTTGGTCATTTCTTTCCGGTCAGGTGATAAAGGGGTTTGTTCCAACCAATGATTTTTTACCATCAGTTTAGCCCCTGCTTCAGCATAGAGACCGATCTCAGATAACAGACGGCCATATTCGACATGAATATCATGTCGCTGGCTTCCAGACAATGCCGCCCCATAATTAAAAATTCCCAATGCATTCAACCCATTAACATGAAAAAGCATTAACTTTTCTGAGAAAGGAGCATCTTTTGAATCCATCACATCATGGTCCCAAGTCATTGGAGCAGGTAAATCTTCTTTGCGTAGCATGCTGCTAAAGACTTCAAGGTGCTTTGAAGCTATATCCTTACCACGATTAAAGTATTCTTTTATTTCATCAGATTTTGTTACTTGACTGAAACCCATTATTAGGGCTTTACCTAGGGCATTTGTTAATATATTAGAATATAAATGCGTGATTTCCAAGGCATTTAGGGGACGGACGTGACCTAAAAAACCCGTAAAAAAACCTTTCGATTCAACAAACTCAACGTCGTGTGAAACCGTAATATATGGTGGACGTATAAAAATACCTTTTGATAAGGATACGTCTGCGACTTTATTGTATAGTTCCGTCAAAGATACAATACACTCCGACACGAAATCACGTACATCCGAACGAGCGATGTTAGGTAATGCGATAGCATATAAACTGAATCCGCTCTTTGTAGTTTGATGGAGATAATTCAAAAAGAAGGTATCAGAATACAATCTCGGAGCATTAAGGTTTACATCTTTATCCGTAAACCCAACTGGAATCGGAAACTTTTCATGTTCAAAAATTTCTGTTATGGTCGAAACATGCTTCTTAGATATAGAAAGTGCATATTCCAACACTTCTTTGATTTCTATGTCTTCAACGTGTTTATTAAAGTATTGAAGAATACAAACCGCCATTGAATTCCCCATGTATGCTCCCCATAAATTTGCGATCTCCGCAGATGTTAAGCGGATGTTATGTCGAGTTAAATGTTCATTATGCTGCATCGTTTTTATCTCCTCTTTAGTCATTAAAAATATGATGCCACTAAACTGGAATTTTATCCTGGTTACAAAATTGCATTTTCACTTCTCAAGGAGCAACGGTGACCGACGCGAAACGGCACCAGCGGTGAAAATAAAAGATGCAGATTGAACGCGTCGTTAAGCTAACAGAGATTATATTAATGATGCCAGAGCGTCCTATTTATGATTGTAAAAGTTACCTGGTTTATGGAGAGCTTTAATAATTTCGACGACTAAGTATGGGGACGACTTGGGACCAAGCATTAAGGTATGTTTTGCAATTGATGCAGATTACCCCGTTTATTTCTGTGATTTTCCTGTTCATACAGATCACTTCATACCATGTGCATGCTCTTGACAAGATGGAGCTTCAAATTGTGAAATCATATGTGAAATCTACAATGAGATTAGATTATTAACAATTCCAATATCACCCATAACAACAATGTACCAAGGAATTCGCGCACCTAGAAATGATTGCCACGATGATCTACAAGCTCACGAAGGACGCTACGCCGGAGCAGCTGCGGGCCGTCGGGCTGGGCGATCATTACGCGAACCACGACACGGCGCTGTTTTATCATAATGCTGCCGGCGTTCCTTGGACGGCTACCTACATTCAAGCGAAGGGCGATCCGATCGCGGATCTGTACGAGGACATTGCCGCCGAGGAGAAGGCAAGGGCGACGTATCAGTGGCTGATCGATATGACGGACGACGTCGATCTGCAGGACGGCTTGAGGTTTCTGCGGGAGCGAGAAGTCATTCACTCGCTGCGGTTCCGGGAAGCGGTGGAGATCATCAAGGAGGATCAGGCAGCGAAGAAAATATTTTGAATGATATGGTTGGCCCAGGGAGAACTCCCTGGGTTTTAGTCTGGATAAGGGAGTCAATTTCTGAGGGAAACCTCAGCGCGATAGTGGTTTACAAGGGAGACGGGCCTACTTGCTCCTATATCCATAAGGAGAGCCCTCTTCCGCTTCATGTTTTGTAAAGTCTCAACTTCATGTTTCGTGAAGTCAGATGCACCAGTCAAGTGCATGTGTGCTGCCTGTACTACCTTCATACTCGTTCCACCTATTAATTCTGATATTGCTTCCAATGCAGCTCCTGCCGGTGCAACTTCCACATGCATGACCAACTGAACATATACTCCTTACAAAGGACCGCAACGTAATGCGTCAAGACTGTGATCGCCTCAATGGATTCCATGATGGCCGCCTTAATGGCCTGTTTGTCGCTGTCTAAAAGCTGATCCTTCCGCTTGGTAATCGGCGCCGCAGACAATGCTTGAAGCGCCTCGCTAACTTCCTCCGAAGTCATCAAGTGGACGTTTGCCTTGTGTAAATCATCAGCGTTGTTCAAATACGGAACGCAATCGCCGGCAGTCACTTCCTCCATAGCTGCGAGATAAAGCTTTCGCTCATCGTAATGTGCCGCAGTGGTTGTCATCTGATCGAGCGATGGCGCTCGGGTACCTGTTGCTACTTATGCAATCGTTGAACTGCTCACGTGCACTGCGCTGGCTGGTAAATCTCGTGTTTCTTCGCGCTCGGACAGAACCTTATCAAACGTTTGTCCAAAACTTACTTGAAAACCCTCCCATTTGTCCAAATCCCATCTGGATTTTGACGTTAATAGTTGTTAATCTTGATATGTATCATCCAATTACATGGATGGTCATAATCGGCATTCCCTACTGCTCGCAACTTCTTGGCGGGCTCTTTTTTCTTCAATAAGCCAACCGATCGCGTGCATTTCATTAAGTACTCTTTGTTTGGCCTCTGGAGTTGAAACAAAAAAATTGCTGGCGATATGAACCGTGCTGTTGCCAAATTTATATGTCTCAACGATGTTTGGCTCTTCCATAGCTTTTTTCATAATCGCGGCACCACCTTGTGTAGGTTGTTCACTATTCAAGGTATGCAGCTGTTGAAGTGGGACGGGCATATTATTTTCATCGAGTTATTGAGAAGGCCCGTTGGCCTTTTCTTTTTCAATAAAATAAGAACAAACATTCCCATCAAGGGAACCAATGCTGCATAACTACCAAAACACACCACTCTAGGACAGCGTCAAGCGTATGTAACTCGGTATGCGGAGACTGAATTCTTCCATAATCTTGAGCAATTTATTTTCAGGCTTTCCGATATTGAAGAAGTGTTGCAAATGGAGGTTAGCCCGTATTATGAATGGGTGGTTTAATCTCATACTCGTTGAAGCACTCATGATCACGAAACAGGGGGGTCAAAATGTATCAACTTCCGGAAGGCAAATATGCCGCTTACCTTCGTAAGTCTCGGATTGACCTCGAAAACGAAGCCCGCGGTGGCGAGGATACTTACGTAGCACACGAGAAGATTTTGATGGACCTCTGCAGCCGTTATAACATCAATCTGACTAAGATATACAGGGAAAAGCCGGCGACGTCTGGGGAGCGCATTTCTGAACGCCCTGAGATGATTTCTCTGCTGGGCGATGTAGAAGACGAGCAATGGACCGGTATACTCGTGGTTGAGGTTGAGCGACTTGCCCGCGGCGACACCATGGACCAGGGGATTGTTGCGCAGGCATTTAAATATTCGAACACCCTGATCATTACTCCGATGCGAATTTTTGACCCCAAGAACCCCGACGATGAAGAATATTTTGAATTCGGGTTGTTCATGAGCCGGAGGGAATTCAAAACAATTACACGCCGTCTCCAGGGCGGCCGCATAAGCGGTGTTCGTGACTTCGGTAGATATGTGGGCAATCAAGCTCCGTATGGGTACGAACGCGAGAAGTTGCCTGGAAAGGGCTTCACGCTTAAACCTCACCCTGAAGAGTCTCCCATTGTTGAGCTCATCTTCAGCCTTTATACTAACCCAGACCCTGAGAAACGGATGGGTACCGGATTGATTGCAGCATATCTGAATGATAAGAAGGTTCCTACACGCCGTAATAAGAAGTGGACAGTCGCCACGATAAACGGGATTATCAGAAACCCCATATACATCGGAAAGGTACGATGGGGCGCTCGGTCAATAGTGCGGAAGAGAGATAGCAAAAGCCGACCAAGAAAGCCAGTCGATCAATGGATCATGGGCGAAGGTCTTCACCCGCCACTGATCGATGAATCCACTTATAAACAGGCTCAAGAAATCATGAAAAACAATGCTCATGCACCGGCTCCGCGTGGTATCGTTAAAAACCCACTTGCCGGACTTGTAAAATGTGCTATGTGTAATGCTGCAATGATTTTAAGGCCACATCGGGGTAAAACACCTCCCACGTTAATGTGCTCGACTCAGTATTGTAAGACTGTCAGCTCCTATCTGGAAATCGTGGAGCAACGATTAATTCAGGCTCTTAGAGAGTGGATAAACAATTACAAAGCCGAATGGGATAAGACAAAACCAAGTGATGGGCATGACAGCGGAGATACAGTGGTTAAGGTGCTCGAGGAGCGTTTGAAGGGATTGCAAAAGCAATTAAATGAATTGCAGACTCAAATGAACAACCTTGATGACCTGGTTGAAAGAGGGGCCTACTCTATTGAGAAATACGTCGAACGCTCCAAGGTGCTGACCGAGCGTACAGATCTGCTCAAATCAACGATAGCGGCTACAGAGTCTGAGCTGCTCATTGAAAATAAGCGAAATGTCGCCAAAATCGAGATTATCCCTAAGGTTGAAAACCTTCTGGATCAATACTACAAAACAGACGATCCTAAGATTCGAAATGATCTATTGAAATCCGTCCTGGAACGTGCGATTTATCGCAAAGAGCGCGGCGGACGCTGGAGCGGCATGAAGGATCAATTTGAGTTGCTGCTTTATCCAAAGATCGATAAAAACCCATAAAAATGTTTAGAATGAAAAGAAAGATTTAGGCTGGATGTCTTTAATCCACGGCTGTAAGCCAAAGTATTAACCGGCCAAAGAACATGAAACAGCGACAGCCATGGGCTCGATAATAAAAGTCCTGACTGTCGCTGTTCTATTGAATTAACGTTCTCCGTTAGGTTAATCATTTTAGGGTATCACTTGAAACGAAAGGATTGAATACTTGTTTATCTATCGACATGGAGTTGATTACCTAAAGGGTCCAACGATCGTGGAACATGTTCCAAGTTTCTGAAGCAACTCAGAACGCAGCCGGAGTTACCCCCAGTAATTTTTCATGAGGTCTGAGACCCAGGATGGTTGCTTAATCTCCCGATGTTGTGTAAATTCCTTCATTACAGGTTTTAAATCTAGTACCGGTGTCCCATTTATGGCATCAAGTCCTTTAACATAGATCTTATTGCCTTCTCGCTTTATTAATTCTACTGTAGTTAGCCCGATTTTGTTTGGTCTATTCTTTCCTCGTTGGGCGAAGATTCCTACTTTCGGGTACGCTTTGTTATTCCGTGGGTGTCTTGCATCCATTTCGATATTATCATCTTTTACTTTATCAAAGTAAAAGATGACTTCTATATGTGAGAAATCATCGATGCCTACAAGACTCTGTTCAGTGTATCCATCTGCAAGCTCAATAGAGGATATAACTTCACCCCAATAATCATCTTCTGTTGTTTCTCTACTGTTTCTAACATAAGCAACCGGTTGCATGTTAATCATAATGTTTACCTCCCAATTTGAATAAGTAGCAAACTAAGTAAGCAACATCTGCAGTCCACCAATCTCAATTATTCCTTTTATCGTTCCCCACCTTTTTGTTTCACTAAGTGAAATGAGGTTCTATCTGTTAGTATCACTATTTTACGGTAAAAGTTCCATTTGTTCAACAAATCTGCCCGATAGTTCAACGGCAAGAGGAGCAGCTGCCGCGGCGGGCAAACTGCTCCTGGATCAATAAACTAAAGTTCTTCGTTAGTTGAGTCCTTCTGCTAAAGTTTCAAATTCACTTGCAGATTAATTTGTTTTTTTACGTTACATCTACCCATCTTCTGACCACTTCTTTTAGCAGTTCTCTTTTTGCCTCGACATCTCTTATACTGGAAAATTTTATGCTGGCCCTGTCATTTGCTGCCCATTCCATAAGCCCTTGCAAATCTTCGAAATGAGGCTTTAAGTTTACGCTTTCCTTTGCTTTGGCTCCTCGGTGAAGCACAAGTCTAAAAAAACCGTTACCATGAAGGTTAAATGTTACTCTATCGTCATTATGAAAACAGAAACTTGGTGCATTCCATTTCACTTGTTCAGTAAGCTCCTTATCAATACTTAAGATGATTCTACGAACTTCCTCTATCTCATTTTTTTAATGGATGTTCAAGTTTCTGAAGGTATTCTTCGACTTGTTGTGGACCTGAAAGTTTCGCCATTCTGACCACTTCCTATTTATTTGATAGTAATAACAATCGATTTCGAAATACTACAACCCCTATTCGTTAGAGGCGGGGGACAGTCAGCTTAATATTATTACAATGTATAACTAAGAGCTTCTTTTCGATTGCTATCTTTGATTCAACAAGGTTTATGCCTGCGTTATCCTGCCCGTTCGTATAGCTTAACCCCCTTGTCAGTCAAATACAATATTTTCTGCTGAAAAAATAAAAAATCCCAAGTGCTTGGGATTTTCATTCACCTATATCTATAGTGTACTAATTCCTCCGTCCCGATGTCCGTCAGCAGCCCGATCACTTTGTCCGGAATCGTGTATCGCTGGTTCAAATACCGCAGCGCCGCGGCGAGCTCGCCGTCCGCTCCTCCATACTGCTCGTGAAGCAGCTTTGCCATGTACGGGTCGCATTTGCTTACCTTGACAGGATACTGCAGTTTCTTCTCATACACCCACATTGCACGGCCCCTCCTTAAGATCCGATCTCACACCTGCCACGGCCACGGCCCGTTGTTCCATTCCCACGGGGCGCGCGAAAAGCTTTGTCCGAATGGCTTCAGCGGGCCGAATTCGTGCTCGAAGGTCATACTCAGCTGCCGCCGCGCCGCCGCGAATTGATTGTACTGCTGCAGGGCAGCCATATCGCCCGGATGTGTATCCAAATAAAGCGTAAGCTCGACGAGAACGAAATCCATCGCCTGCAAATCGTGCAGCAGCTTGTAATACCGCTCCGGCATCGGCATTGATACCGCAGCATGCATCGCTCTCGGCTCGGATGAAGGCAAAGCCCCGGCCTGCTCCAGCCTCGACTCCGACTCAGACGCTCTCGGCTTGTTGACAGTCATCGCTCCTGCTCCTCTCCTGGCCGCTCCTCTTCCCGAATGTGCGTGATGAAGCGCTTCGGCTCGTACGGACTGTAATAGGCCGGCCATAACGTCCCGAGCCGCAGCGCTTCATATGGACTGAATTGCGGCAGACCGGGCGGCTGGAACGGTGCGGTGACATTGGGCGGCACAATATACGTCTTTACAGGGATCGGCGGGCACGGGTCTTGCGGACTGATGTACGGATGCCACACACGCAGCTGCTCTCGTCTCGGATCAACAGTCATGGGCATGCTCCTCCTCGCTGTTCGTCTGTCATGGTTACAACTATGTTGAGTACAAGCGCCAATATGCCTGTTTTGCCCGCCGACTTACAAGTTTTGCGTGTTGTTTGCACCGGCCCCGAGCGCCTACAATGATTACCGGAAGCAAACGGGGGTCTCAATACTCTTACCAATGCGGAGGACATTCACAATGATGACTTATACATTCAAAACATTACGCACGCTGATTTTGTCGGCCGCCCTGTTCACGACCGGCGGCGCTCTGACGCTGATGGTCGGTACCGCTCAGGCGCAAGCTGCAACGACGGCGCTTTCCCGAGGCATCAGCGGCGGTGCCGTCAGCGAGCTGCAGGCGCATCTGCGGGATATGGGTTATTTTACGTATCCGAACGTCACCGGCTTCTACGGACCTTACACCGAAGCGGCGACGCGCAAGTTCCAGAACGAGCACAGCCTCCCCGTGACCGGCACCGCCGATTCGGCGACATTAGCCGCCATCCGTGAAGCCGTCATGATCCGGCTGGTCAAGGATGCGGCCACCTATACCGGAACGCCGTTCCTGTGGGGCGGGACGACGCCGAGCGGCTTCGACTGCTCCGGCTTTGTCTATTTCATGTTTACCAAATTCAGATTTCCTACGTACCGTACGACGGCAGCAGAGCTGTACAAGCAGGGCACAACCATCGATAACTCGAACTTGAAGCCCGGCGACCTCGTTTTCTTTAGCGGCAAACAGGATGGCGTCATCACGCACGTCGGCATCTATGCCGGCAGCAATAAATTTATTTCGGCGACTTCGTCGAAGGGCATCGCAACAAGAGCATTGAATCATGCGTATTGGGGCCCCCGCTATGTCGGAGCCAAGCGCGTATAAACGACGGAAGACGCCCGCAGCTACAGGCCGCGAGGCGTCTTCGTTCAATCCAGCTTAATACCGATATTCAATAATCCGACCCGCCGCATCGCCTGATAAATGATGACTATGACTGGCCCGAGGAAAATGCCGACGACTCCCGCCAGCTCAAATCCGATATAGACGGAGATGAGCGCGGCCAGCGAGCTGATGCCTACGGAATCGCTCAAAATTTTGGGCTCGACGATCCGGCGGAACAGGGCGATGACGAAAAATAGCACGAGGATGGCGATGCCGAGCCCGGAATTGCCGTTCAAAAACTGATACCCCGCCCATGGGACGAAAATCATCGCGGTGCCGACAATCGGAATAAACTCGGCTACGGATACGAGCACAGCGATAGCAAGCGGATAATCGGCGTCCAGCATCATAAGTCCGACGAAGCATACGAGGTATGTCAACATCGATAAGATCAGCTGTGCCCGGAGGAAGCCGAAGATCGCAAGCCGCAGATTGTCCAATACGTCGGCCACTTTATCCCTCGACCCTTCCTCAAATAAAGCGATGAAGCCGCTGTGCAGCATGGGCAAGCTGTACGCATACAAATACAGCGCAATCACATAAACGACCAGGAAAATGAAAAAATTCGGAATCGAATACGCAATGCCGAGAAAATAGGCGGAAATCCCGGTAATAAACTCCGTCAAAGAATCCGTCAAGTGCAGAAGCCCGCTTTCGATCGTGCCGCGCAGCATGTCGGCCGTTTCCGGCGGCAGCGAATTATAGAACAGGCGCGTCTGTTCCGTCGCATTGTCGATATAGGTTCTTGCATCGGCGATGTGCTGGGGAATGTCTTTCCAAAATCGAATCACTTCCGCCACAATCTTCGTTCCCAGCAAATATGCCGCGAGCAAAGCCGTTAACGTAAAGCAGGTACATACGATGGTCGCGGCGATGAAGCGGTTTACTTTCACCCGCTGTATAAGCAGCCGATGAACCGGCTCAAGGAAAATGGCCGTCATCAGCGCTAACAGGAAAGGCAAGCCTACGGTAAACATCCCGTACAAGACCAGCAGAGCCAGTCCTAGCAGAACCATCGTTCGAAGCGACATTCGCGCCCCGCTCCCTCCCGGCTCTCCGCCGAAATGATCGACTACAGCTGACCGATCTGCTCGCCTTCCGTCACCTTATTTTCCAGCATGCGGATCGCCACCCGGACGACGCGCAGGCGCTCGGCTTCGGCGACTTCGTATTCGTAACGGCCGTGAACGAGCTTCTTCCCCTTCGCCACGGCCCCCTCCAAATGCTTGAACATCCAGCCGCCGATGGAGTCGACCTCCTCGTCCTCAATGTTGAGCCCAAGCGAACCGTTCAAGTCCTCGAGCAGCATTCTCCCGTCGACGAACGTCACGTCGCCGCTCACTTCCATTTCCGGCCGCTCATTCTCATCGAATTCGTCCAGCAGCTCGCCGACAATCTCCTCCAGAATATCTTCCGTTGTCAGCAGTCCTGCCGTCCCCCCGTATTCGTCGACGACGATCGCGAGCTGTGAGTGCCTCTTTTGCATCAGCTTCAGCACGCGGGACACCTCCATCGACTCCGGCACGTTCAAGATCGGGCGTATGAACGTCTCCAGGACGTTGTCTTTATCCGGATCGGCTGTAAGCAGGTCGGTAATATGTACGAACCCGACAATCTGGTCCTTGTCCCCTGCGGCAACCGGATAGCGGGTATGCTTCGTTGCATACACCAGTTTCATGTTCTCTTCGAACGAACTCGTCAAATACAAGCAGTCCATATCGATCCGCGGCAGCATCACCTCGCGGGCGATGCGGTCCGAGAACTCGAAGATGTTGTCGAACAGCGCCATCTCGTCCTTGTCGATGTGACCGCTGCGTGCGCTTTGATCCATCAAGATCCGCAGCTCTTCCTCCGTGTGAGCCGCTTCCGCCTCCCCCGCCGGCTTGACGCCGACGAGCTTCAGCAGGCCGGCTGCGGCTTTGTTGAGGATCCAAATGAACGGGCGGAATATCCGGTAAAACATAAGCAGCGGCATGGCCAGCCACAACGAGGTCGTGTCGGGCCGCTGAATGGCAAGCGACTTTGGTGCCAGCTCGCCTAATACGATGTGCAGAAACGTGATTGAGACGAACGAAACGATGAACGACACCGTATGGGCAAAGATCGCATTCTCCAGGTGGAACGCCGCCAGCGCCGGCATAACGACCAGCTCCGCGAAGGCCTGCTCTCCGACCCACCCGAGCGCGAGCGAAGCGAGCGTAATGCCGAGCTGCGTCGCCGACAAATACGTGTCCAGATCGCGAGTAACGGCCAATGCGTACTTCGCTTTCCCGTTGCCTTCGTCGGCCAGCTGCTGCAATCTCGATTGTCTGACTTTGACCAGGGCGAATTCCGCAGCGACGAAGAATCCGTTAAGCAGCACAAGAGCGAGCACCAGCAGCATATTGACTATGATGAGGTCCAAGTGGAAGGCGTAATGTTCCTGTGGCACGGTTTCAGCTCCTATGTCGAGAGTCTGCGGACATCGGCGGCGCCGAAGCTAGACGACGGCTTGGCGGTGGTGAAAATCGACATCCCGGTAGTACGAATCGGCAACGAGCAGGTTCGGGCCGCAGCAGGCGGCGGCCGGGCAATGGCAGTTGACCCGCAGGTTCAGCGGATGGCGCTCCCACTTCGCAAAGATATCGTCTAGCCGTTCCGTCAGCATCGAGCCGAGCGGCGGCTCGTTGGCGAAGTCGGTTACAAACACGTCCCCGGTAAACAGGTTAACATTTAGCCGGTTTCGCCCGTCCGGATCGTTGCGAACCGTAACGTTCGGCGCTTCGCGCAGCCGCTTGACGATCTTCAGATCATCGTCCCGGTCGCTGCAGGCGAAGAAAGGCAGCGTACCGAATAGCATCCAGACATTCGGATCGCGCGCATCGAGCAGCCGGCCAATCGCTGTCCGCAGTTCCTCAAGCGTCAGGAGCGGCAGCCCGGCGGCGAAAGAGCTCGGATACATCGGATGCACCTCATGGCGCTGACAACCCATCTCTACGATTAATCTATGGATCTCGGGCAGCTTCTTATGCGTACGAAAATTAATCATCGTCTCGGCCGAGACGAACAGGCCGCCGCGGGTTAGCGCCTCGGTGTTGTCGATCATCCGCCGGTACAGCTTATCCGCCGTCTCGCGGTTTACATCGCGGCCGGTACGGACGAAGCCGACCTGGTGGAAATCCGCCGGATCGGTGTAGTTGAACGATATATGAAGCACGTCAAGATACGGAGCTATAAGCTCATAGCGTTCCAGATCGAGTGTCGCGTTCGAATTGATCTGGGAACGGATTCCCCGGGACCGTGCGTACTGCAGCAGCGGTACAATCGTATCCCGTACGGTCGCTTCGTGAAGCATCGGCTCGCCGCCGGTAATGGAGATCGTCTCCAGCCGCTCCACTTCCTCCAGCCGCCTCAGCACCCGATCGACCGGGATTCTCGCCCCTTCCTTCATGGTAAGCGAATCTCCGACAGCGCAGTGCTCACACCTCATGTTGCATAAATTCGTCACAGTGAATTCGACGCTCGTAAGCGTATGGCGGCCGTACCGCCCTAGCGAGCGGATCGGATCCCATGGGTCGTATTGCGGTGTCAGCGGGGCAAGCTCTAACGCTTCGGCATTTGTTGTGTGTATATTCACGATTTGCAGTCACCTATCTATTAGAAGTTTACCCCTTATTGTACCTGAAACAACCGCAAAAGAAAATTGTACCGCTGCCTTACGGTTTTTTCCATAACACGCCCAGCCACTTAGGAGCCCACCCAGTTCGCCCGCCCCAGCAGCTTCATGAATGCCGGGACCAGCGTTATCCGAACGACGGCGGCGTCGACCAAGACGGCCAAACCGGGTCCCAAGCCCCTTTATAAGCCTGATGTCAGTAACAAGAAGGAGTCTACTCATAACGACAGTAAGCAGGATCGGCCGTTTCATTACGGCTTTGTTCAGCTACCGCCAGGACGCCCCTCCGCTACCCTCTTGCCGCCATGCTCCGGGAACGACCCGAAGCGCGTTGATGAGAGCGCCCAATAGGACCAGGAAAGCCGCAAACAGCGTACTGCGGCCAGCACGGAGATCGCCACAACGAGCACACCTCCGAGATAGAGCGATTGGAAGAAGGAAAGCGGAATAAATTCATCCGTACTCTCACAGGGAATCCCTCGGGATGACGAAATGCCACAATCCGCAAAATTGGGTTTCCGTATCGGTTCCCGGCAGCAAAAAAGAACCTGCTCCCAGGTTCTCTTTGACCGTTATCCGTCGTAGTTTACCCACATGCCGCTTACTTTAAAACTGCACGACGCTGACCTTATTCACGGCAGTAATCATCACGGTCAGCTTCTTGGACAGATCGATTTCGTAAGGCTGGACCTCCTGCCCGTCCGCATCTTCCAGCACCCGCACGACCGGGCGGTGCGGAGCGGACGAGTTCAAATCGACGACGACACCCGTTTCTCCGGTATTGAGACCGACCGTCACACCGATCGGGTAGAGCGCGATTTTGTCACGAAATAAGGCGATTTTCTCCTGATCGTACAGCGTGCCCGCTCCGGTAAACAATATTTCCATTGCCTGATGGGGCAGCATCGTATCCCGGTATACCCGCTGCGTCGTCATTGCGTCGTAGGAATCGACGAGCCCGATCCAGCGCGCATACTCGTGAATGTCCGTTCCGGCGATCCCGCGCGGGTAGCCGCTGCCGTCGATCCGCTCATGATGCTGAAATGCGCAGTGGGCCGAGATCAAAGGTATGTTCGGCTCGTCCTTGAGGATTTGAAAGCCGTACTCGGCGTGCTTGCGAATGACGGCAAACTCTTCATTCGTCAGCTTGCCCGGCTTGCGCAGCAGCTCCAGAGGCACCATAGTCTTGCCGATATCGTGCAGCAGCGCCCCGAGCCCCAGCACCATCAACTCTTCCTTGCTGTATCCGTGTGCGAGACCGAGCATCGTCGCATAAATGCCGACATTCATCGAGTGCTGATACAAGTAATGGTCCGTCACCGAAATATTCGTCAGCATGATCATCGCTTCGGGGTGGCCCGCAAGCTCGTCGATGACATCCTCCAGCAGCGGACGGAACGATTTGCCTAGCTGATATGAGCTAACGAGCCTCTTCTTGCCGGCGTCTTCCATCATTCGCCGGAAAGCGGTACGAATTTCTTTCGTGGCACGTATTCTCGTCTCGTCGCTCAATATGTTTTGGATGACTATATCATCCGTTCTCGAATCTTGTATGTATACATAATCGATACCGTAACGGCTGAGCCGGGTGATCAGCGGTTCGGACAGCTCCACTCCGGAAGCTAGCAGAACAGCCCCATCCTCGTTATAGATATTCCTGCCCAGCTTCATTCCCGGCCTGCAGGAGCTCACAGACACCAGCCGCATTGGACCTCACCTTTCTCTACCTTATGTCGACACTTAGCTAGCATCTCATTTAAGAGTATCGGATTTTATGGAAAAGAGCAATGAAAAAACCGCGTCATTCGCGCGGTTTCAACAAACTCTGTCGAATTTTGCTTACAAAGGCGGTGCGGTTTGAGGCTGATCGTCCCCGGTCAGCTTCCACCGCAAGCGGTAGCAATCGCGCAGGGCATCTTCACTTCGAAGCTGGACGGCCAGCACCTCTCGCAGCAGCTCGGGGAGCATATACTCCACATGCGTTCCTTGACCGAGAGACAAATATCCCGATCCGAACGTGAACATATCGATCGTACCGACAACGTACTCCCGCTCGTCCTCCAGCTCGCCGCCCCCGTCGATTTGTATGCGGCGAATGCGCTCGTAGGCGGGGCGGTCGAGATCGGCCTCGACCGTCAGCCCATCGACGGCCAAAGTGCCCAGCACCTTGCCGCGAAAGCCTAAGCCGCGAATTTCGAGCGCGGTGAATTCCGGCAGCAGCGCCTCCTCCAGCGCTTGCCGGATATGCTTGCCGAGCAGCCGCAGCCGGCAAGGATTGATCGGGCCGGGACACAACGACAGCATCGCGGATCTCGTGACGGGACCGGCCGGCAGTCCGGCGAGCGCCTGGCCGGCGTTCACGAGCCCGAGCTCCGCTCCGGCCCACGCCCTCAGCCCGCTCGCCATCAGATTGCCGAGCGGCGATTCGCCGGTCCAGCTGAGCGGAACCGGCTGCTTCAGCAGTGCGACCGTCTCGCCCAGCACGGCCGCGCTCTCCCGCCGGCTCTCGGCGATGACCCGGCCAACCGCCACGTCGGGCGCCCAGCCGCCGACATCGACGACGCGCCCGGCGGCGCTGACGATACGGCGCCGCTCACGGTCGTAGGACAGCTCGACGACGCCCGCGTGCTGGCCGAATTTGCCTGCGCCGCAGACGGTCACCGCACCGATCTGCAGCGGCTGCTCCAATACATGGTGCGTATGTCCGCCGAGAATTACGTCGATGCCGGGCACTTCCGCCGCCATTCGTTCGTCAAGGCGCAATCCGAGATGCGACAGGACAACGACGATGTCCGACTCTTGCTTGAGACGCGCAGCCTGCTTCGCTACCGCTTCCAGCGGATCGTCGACCTCCCAGCCGAGCAGCGTATAGTAGATCGGATATGCGAACGTAGCGCCGGTAAGGCCGATGCGAAGTCCGCCCTTCCGGACGATATGCGAAGGCGTCATCCAGGCGGGAATTTGCCCTGTAGACGTCTCCCGCAAGTTGGCGCAAATAACCGGGAAGCTAGCCCGGCCGGCAAAAGCATCGCGAAGCCTATGCTTCTCCAGCGTCAGTCCCTCGTTGTTGCCGGGCACGAACGCCTCGATCCCCGTCGCGTTCAGAACGTCCACGTTGGCACGCCCTCCCGTTCCCTCCGTCTCCGGACTCATCCGGTCCAGATGATCGCCGATATCGACGGCGAGAACCCGTTCGCTCCCTAACCGCTCCCGCTCGGTTCGAATGAACGAGGCGATGCGCGGCATCGACTCAAAGTGGCTATGAATATCGTTGGTATGGATAATGGTCAGCTTCTCCAGCCGCTCCGATTGCTGCTCGTATACCGGTTCCATCCGCACCGCTCCCTTCGTCATACTAAAGCCGCTTCCCAGTCTGCTCCTCCGGCGAAAGCCGGATGACGAAGCCGTAGACAGCTTCACTTCCTAATGACACATCCGTCAGGAAAGCGAGCTTAACGACGCTCTTCACATCCAAGCATTGACTGCACCCGTCAGGAGCATACAGCTGCAGCGGGGCTCCCTTGCGCAGCGGCGTAATGTCCACCGTCACCGCCATGCTGCTCTCGCCGTGATAACAATTCATCGGTTCCATTATACCTTGCTCTTCATAAATGTGATATGCTTATCCCATTAGACTCATGTCGATAGTTTGTACGGAGGTATCGCTCTATGTCGAATGAATATCAGGTTCAACTGTTTGCAGGACTTGCCGAAGCGGCCGGCGCCCCAGTCGTCCGGCTTGCTTCCGAACGTGAGAAGGTGACAGTCGCCGAGCTGAAGGCGATGCTGGCCGAAGCGTATCCGCAGGCGGCGGCCATTCTGCGGACGTCCTTCGTCGCCGTCAACCAATCGTATGCACCGCCGGAGGATATCGTTTCCGTAACCGATGAAATAGCAGTCATTCCGCCGGTTTCCGGCGGCGAGCCCGCGGCTGAAGGTCAGCTGCAGGAGGACGATGCTTCGCTCTACCGGCTTACTTATGAACCCATCCAGTCGGAATCGGTTCTGCAGCAAGTGCTGGATCCGAACCACGGCGCCTCGCTTCTCTTCGTCGGGACAACCCGTGAATGGACCAAGGGCCAGAGGACGGTCAAGCTGGATTACGAAGCCTACGAGCCGATGGCCTTAAAGACGATGGAACAAATCGGCAATGAGATCGGGCAGCGCTGGCCCGGCACACGCACGGCGATTACGCACCGCTTGGGTACGGTACAGATCGGTGAAGCGAGCGTCGCCATCGCCGTTTCCGCACCGCACCGCGGCGACTGCTACGAGGCTAGCCGATATGCGATCGAGCGGCTTAAGCAGATCGTCCCGATTTGGAAGAAGGAAATTTGGGAAGACGGGTCGGAGTGGAAAGGGCATCAGCAGGGTCCCTGGAATCCGACGGCCACCCCCCATTCTTAAATATTTTTTTACAAATGACAATGGAATTTGACGAATATCGACTGCCTTGTTACAATTCTTGGGAATGCACTAGTTGTAAAGCCGAACTTACAACCGACAAAGGATGATCCCCGTGAGAGTTTCTCTATTCCAGGTCGAGGTCGGTGACCGACTGCTTGCCGACGTTTTTAATTCCTACGGATTGCAGCTGATTGCTGCCGGCACCCAGCTGCAGAAGAGTGACATCGCGAAGCTCGCCTCGCATAACGTGGATTATGTGGACATCTTGCCAAGAAGCGACAACAACGCTCCAGTACAAGCCGGATACTATGAACAAGAACGCATGGATTCGTTCCACGGTGCCGTGGACGGCATCAAGAAGCTTTTTGAAAGCGTTCGCGCAGAAGGCAAGCTCAATGAAAACGAAGTAAACCGCAGCTTTGAGCCACTCATCGATAACTTTCAGCAGGAGAAGGACGTCGTCTCGATGCTGCTGGTCCTCAACTCGAAGGACGATTATACATATCAGCACAGCGTACAGGTCGGCATGCTGTCGTATTATATTGCCAAATGGTCCGGGGCGAATGAAGATGAGGCGCTGCGCGCAGGCAAAGCGGGCTATCTTCATGATATCGGCAAAAGCCATATCGACAATGCGATCCTTCAGAAGCCTTCGCGTCTCACCGATGAGGAGTACGAGGAAATCAAGAAGCATACCATCTACGGACACGACATCTTACGGCGTTCTTTCCATGACGATGAGCTGGCTCTTGTCGCCCTGCAGCATCATGAACGACTGGACGGCCGCGGTTATCCGCACGGCATATCGGCCGAACGCATGCATCCGACCTCCAAAATCGTCGCCGTCGCGGATGTGTACAGCGCTATGATCTGCACAAGGGTTTACCAGCAGAAGCGGGATTTGCTCGTCGTATTGAGGGAGCTGCATCGGATGAGCTTCGGCGAGCTGGATCCCCACCACGTTCATGCGTTTATTTCGCATATGATACCGAATTTTATCGGAAAAGCGGTCACCCTTAAGGACGGCCGCAGCGGCACCATCGTCATGACGAATCCCCAAGACTATTTCCGGCCGCTCGTTCGTATTAACGGTGTTTTCTATGATTTAAGCAAAGAACGACATTTGGAAATTGAAACGATCTCCATGTAGCATGCTCTCATCGCTATTATCGCTTCTTGTAGGAAAAGCTCCTGCTCCGCGTCGATCCGCGGCTCAGGAGCTTTTCCTATGGTCACTGCTTTACTTTAACCTATTGCGATCTATTTCGATTTTTGTCCGGCTCAATAGGCAACCCGCTTCGCGTACAAATACGTTCTTTTCCAATACGCCTTGTTAATGTTCGTAATTTGCACGCCGTTCTTCGGCTTCGGACTCGCATGGAGCATTTGGTTGTTGCCGATGTAAATACCGACGTGGCCAACCGTTTTGTTCGCCTTAAATCTCCCAGGCACATAGAAATACATCAGATCGCCGCGGCGCAGATTTTTGCGGGCGACCGTCGTCCCGATTCTCGCCTGCTGCCGTGCCACCCGGGGCAGCTTGACGCCGTAATGGCCGAACAAATATTGCGTGAAGGTCGAGCAGTCGAATCGGCCTGACTGCGCGTACGGCCTTGCTCCAAACTGATATTTCACACCCATGTAACGTTTGCCTCTGGCGATCAGCCCGTTAATATCGATATTTTTGGCGGCCGCTGCGAGAACGAGCGGTTCCAGATCGAAGTCTTCGGCCAGAACCGGTATTTCCGCTTGATCTCCTGACGCAGCCGAAGGTTTCCCCGCTTCGGCATTCGGGTTCGTATCCGCCGTACGGAACGGATCGTTCGGATCTTCGCCAAAATCCAGGCCGTCTGCATCCTGTCCGGCTCCGGAAGCCGTCGTCTGCCCGGCGTCATCCGACTCGTTCAGGGGTTCGACCTGCTCCGGAGACGGGTGAACAATCAATTGTCCGTCCCTGACCTCAGCATTCATATCCTGCCGGAACAAGTCTACAACGGCGGATAGCGGCACATACATGCTGCCGTCCTTCATAACCGGAGGCGCCGGCAATGTAACCGGGTCTCCGTCCTTCACCGCTTTGGTCGAGTTATTCGTCAATTCAAATGGAAAATCGTTCTCTCCCATCCGCATCGTTTGCGACGTGGCGTCCCATTCCGTCTGTAATTCCAATATATCCGTCAGCTTCCGAAGCGGAATATACGATGCTCCGTTAATCGACTCCGACGCGATGACGGCGTCGCCGCTGCCATTGGCCGAGTTTATCGTCGCGCCCTGCTGAGACGAACGGGCTTGCATCGATCCGCTTGCCGACGATGAACCTGAGGCTGTCTGCGGCGAGTTCAGGCTTTGCTGCTGCGTATTCGGCGCTTGATTCGCTTGCTGAGATTGCTGGGTTCCCTGCGTTCCTGCATTGTTCGTGTCCGCTCCGCCGCAGCCCGACACGCCTGCAATACTGAAAGACAACAATAGCATGCCGAGCGATTTCATATGGCGTCGATTCATGTAAGGTTTGCTCCTTTGTTCTAATGATTCGTTCCATTCAGTAGTCTCGGGACTTGGCAGCATTCATATGCAGCCCGCAGCGAGGCAAAAGATGCCAAACCGACCCCGATATGCTAAGATGAACGTAACGATGTTTCTCAAGGAAAAAGGAGCGATTTCGGATGTCCCAGGAACCGGCATCGACCGATGAGATGTCAGGCCGGCAGCCGATATGGCAGCCGCTGCCCGAGCCCCCGGCTCCCTCCGCCTCTTCCGCCGTATCCCTCATATGCGGGATCGCGGCCGTGGCGCTGAACGTCTTTTTCATCACTTCTCCTCTCGGTCTGATATTCGGAATTATCGCCCTCATCAGCGGAATCATTGCCGGCAGATCAAGCCGCAGCGGGCGTGCAGGACTCGTCCTCGCCGCAGTTTCGGCGCTAGTACTTTTGATTTATCTTGCAAGCGTCGGACTGCCGATGCTGGTCGATCCGACTCTCGGACCTAGAACGGAATAATCATAGCAAAACCCCGATAACCGGTTCTTCCTCGGCTATCGGGGTTTTGTTCGTTTGTTTACGCTCCTGCACGCCCCATCAGCTTCTGCCCCTTGCCGATCAGCTTCTGCAGCGGCTTAGGCAGCTTATCGATGTCGTTCTTCGTCACGACCCGGAACAGCACGAGGCCGATTGCGTATGCGGCGACCGTCCAGCCCGCGACGATCACGGCGTTCACGATCTCGTTCATCCGGCTATAAGCGAACAGCTTTACCGCCCCGTGCGTCCATAGCTCGAGCGGAATGCCGAGTCCGACGATGACCGCCGTCGTCAAACCGAGTCCTATCCATTTCCTGCCCAGCACATGGAAGTTGATCTCTTTGCGAAGCACAAGGAGATTGAACGCCGTCATCGCAACAAAACATAAGCCGGTGGAAACGATCAGTCCGTATATGCCGATAAATGGGGCCAGCGCATACGTCCCGGCCAGCTTGATCGCAATGCCGATGCCGACACTGACGATGAGCGCCTTCATTTTGCCCATGCCCATTAATACGCCGCCGGAAGTTTGCATCAAAATCTGGAAAAGCGCACCCATTGTCAACAAACCGATGATGTAAGGAGCGTTCTCGTAGCCATACGCCGTCTTCTCGTAGCCGAATATCGCTCCGTCAATCGGCCGTGCGGCAATGGCGATGAGCAGCACGGCCGGCAGCCCGGACAGCAGCGAGATTTGCAGAACACGCGAGGTCTGGGAACGTACCTGCTCGAGATTACCGCTCGAGTATGCGGCGGAAATGATCGGGACGATCGACTGGCTGAGGGCGATCGCCAGAATGATCGGAATGCCTGCGAGCGATTGGGCCCGCCCCGTCAATATGCCGAGCAGCTCGCGGCGCTGCTCCAGCTCGAACGTACCGCTCAGCAGCGGGTGCAGCAATCTCGAATCGATCAAATATATCAGCGTCACGACAACCGAATACAGAACGATCGGTACGGAGAGGCGAAGCAGCTTCGCATAGATAACCCGATAGGGCATCAGCGGCGCCGAAGCTCCATCCTCATTCCCTTTTCCGGCCTCCGAGGCCGCTACCCGGTCTTCCCGCCGCAGCTTCAGCATGTAGTAGACCATGACCGCCAGCGCTGCCGCCCCGCCGACGACTCCGCCGAACGATGCGCCCGCTATCGCTTCAACGTCCCCGACATGAAGCAGCGCATAAGCCAAACCGACGGCTGCCGCCAAGCGGAATACCTGCTCGATCACCTGCGAGACGCCATTGGGCATCATCCGGCGCCGCCCTTGAAAATAACCGCGCATCACGGCAATCAGCGGAAACATCAGCATCGCCGGCGCAATCGCTTGCGTCGCTAAAGCAGCTTTCGGGTCGCCGGCCGATTCGGCATACCAAGGCGCCAGCGCGAACAGCAGTACCGCCATTACGAACCCCGAGGCTAGCGAAAACCATACCGCCGCCCGATATATCCGGTCCGCCTCCCGCTGCCGGCCGAGCGCGGTGGATTCGGCCACCAGCTTGCTGAGCGCACTCGGTATCCCCGCGGTGGCGACAACCAGCAGGCTGGAATACAAATTGAACGCGATGCCGTATGAGCCCATGCCGGTATCGTCCAGCAGATGGACGAGCGGAATTTTCTGAAAGACGCCGATGAAGCGCGCCACCAGTGCCGCGACGGTAAGAATGAGTGTACCTTTAATCAGCGAATCTTTGGACATATGGGCTCCTGCCTACTTCCTTCATCAAAATAAATAAGTGCGCTTAGTACGAAGACCGCCCCGCCTGACGGCAAAGCGGTCCTCCATACGTAACTTACTTCGAACGAATCTCTTCGAGCGGCTTATGGTTGCCATAGTACTGCTTCGTCCCGTGCGGCTGCGCAGCCCATCTCACGCCATTCGAAATGACCTTCAGCACATTCTCGTCGTAATACGTAGGGTGCGTCTCATGGCCAGGGCGGAAATAAAAAATTTTCCCTTGTCCGCGATGATACGTTACACCCGAGCGGAACACCTCGCCGCCTTCGAACCAGGAGATGAAGACCAGCTCGTCGGGAGCCGGAATATCGAAGTGCTCGCCGTACATTTCCTCATGCTTCAGCTCAAAGTATTGCCCGAGCCCTTCCGCGATCGGATGCGCCGGGTCGACGACCCAGATCCGCTCCTTCTCGTTCGCTTCGCGCCATTTCAGATCGCAGCTCGTTCCCATGAGCTTCTTGAATATTTTGGAGAAGTGGCCGGAATGCAGCACGATGAGCCCCATCCCTTCCCATACGCGCTTCTGTACCCGCTCCACAATCGCGTCGTCAACCTTGTCATGGGCCATATGGCCCCACCAGATCAGCACATCCGTATCGTTCAATACCGCTTCGGTCAAGCCATGCTCCGGCTGCTCCAGCGTCGCCGTACGAACGTCGAAGCCGGAACCGGCGATGCCTTTGGCGATGGCGTTATGGATACCTTCGGGATATACGCTGCGAACTTCCTCATGCGTTTGCTCGTGAACATTTTCGTTCCAGACCGTTACCTTCACCACTTGATTTCACTCCTCTGCGTTAGTTCACCAACAGCCAGACGATGAAGAGGACAATCATGAGCGCTTGCAGCAGCACTTTGACGACGACACTCGAGAAGAATCCGACGACCGCGCCGATTCCGGCCCGAACCCCTTGCTGCCACGCAGCGCCGGTCATCAGCTCGCCGATGAGCGCGCCGAGGAATGGACCGATCAACAGACCGAACGCCGGGATGACGAACGGGCCCAAAATAATGCCGATCGTGCTTCCGATAACGGACGCGCGCGTACCGCCGAATTTCTTCACCCCGATCGCACTAACCGCATAATCTGCGGCAATAAGCGTTACAGCGATGGCCGATTGAATAATCCAGAACCACCAGCCGAACGGCTCCCACGAAATCAAAAATCCGTAGGCGATGTAAGCGCCGATAATGGCGAAGACGCCGGGCAGGACCGGAAACACGGCCCCCAGCATGCCGACGGCGAACAACAGCACGACAACGATCCAACCGATGACTTCCAGTGTCACAGGGCTGCCTCCTTATGAGGTAATGATCAATACTCCTTCGGAGCTTGTGCAGCTGCGGTACCGGCTGCATGCCGGCCGGCCGTGCCGATTTCCGGCAAATCGCTGCGCTGCAGCACGTATTCGCTGATGATTTTCGCAACGCCGTGCTCCTCATTCGTTACCGTCACGACATCAGCCGCCGCCTTCACGCCGTCCTGCGCGTTGCCCATAGCGACGCCCAGCCCCGCTTCCTTAATCATGGCGAGATCGTTGAAGCTGTCGCCCATCGCGATTACTTCGTCCATCGTGATGCCGAGCATGTCGCAGACGCGGCGGAGGCCGCTTGCTTTGGACACGCCCAGCGGATTCAGCTCGATATTGCAAGGGTGAGAATTGGTAATTTCCAGCGTCCCCCAGCTGTCTACCGTACGTCGAATGGCGGCAAGCTTCTCCTCATCTTCCGTATAATACCCGAATTTCAGCCAATGAATGTCATCCGGCGCGTCCGTCCAGCCATCCTTGTTGAAGATGCCTTCCACCGCGTAAGCCCAGTACCAGGTGTCGTTCTCCACAGCGATGCGGTGCAGCTCCTTAATCGTCGCAACGGGCATCAGCTCGCGGTGAAGCAGCTCGTCGGGATTTTTCCATACTTCGCTGCCGTTGACCGCGACGATCGGCGTTTGCAGGCCCAGCTCCCTCACATAAGGGGAGGCGCTCTGCACGCCCCGTCCGGTCGACATCATGACCGTTACACCGGCGTTAAGCGCAGCAAAGATCGCCTCGCGATTTTCCGCGCTGATATGCTTCTCCTCGTTGAGCAGCGTTCCGTCCATATCGAGTGCGACCAGCTTATACTTTCCCATGGTTCCTCTCTCCCTCAATAAATTAATGTTTTCTCCGTTTTTCTGACTTTTTCGCGTGTTTTCTTCTTTG
>NZ_JBHLWN010000067.1:0-143121 GCF_042432825.1 Paenibacillus chartarius | reverse complement strand
CGAAAATCTACTTATTTTCTTGCTGAGGGTGTTCCAAAAGCTGCTTTTGGGACAGCTCCATGAAGTCATTCACGATGTACATAAGCCGATACAGAAGGAAGTTATCGATTTCTTGACGGCCGAAGGCGTTCCTCTGCCTGCCGCGACGGCGGATAAGCCGGTGGGGGATTTTCGCGCTATCCCGCAAGGAGCCAGGCTGTCGGATATGGAAGTGGCGAATCTGCTCAGCTTTAACATCGTCCTGGGCATCAATTATGCTTGCCGGGGGATGACGGAGGCGGTAAGGCCCGATGTGGCGGCGATGTTCCTTCGGTTCCTGACGAAGAAGACGCTTTACGCGATACCGCTTAGGGACATGATGGCCAAGAAAGGCTGGATGCAAGTGCCTCCGATCTACAAGCCTGAAGCAGCGCCTGTTAAGTAGATCAGATTAGCCAATGAAATGGGAAGGGAGCGGCGGGCCTTGCGGCCCTGCTGCTTTTTTGTTTAAGGGGATCGTAAAGGGACACCAGGTGAAAACGGGCGTGTGCCCTCTTGACTTCGAACTATAATAATATCATAATGAAATTATCAAAATGATAATCATAGAATGCGCAAGCAGGTGACGCCTTTGAATGTGAGAAATGTAAGCAACAGCAGCACAAGTAACACCAACGACAACAGCAGCATCAATACCGCCAGCAATTGCTCCGACCAGGACAACCTGCACGCGTATAAACCGAAAGCCTACCGCACCCCGGACGGAGCGCCCAGCGATATCGTCATCTTCACGATCACCTCGACTGAGCGGAAGACGGCGAAGAAGGCGCTGCCTGTGCGTGAGCTGCAAGTGCTGCTGATCCAGCGGAAGAACTGGCCGTTCGAAGGACAATGGGCGCTGCCCGGCGGCTTCTGCAAGGATACGGAAAGCATGTACGACTGCGCACGGCGGGAGCTGCGCGAGGAGACCGGCGTGACGGATGTCCATATCGAATACTTCAACGTTTACAGTACGCCGGGACGCGACCCCCGCGGATGGATCATATCCCATGCCTTCTTCGCTCTCGTGCAAGAACGGTGGCTCGCGGAGCGCCGCGCCGCAGATGACGCCGCAGACGTTCGTCTGTTTCCTGTAGAGGAAGCGCTTCGAATGGAGCTGGCCTTCGACCATAGGACGATCCTTCGGGATGCGCTGCTCAAAGTCCGCGAAAAAATGCTGACCACCACGATCGCCAAACAGTTTCTGGAGGAAGAGTTTACGATAAGCGAGCTGTACCAGGTGATCCAGACGGTTGTGCCGGAGTTTGAGGAGCCGAATTTTATCCGGAAAATTACATCTACCCAAAGCCGCAAGGGCATCATAGAAATCGTAAGGGACCGCAACGGCGAGCCGAAGCTGTCCAACCGCTATTCGCAAAGAGCGGCTCAGCTGTACCGGTTTACGGATGTCGTGCCGCAGCTGTCGCTGTACAGCTAAGTGGCGGGGAGTTTTTTCATTTATCGATATTGTCGCTTTGATATTATTATTTAAACGCTTAGGGGGAACTAGGATGAGAGCGTTAATTGTAATTGATTATACGTTGGATTTTGTGACGGGGAAGCTGCCATGCGGGCAGCCGGCATTGGACATCGAGGAGCGGATCGCCGAGCTGGCCGCCGGGTTTGCGGCCGCGGGAGACTGGGTCGTTATGGCCGTCGATCTGCACGAGGAGGAGGACCCGTATCATCCCGAGAGCGCTTTGTTCCCGCCGCACAACATACGGGGGACGGAGGGGCGCGAGCTGTACGGCAAGCTGAACGAGACGCACAAGCAAAATATGCCGAACGTGTATTGGATGGACAAAACGCGCTACAGCGCCTTCGCCGGCACCGATCTGGAGCTGCGGCTGCGGGCGCGGGACATCCGGGAGCTGCACTTAGTCGGGGTATGTACCGACATTTGTGTCCTGCATACGGCGGTGGACGCCTACAACAAGGGCTTCCGCATCGTCGTTCACACCGACGCCGTAGCCAGCTTCAATCCTGCTGGACATGAATGGGCGCTGACGCATTTTCAAAATACGCTCGGCGCAACGCTGCTGAAGAACAACGAGCCGATTCGCGTATAGCCCGTCCGAACCGACCAAGGAGAGTGAACAGCATGAATAACAGCAATTTGACGCTGCACACCGACAAATACCAGATTAACATGATGTATGCCCACTGGATCCACGGCACCCACCGGAAGCGCGCGGTCTTCGACGTTTACTTCCGCAAGCTTCCGTTCGGCAACGGCTATGCGGTCGTCGCCGGGCTGGAGCGGATCATCGACTATATCCGGAAGCTGCGCTTCGGGGACGAGGAGCTAGCTTACCTTGCGGAGCAAGAGGAGCAGTATAAGCCGGAGTTTCTGGAGGAGCTGCGGCAGTTCCGGTTCAGCGGCGATCTGTATGCTATGCCCGAAGGAACGCTGGCGTTTCCGAACGAGCCGCTGCTGCGTGTAGAGGCGCCGATCTTCGAGGCCCAGCTGATCGAGACGGCGGTGCTCAATTTCCTGAACTACCAGACGCTGGTCGCTACGAAGGCGGCGCGGGTCAAGCAAGCGGCACCGCATGACGTGCTGCTCGAGTTCGGGACCCGCCGCGCGCAGGAGGCGGACGCCGCCATCTGGGGAGCGAGAGCAGCTTATGTGGCGGGCTTTGACGCGACGTCCAATATGCGGGCGGGTATGCTGTTCGGCATCCCTGCCAAAGGGACGCACGCGCATGCCTGGGTGCAAAGTCACGATACGGAGGAGGAGGCGTTTATGCGGTACGCCGAGGCGCTGCCGGACGGCGTCACGCTGCTTGTCGACACGTACGACACGCTAAAGAGCGGCGTACCGAACGCGATCCGCACCGCCAAGGCGCTGGAGGCGCGAGGCATGCGGATGAGCGCGATTCGGCTGGACAGCGGCGACTTGGCTTATTTGTCCAAGAAAGCGCGTCGTATGCTCGACGACGCCGGCCTGCCTTACGTCAAGATTGTCGCTTCGAACGATTTGGACGAACATATTATTTTCAACCTGAAGGCACAGGGGGCGCGGATCGACGTATGGGGCGTCGGCACGCAGCTGATTACCGCGGCGGACCAGCCGGCGCTTGGCGGCGTCTATAAGATGGTCGCCAGAGAGGGAGAGGACGGCGGGCTTATTCCCGTTATCAAAATATCCGGCAACCCGGAGAAAGTAACGACCCCGGGCGCGAAGGACGTGTACCGGATTGTGAACAAGGAGACGGGGAAGGCGGAAGCCGACTACATTTGCCTGAAGGAAGAGACGGATGTCAAAGAAGGACGGCGGATCAAGCTGTTTGACCCGATTCATCCGTTCATCCACAAGTATGTGGAAGGGTATGACGCCCAGCCGCTGCTGAAGGAGATTTTCCGGGGTGGTGAGCTGGTGTACGATGTTCCGAGCCTGGATGATGTACGCGGATATCACCGCGAACAGCTGGAGCTGTTCTGGCCGGAATACTTGCGCAAGCTGAACCCGGAAACGTACCCGGTCGATCTGAGCACCGCGGCGTGGGAGCTGAAGAGGGATCTGATCGAAAGCTATCGCAAATAGAGGAGGAGCCGGCTATGGGGAAAATCGGGACATTACTCGTTCTGCTTGCGCTAATGCTCGGCATTGCGTTCTATACGTCGTCGACGGCGCGGGAGAACGTAGCGACAACGACGGGACTGCTGAGTGTGTGGCTGACCGCAAGCATGTTCGCAATATGGTACCCGGGCTGGAGGCGTGAGCGTCCATGACCGATTCTCATCCACTGCTCGATAAAATCAAGGGAGGCCTCTACGGCACAGCCGTCGGCGATGCATTGGGCGGAACGACGGAGTTTATGAGCCAGGCTGCCGTCAGAGCGCAGTATGGCTGGTTGGCGGACATCATCGGCGGAGGCGTGTGGCAGCTCGAGCCCGGGGAAGTGACCGACGACACGATGATCGGTGCCATCGGCGGCGGACTCGCCGGTGTGTATTGGGGATATGAACGAATCCCGGAGAAGTATTCGGGCGTGATTTTGGTAGGAGAGAGACTGGACGAGGTTTCCTCGCAGCTGCTGAGATTGAGGTTGGAGTTGCAGGGGAATCTAGAGACTTCATAAAACACCGTGCCTCGGAGAAACTGCGGCAAGAACGAATGGTGGAATATGAGGATGACCTTTTTACATCTGAACGGCTGGTTTTATGCGATAAGATTATTGATAAATATATTTACGATTTAACTTTAATATAAGGAAATCCCGAGCAAGAGAAGATCATGAAATTAGTTGAAGAAATCATATCTTTTAACGATTTAAATATTGAACATGAATATTTCATAGAGAGATGCAAAGAGAGGAATTGGCTGAATTCATTTCTGAGGCGGCAAGATTAGCTGCTTCAGAGATTGAAGAGGGCAAGACATAATAGAAGACTGGCGAGAATGGGAAGCAATACGCCTTCATTCCTCGCCGAGTCTAAGACAATTTACTAAATGGTTTGGAGATTAAATGACCGGAATTCCTTTAATAAGTAAGGGGTTCCGGTTTTTTACGTTATTATTTCTGGTGCTAAACAACATCATCTTAGGTATTTTGGCACAGAAAGGATTACACGGCAGCCTTCACCACTTGTGCATAATGTTGCATCATTGGCTGGAGATAGATTACCTTAGTCGCTATTATACTTTGAACTAACAAAAGAACAATACTTCAAATATAGTAGGACGTTTCAATCGGTTGCCAGTTCGAAAATAGTCATATAGACGGAATTTTTCGTCTTTGGATGCAGGAAAATGTCGATGCATGGAGAATTGCCACTATACAGGTTAATTATTCCATAACCCCTATACTTTTTGGTTCCAAGGCATCGTGCAGCCTCGTTTTCCATTATTAATAGTACTTTGAACTCTCTGCTATATGCGAACATCATGAGACTCGCGGCTATATAGATGCTGTTGTTTATTCCGTCATAAGGGTGTGATACGGGGAGTTTAGAGTTTTATTAGCTTTGGTTTCTAATAAGACGGGTAAATCGGTTTTATGTTCATTATGCAAAATTATGTGAGGTGCATCGGTTTGTTAAAGAAAAAAGTGAATCAGTTGTTCACAGTCATGCTCTTGTGCATGACCGCCTGGATGGTACAGCCTGCAGTGAGCTATGCAGTGACGACTACGGTGAATGATGAAGTAATGACTTATAGGGACATTTCGGGGGTTTGGCCTAGTGGCTACGATGGGAGTTATTATTTTGGTTATCTCGCCAACAGTGATATACAAAAAGAAACGGCTGCGGTGCGCTTCAACTTACCGGACGTTTCAGGCAGCATTACCGCTGCGTATATAAAAATAAATGTAACCGGAGTACTCACTAGCGGCGGTACGCCGGCGATTAAAGTATATAAGGCAACAGATGACAGTTGGTCTAGCGGACTTCCATCCACTATAGGGGGGAATACCTGGACACCCACCACTACCATATTGACTGCTCCGCCCAATGGCTGGTACACGATTCCGATTAATGTGGGGAGTTTTGTCAATGCCGAGCTGGCTGGAGACCGCAAGGTGTCTTTTGTGTTGGATGGTCACGATTCGAACCCGCTGGGCAATAATGGACAGAGCGATATTGGATTTAATGATGCGCAATTAGAGCTTACGATCAACATGAACACCGCGCCTGTGGCTTCGAATGGCACATTGGCGGTGACAGAGGATATGGTGGAGAGCGGTACGCTGTCGGCCACGGATGTGGAGAACGATGCCCTGACATACAGTGTCGTTGTACAAGGGACTAAAGGCACGGTAAGCATCACGAATCCTGCGACAGGCGCATACACGTACACGCCTAACCCGAATGTGGAAGGTGCAGACAGTTTCACCTTCAAGGCAACGGATGCGAACAATGCGGCTTCGAATATCGCGACGGTGAATGTCGCTATCGCCGGTGTGAACGATATACCGACAATCTCCAGTATTGCTGCACAAAGCATGGACGAGGATACCGCGACAGGATCAATTTTATTTACTGTCGCTGACGTCGAGACGGCCGCAGGAAGCTTGAGCGTCACGGCAGCGTCGGATAACCAGACGCTGGCGCCGGACGCAAATCTCGTGCTTGGCGGCGGCGGAACGAACCGCACGCTGACGGTTACGCCGGCAGCGAACCAGAGCGGCACGGCGAACATTACCGTGACCGTGACGGACGCGAACAGCGGTACGGCCACGAAGACGTTCGTCCTGACCGTGAACGCGGTCAACGATGCGCCCGCGGCTGCGAACGGCACGCTGGCGGTGACGGAAGATACGCCGCAGAACGGCACCTTATCAGCCAGCGATGTGGAGAACGAGGCGCTGACGTACAGTGTCGTTGCGCAAGGGTCCAAAGGCATCGTGACGATTACGAATGCGGCGACCGGGGCGTACACGTATACGCCTAATCCGGATGCGGAAGGATCGGACAGCTTCACGTTCCAGGCGACCGATACCGGGAACGCGGTGTCGAACACAGCGACGATTACGGTGACGATTACTGGCGTGAACGATGCACCGACGGCGATTTCGGATACACTCCAGGTAATCGAGGATACCGTCGCAACGGGCACGCTCACGGCGACGGACAAGGAGAACAACGGTCTGACCTACGGCATAGCCGCTGCAGCGACGAAAGGCACGGTCGCGATCACGGATGCCGGTACCGGTGCATACACGTATACGCCGAATGCCGATGCCATTGGCGCCGACAGCTTTACATTTTTCGTACAAGACAGCGAAGGTTTGGATTCGAATACGGCGACCATCACTGTAAACATCCAGGCTCGTAACGATGCTCCTGTCATTAGCGATATAACGAAGGGAAGTAACGAGGATACGCCGATCGCGTTTACGGTCACCGATTTCGTCTCTCATTACAACGATGTGGAAACGGAGGCTCTCAGAGGAGTTCGGATTATAGTCACGGGCAGCGGACTGAACGGTCTGTTGACGGTGAACGGCGCTGAGGTCGCTTCGGGGCAGCAAATCGACGCAGCGGACTTGGATCAACTGGTCTTCACCCCTAAAGCTAACTGGTTCGGTACATCGAGCTTCACATGGAAGGCTTCGGATGGAACGAATGATTCAAACGAAGCAACCGTAACGATGATCATTGCATCCGTCAATGACATCCCGGTTGCCGAAGACAAGACCATCAATATTACTATTGACGGGCAGAAAGAAGACGTTCTTATCGCAAGCGACGCCGATGGCGACCCGCTGACCTACAGCATATTCAAAGCGCCTGACAAAGGTAATGTTATGCTGAGTGTGTACAGTAACAATCAATTCACGTATCAGCATACGGACGGTACGGTAGGCAGCGATTCGTTCATTTATCAAGTCCGCGATAACAATGGCGCATCGGTCACAGCTTCGGTCTATCTGAATATTGTTCCTGCGGGTAGCGCTGATTTGGCATCCTTGAGCGCGTCAGCAGGTGCTTTGATTCCGGAGTTCGATCAGACGATTGACAGCTACACCATGAGCGTGGGAAATTTCGTGGCAAGCACAACGGTAACCGCAGCGGTATACAACAGGCATGCCACGCTCGCAATCAACGGTGTACCGGCAACGAACGGCGAGCCTTCGGCAATCATAGGTTTGCAGGTGGGTGCCAATACGATTCCGATTGAGGTTACCTCGCAAAGCGGGGCTAAGAAGACGTATACCTTGACCATCACGAGAGCCCCATCGAGCTCGGCGAACTTGAAGGCACTCAGGCTGAGCGAGGGGGTGCTGGAACCTGAATTTGATCCCGGCATCCAGGTGTATCAAGCTAACGTGGGTACTAACGTTAATGCGATTACGGTGACCGCAGAGGTTTATGAGCCGAATGCGAAAATTTATGTGAATAATAATCTTGTCTCAAGCGGCGCTCCGTCGCCGGGTATTATTCTGGTTGAAGGGCTGAACACCATTACGGTGAAGGTCATTGCCCAGGATGAAGTCACGAGCAAAATCTATACCTTGTCCGTCAACAGACAGCATGATAACAGCATGGAAGACAGCGGCGGTTCTTCATCGACTGAAGACAATACTACAATCAAGAAGCTGCAAGTGATCGTGGATGGACTCGTACAGGAGGAATCCGCTACGGCAAGCACGTCCGTGGAAGGGGAACTCAGCGTGACGACTATCACGGTCGATAACGAGAAGGTTCTGGCCAGGATCAATAGGGAAGACAATAAAACCTTGGCGATTCCGTATCCTGATCCAACGGACGTCGTGATCGCCGAGCTGAACGGGCAGCTGGTGAAAGCGATGGAAGGAAAGGATATAATGGTAGAAGTGATTACGGAGCGCGCGACCTATAAGCTTCCAGCTGCTCTGATTAACATTGATAGCGTGTCGGAGAAGCTCGGTCAAAAGACAGCACTGCAGGATATCAAGATTAGCATCAGGATTTCCGACTCGTCAAAAGAAAGTGTCAAATCTGTACAAGACGCTGCGGACAAAGGCAAATTGACGGTTGTCACGAGGCCGGTCGACTTTGAGGTCCAAGCCCAATATGGCGACAAGAAGGTATCTGTTTCCCAGTTTGACAGCTATGTAGAGCGATCCATTCCTTTACCGGAAGGAATCAATCCATCGCGAATTACCACGGGTGTTGTGCTCGGCAGCGACGGGAGTATCAAGCACGTTCCGACCAACATCACAAAGCTTAACGATCATTATTACGCGAACATCAAGAGCCTGACCAATAGCACCTATTCCGTCATATGGAATCCGAAGACATTCAACGATGTGGAGCAGCACTGGAGCAAGGATGACGTGAATGATATGGGCTCCCGCCTCATCATTCAAGGCATCAGCGACGCGGAGTTTGCTCCGGAGCAGGCAATCACTCGCGCGGAGTTCGCAGCCATTGTAGGCAGAGGGTTAGGATTGTCCAAGGAGCAAGGCTCCTCGGCCGTCAGCTTCAAAGATGTAGCGGCGAGCGACTGGTACAATGAAGCCGTTAAAAATGTTTCATCCTATGGCTTGGTGAACGGCTACGAGGACGGCACCTTCCAGCCGAACCGAACTATTACGCGTGTGGAGGCAATGGCGATCCTGGCTAGAGCGATGAAGCTTGCCGGGCTTTCAACAATCCAGGATAGCGAAGAAGCGGCAGCTGTGGTCGATTCGTTCCGAGATTCCCAGCAGATCGGCGCTTGGGCGCGACAAGCCGTGGCATCTGTCGTCGTGCGGGGCGTCGTTCAGGGCTACAATAATGAGCTGGCCCCGTCAGATCAAATTACCCGTGCACAGACCGCAGCTATGGTACGCCGATTGCTTCAGCATTCTGAACTGATCAATCGTTAGCATTGTCATGGAGATGGTTAACTGCTCCCTTGCGGACTCCGCATAACCATGATTCAAAATTATCCCTGCCTGTTCATTGACTAACCCCAAATCAAATCATTTGATTTGGGGTTGTTTGTATCATTATTGCCCAAATTTGCTTCGCAAGACCCGACATAGTGGTCCGCGTTATTTTCAGATAGTTTAATCAACTACTATTCTGTCGCCTTTACTGTTCGGTTGAGAAATAACCAGAAATTCAATCTCATCGTTCGTTCTGTTGAAGATTTGATGAGGCACCAAAGGTGCCACTTCTACTCCTTCTTGTGAATGGAGGACAATTTCATTGCCATCGATATTAATGGTTGCCGAACCGGATAAAACAAAGAAAAATTGACGGGACAGTCGGTGATAATGCTTCACTTCTGAACTGTTTGCTGGCATTCTTTCGTGAATGATACTTAATTCTTGATTCTTTACTAAATGCCATCCGTCGCAATGATCTCCCCAAATATAATGTTCAGCAATGTGTTTGTTAATTTTCATTTCAGTACTCCAATTCTATTGTTTTGTCCTATTCGGAACAATTTATTTGTGTACCTCTAACTAACATTCAGTTTCGGTTCGGAGCGCAACCAATTCCTGCCCTTGAACGATGACTAAGGTTTCCGGCGCGGCTTTATTTCCCTCAAAGCGTACCACCCCGGGCACTCCTCTTATCCTGAATTCCGTCTCCGATATCGCCTGAAGCGGAAATCGATTCTGTCCTTCCACTTGTAAATAAGCCATTTCGCCTTCCGTTCGCACATAGATTCGTACCCCATTATCCAGGGCATAAGTTCCGGCGTAGGCGGTTAACCGTTCTGCAGGAACTTGGATAAATGTCGGAAGCTCTACTCTTACTGGAAGCTCGAAGGGTTTGCCGAAAAGAATGTTTTCCAACGCGAGAATGATGCTTTGTTCGACCTCTGGAGTCTCGGGAGCGTTGCTCATGTAAACGATCAACGCATTACGGTCAATATACCGTATTAGGGCAGCGGAGAAGCCCGGCCAGCTTCCCCCGTGGCTCACGATTTTACCGTATTCCGCATCCTGCTGGAGCTGCCAACCATAGCCGTAATCCACCCCTGCCATCAGGCAATAATGTCGGTTGAATGCATTCCAGCCATGTGTTCCGCCGGATTAGCTCTTCCGAATAAAGAGCTAAGTCAAGCCGGCACATATCCTTAACAGTAGAGCGGATGGATCCATCTCCACGAATACCGCCCAAATAAAGGCGTATCGAGTCTCCGGGAGCTGATCAGACCGAATAAAACTACCGTCCTCCCCTCTAATATAGCCAACTGCATCATACAGTGTTTGGTTATCACCGACAGATTCGGGCAATCGTGTGTGTTTCAACCCGACTTTTTCAAATACATGATTCTTCAAAAATTCCCCGAACGTAATTCCCGTAGCCCTTTCGACTATTATGGAAAGCAAAACATACCCTGTATTGCTGTATTCCCATCTGCTCCCGGGCTCGAAAAGCGGCTTAGGGCGGAACTGAACCAGAAAATCCAAGAAATCCGTATTGCATGCTACCTCTAACGGATTCCAATGCTCATGAAATAGTTGTGTATAATCCGGTATACCCGAGGTATGATTCAACAGTTGCATGATCCGAATTCCGCTATAGAAGGATAGTTCCGGGACAAAGGAATCCAATCCATCCTCAAGGGAAAGTCGTCCCTGTTCGCGCAACATCAAAATAGCTAATGCTGTGAAAGGCTTGGAAACCGAACATAGATCGTAAGTCGTCAGGTCGTTCGTCTTTACCCCTGTACTTTGTTCGGAGACGCCATTATGACGGATATAAATTGTATCTTTATCCCTTAGCAATATACTTCCGTTGAACATAGCTTGTTCTTGTAAATAAAGCATTAACCCATCCAATTTCTCTGCAATCAAGTTCTCAGCCTCCATTCGCTCTGCTATCTCTCCCTATACGGATCCAAAAAGTGGAAGGTTGCGGTTCCAGTCGCGAATTCCATTTCGGCCAGATCGATAAGTCGAGTGAAATGGACGGCTGGATGTACGGCTCAGGATTTGCTGACCTGGACGGTCACCGCTGGAGCCTGCTGTTATGGATGAGAGCAAAATGCCGAGACGCTAATATGGAGACGCCGTCACCTGCTTAAGGTCACAGGCGTTTTACACCATTCTCATATCCATCATTCTAATCAAAATGGTTCCTGCGGAAAAATCAGCGTAACCGCCGTCCCGGAGCCTTCCCTGCTCATAATTCTGAGCAGACCGCCGCTGCCGTAATGCAGCGAGAGCCGCTTGCTTGTATTGGCAAGACCGACATGCTTGCCGGTTAAAGCGTTGTTCTCCAAAGACCGGCGAATGTGCGCAAGTCGTTCCTTGGCAATGCCCGGTCCGTCGTCGATTACCGTAACCTTTAGGCGGCCGTTCTCCAGACGGCTCTTGATCTTGACGGTCAATCTCTGCTCGCTTTCGAAGCCGATATGAATGCTGTTCTCGACCAGCGGCTGCAGGCTGATTTTGACAACGCGGCACTCTTCCGTACCGTCCCCAATATCCCACACGTCCGTAAGACGGCTGCCGAAACGGGTGCGCTGCAGCTCGACGTAGCTTCTCACATTGGTCAATTCGTCGCGAAGAAGAACGGCCTCATCCGCCGCCCGCAGCGAATATTCGAGCAAATCGCTGAGCCGTTCGATCATGAGACAGGCTTCGTTCGGAGAACGGGTGAGCTGGAATGTTTTCCAATAGATCGAATGCAGGGTGTTGGAGATAAAATGGGGATTCATTTGGGACTGAAGCGCTTTGAGCTCGACCAGCTCCATTCTGGCCTGCCGTTCGGACAGCTGAACCCGCAAATATTTTTGCTCCAGGAACGTTTGCAGGATGTTTCGGACAATGAGCTCGTACACATCGTGGATATGCTCCGGCATGGCCGGAACCTGATCGCCCGCGGCGTCTGCGGAATCCAAGACATGAATGATTTGGGACAATTGCCGGTAATTTTTGCGTGTGATCCAAAGCGCGTAAGCGGCGCTCAGCAGCAAGGACAGCAAGCAAAGCGCCAGCGTGATCCGGACAATTGTGCTGGGCAAGCTGTAAAGAGCTGCAGACGGAATGACGGATACCGCTTTCCAGGCGAGCCGGGGAACATCCTTGACGTTCACCCAAGCTTCGTTGTAGCTGAACCTTGCTCCGTTGTCCTTCATAGGCACGACGCCGGGGAAGCTCTCCGAATGCACGAGAGGAATGCCGTTTCGGTCGGTCATATAATAATAGCTGCCAGGCCACGGATCGGATTCCAGCAGAGATTTCTGGAAATAAGACGGCAGCACGTTCATGACGATAAGGCCTTGGAAGCTCCCGGATGAGCTGAATGAGAACGGCTTGTACACCGTAATGACCTCAGCGAAGCGGTCCGGGCCGGTACTGGTCGGCAGATTCCGCAGCTCGGTGAAGAATTCTTCCTCCCCAGCGCCTGTGCGGCGGGCATGCATCAGCCAATCCTTATCCAGGGACGAATCCAGCTGCGCCATGCCGTCGCGCGAGGTCAAATATCTGCCGTACGGATTGTCGTAATAAATATAAATGGAATGGATGTACGGCTTGGAATTGGCCGGCACGTCAATAACGTTCCGCAAATAAAAAAGCGCTTCCAATTCTTCGTAAGTAAAGGACGAGGTATTGAGTATCGATTGCAGCCGGATCTTAATCTTCGGATCTTTATCAAAGGACAAGCTGAGCGAGTCGAGCTCGGAAGGAATAACTTGAGTAAGCTCCGTAAGCTGGTCAAGCCGGCTCTCGCTGTTCTGTTCGACGGATTGGCGGATATAGCGGTCCGTGATGAAAATGGACAGCGATCCGAGCAGCGTGAGCGGAATAAGAGAAAGCACGATGATGCGCCGCAGGTTGTCTGCGAAAAATTTGCGCGTCAAAGCGGCTTCGCTCTGCTTGATATATCTAATGCCGCCGTATAAATTGCCCCGGCGTTGTCCCGTAATACTGTTTAAAAGCGCGGATAAAATTTTTCGCATTGGCGTATCCCACCATTTCGCTAACCTCGAGAGCTTTCCAGCGGCTTTCCTGGAGCAGCTCCGCGGCCTTTTTCATACGGACAGCTTGAACGTAGTCGGAAAATTTGGTTCCCGTCATTTTACGAAAATAAGAACTGACATAGCTTGCATTCATATGAACGAGCTGAGATACGGATTCCAGTGTGACAGTGCGGTATTCATGATCGATATGAGCCAGAATTCGCTGGATGACCGGATGGTTGAGTCCTTGAATATCGGGAAGCGGGGGGATGGCCTCCGGCTCGGAACGGGCACGGGCCGGGTCTTGGTCCAGCTCCCGCTTTAACTCCGCCAGCACCGACTGAAGCTCATGGAACTTGGCCGGTTTCACCAAGTAATGCCGTACGCCGTAGGAGATAGCCTGACGGGCCAGCTCGAAATCCTTCAAGCCGCTGAGCAGAATAATGTGCACCGGCAGCTTGCGCTCGTGAATCTCCCTAGCCAGCTCGATTCCATTCATCAGAGGCATCTTAATATCGCATAAAATGGCATCCGTCTCGGTCGTCAGCAAATATTTAAGCGCTTCCTTACCGTTCTCAAACTGTGCTTCGATGGAGAAGCCCGCCTGTTCCCAAGGAAAACAGCCGCACAGCGTACTGCGTGCTTCCGTCTCGTCGTCGATAACCGCCAATCTGTACATGCTTCATCACCCCTTTCATTATAGCCCGGCAAAGGCTGAAATGATATTGGGTCAAGGGAGAGTCCCAAAGATCAGTTGCGAGATCCAAAAAAATGATACCATATCCAAAGCTGCCGTACCGAAGGCCATGGATTTGTCAAAGCAAAGGCCCTTTTGCAGAAAGCGTTTCCATGTTAATTTGAGTGTGGCGCCGAAATGATGAAAAGCAATGAACCGGTAAGGACTAAGCTTACATTCGATAGGGGGAAATCAGGTTGAATCGTATATTGCGAACTACAGCCGGCATTACCGTATTAGCTTCGATGCTGTTCACGTCCGCGTGCGGCGGCGGCTCCGCAGGAGGAGACGGCCAAGCGGCAGGCGCGGGCGCCGGGGGAGCCGCCTCCACAGCCGATAAACCCGTCACGCTGCGCTTCGCTTGGTGGGGTACGGATGCCCGCCACAAGGCGACGCTTGCGGCGATCGATTTGTATATGAAGCAGCATCCGAATATAAAGATCGAGGCCGAATATATGGGCTTCGACGGCTATAACAAGAAGCTGGCGACGCAGTTCGCCGGCAATACGGCGCCTGACGTGTTCCAGTTCACGTATGAGTGGAGCGTGGACATGAACGAGTTCATGCTCGATTTGACGACCGTCAAGGATCAGATCGATATGACCAAGCTGCCGGAATCGGCCTTGAAGGATTTCGGAGCCTATAAAGGCAAACAAATCATGGTGCCGTCCGGTATGTTCGCCGCGACCAGCATCATCAACCAGGACTTCCTGCAGAAGTACGGCATTGCCTCCGACACGGTGTGGAGCTGGGACAAAATCATCGAGGAAGGCAAAAAAATTCACGACAAAGACAAGAGCGCTTATCTGCTGACGGCCGATATCGATGTGCTGAACAAGCTGATTTTGCAGCCGTATATTATGCAAAAGAGCGGTAAAGGCTGGGTCAACGACGATTTCACGCCGGGCTTTGACAAAGCGCAGCTGACGGAGGGCCTGACGTACTTGTCGAAGCTGTACAAGAGCGGCGCGATCGAGCCTTTCGGCGACAGCACGGCATTCGTCGGCAAGATGGAGCAGAACCCGAAATGGGTGAAGGGCGAAATCGGCATGCTGATCGATTACGTTCAGGCGCTCGACAAATATAAGCAGGCGGTTCCGAACGCCAAGATCGGCGTCGGTTCGTTCCCGGAAAATCCCGGAGCGGTGCAATCCGGCAACCCGGTCGTAGCCGGTACCGGCTTCGCGATATGGAAGGATTCCAAGAACAAAGAAGCCGCAGCGAAGTTCATCGAATTCCTTGTGAACGACAAGGAGGCGGCGCAGCTGCTGACGACCCAGCGCGGTATCCCGGCGTCGACGGTGGCCAGACAGGCGCTGCAGGATTCCGGCAAACTGAGCCCCGATATTGCCAAAGGACTTGATCTGGCGGTTGCGAAGAAGACGGTCGCTCCGAACGTGATCAGCACCAATGCGGAGCTGGCCCAGGTCGTCAAGGATTCGCTTCAGAAATTGATCTATGATCAGCTTACTCCGGATAAAGCGGCTGATGAGATTATGAAGGACTTCACGACAAAGCTGCAGGAACTCAAGAGCAAGTAGACGGAGTTACGAGCGATAGAGTGATGTTCCGTCCACCTGGGGCGGGGCCTCGCTCTTCCCGCACTTCGGCTGATTATCCCTACACGGAAAGGAACAGCTGACTTGAAAAGCATGAATAGGCGCAATGCCCTGTGGGGGCTGTTGTTCGTGTCTCCTTGGATCGTCGGATTTCTATGGTTCCAGTTCTATCCGTTGATCTTGTCGTTTTATTATTCGTTTACGGATTCGACGGTAGTAAAGCCGGGCAAATTCATTGGTTTCGGCAATTACGTGAAAATGATTAGCAGCGACAAAGACTTTCTGCCATCGATCAAGGTCACGATCTTATATTCGCTCATCTCCGTGCCTGTCAAACTGGCATTCGCACTGTTCATTGCGATCATACTCAATATGAAGAGCCGAGCCGTCAATTGGTACCGGACCGTCTACTATTTGCCCTCCATTCTCGGCGGGAGCGTGGCGATCTCCATCCTGTGGCGATTCCTGTTCATGAAGGAAGGGGTCATCAATCAAATGCTGTCCTACGTCCACCTGCCGCCGGTGAATTGGCTCGGCAGCCCGAAAGTTGCGCTGGGGACGATCAGCTTGCTTGTCGTGTGGCAGTTCGGTTCGTCGATGGTATTATTCCTGGCGGGCTTGAAGCAAATCCCCGGTGAGCTGTACGAGGCCGCCAGGGTGGACGGAGCGGGCAGGATGAGGATGCTGTGGACCATTACCGTGCCGCTGCTGACGCCGATCATTTTCTTCAACCTGGTCATGCAGACGATCAACGCGCTGCAGGAGTTCACCGCAGCCTTCGTCGTCACGAACGGCGGTCCGCTCAAATCGACTTATTTGCTAGGACTGAAAATTTACGACGAGGCTTTCCAAAATATGAAGATGGGCTACTCATCCGCGCTGTCCTGGTTTTTGTTTGCGATGATTTTGGTGCTGACCTTGTTTATTTTCCGCTCGGCCCGTTCCTGGGTTCATTATGAAGACGGGGGGAAGCCATAATGGACACAACGACATTGACATCCGTTCCGCCTTCCAAGAGAGCGCAAGCAAAGGCCAGGGCCGCTCTGACAAGAAGCGTCGTCAAGCATGGCGCGCTGATCCTGCTCGGCTGGCTTATGGTATATCCGCTCGTATGGCTGTTCCTCAGCTCCTTCAAGACGAACGCCGACTTGTTTAGCTCCGTCAGTCTGTGGCCTCAAGAATTCGTGTGGGATTCGTACGTGAAGGGATGGGAGGGAACCGGCCAGTATTCCTACACGAAGTTCTTCGCCAATACGTTTCTGCTGGTTGTGCCGACGGTTGTCCTGACCGTATTGTCCAGTGTGCTGGTCGCTTACGGATTTGCCCGGTTCCGGTTCCCGCTGCGGAATCTGATGTTCATTCTGATGATTTCGACGCTGATGCTGCCGCATACCGTCATCGTCATTCCGCGTTATTTGATATTCCGCAATATGGGCTGGCTGGACAGCTATTGGCCGTTTATCGTGCCGGCCGCTTTCGGCTGCTTCCCGTTTTTTATTTTCATGATGGTGCAGTTTGTGCGGGGGCTGCCAAGGGAGCTTGACGAATCGGCCGTGATGGACGGCTGCAGTCCTCCCGCCATCCTGTTCCGCGTATTGCTGCCGCTTTGCATGCCGGCGCTCATCTCGGCAGCCATCTTTCAATTCATCTGGACGTGGAACGATTTCTTCAATCCGCTCATCTTCATTAACAGCGTGAAGAAGTTTCCGCTTTCCCTGGCACTCAGGATGTCGATCGATTCAACAGGCGGCACGGTGCAGTGGAATCAGATTTTGGCCATGTCCGTCGCGGCCATCCTGCCGCCTGTGCTCGTATTTTTCTTCTCGCAGAAATACTTTGTTGAAGGAATTGCTACCACCGGCATCAAAGGATAAGATGGAGTCGAAAGGATGATGCCGATATGGATAGGAAGGCTTCAAAGCAACCGAACGTTATCGTTTTCTTTACCGATCAGCAGCGCTGGGATACGACCGGCGTTCATGGCAATCCGCTTGATCTGACGCCGAACTTCGACCGTATGGCGGCTTACGGCACGCATGCCGCTTACGCATTCACCTGCCAGCCCGTGTGCGGACCCGCACGCTCCTGCTTGCAGACCGGACGTTATGCGACCGCATCCGGCTGCTATACGAACGGCATACCGCTGCCGGACGATGCGTACACGGTGGCGCACGGGTTCCGTGATGCGGGCTACGACACTGCCTATATCGGGAAATGGCACTTGGCGGCGACGAGAACTTCGCCCGTGCCCGTCGAGAGAAGGGGAGGCTATGACTATTGGCTGGCGGCCGACTCGCTTGAGCATACGTCCGACGCCTACAAGACGGTCCTGTATAATAAGAACAACGAGCCTGTGGAACTGCCGGGATACCGGGTCGACGCCCTGACTGACGCAGCGATCCGTTATATCGATGAGCAGAGAAGCTCAGGTAAGCCGTTTTATTTATTCTTATCGTACTTGGAGCCGCACCATCAAAACCGGCGGGATGATTATCCGGCTCCGGACGTGTACCGCGGCCGCTACGTCTCGCGCTTCGTGCCTCCGGATCTGGCAGCGCTCGGAGGCAACGCGCATCAGAGCTTGGACGGCTATTACGGCATGGTGAAAAGGCTGGACGAAGCGCTCGGACGGCTGCAGGACGCTTTGAAGAGCATGGGCTTAACCGATGATACAATCATCGCCTTCACGTCCGATCACGCTTGCCACTTTAAGACGCGCAACAATGAGTATAAACGGTCCTGTCACGAGAGCTCGATCCGCGTGCCGCTGGCGTTCTGCGGACCGGGCTTCGATTCCGGCGGAACGCTGCGCGAATTGGTCAGCCTGATCGACCTGCCGCCGACATTGCTGGATGCAGCGGGCATTCCGGTCCCCGAGCAGATGCAGGGCAGATCGTTGATGCCGCTGATCGGCGGCGGGCGCCGTCCCGAATGGCCGCAAGACGTATTCGTACAGATCAGCGAATCCCAGGTCGGACGAGCGATTCGCACCCGCCGCTGGAAATACGGCGTAACGGCGCCGGACAAGGATCCGATCCGGGACGCGGGGGCAGCCGAATATGTGGAACAATACCTGTACGATCTGGAAGCCGATCCGTATGAGCTGACGAACCTGGCCGACAAGCAGTCCCACGAGGAGGTTCGCGTCCATCTTCGGCAGCGGCTGATCGCCCGCATGGTCGAAGCCGGCGAAGAGGCGCCGCTGATCCGCCCGCTGCCTGCAGCACCGTCCGGACAGCTGGCCGTAGAGCCGCATGAGATTGATGAATGACTCTGGGAAGCAGGCTGCTCAACTGTGGGCAGCCTCCTTCCGGTTTATTTATAATGATTGATGACGAACAGTTTTTATTTTCCGAATGAATCGTCTATCCATATAGGAAGCAATCAGCAATGCTGCTAAGCAGAGCAAAGCGGATATACCGACAGCTTCATAGGAAAACGGTTTGCCTTCTAGGTTTAGCCCGATCATCCGGTATTCCAAACGTTTCGCACCATATTTGGCGGTCAGGACATCTTCTTGTTTGGCTAAATCCTCAAGCGGAGCATCGAAGATAAATCTGTCGGCCGAGCCGCTGTGAATGAACTCGGGCACCGCGCCGGTTCCCTTTTCGTTCCACCGTTTGACATCCTCCGCAGCTAAAGACTCCGCCTCCACTCCCGGAACGAACAGCCGATCCAGCTTCGGCGCATTCGACAGCTGATATCGGGTGACAAGATTAAGGTGATGCTTCGTGACGATAGGCTGCTTGGCGTCGGAGACGGTGTATACCTTGGTTGTTCCGGAAGCGGCATAAGTATCGAAAATCGTAGTAAGCGCTCCGTCATCCATCCCGTTATACAGCAATACCCCTGCGCTTTTTTTGTTCCATTGGAATGCCTGGTTGAACGTAAATATCCATTCGGTTCGGTCCACATAATAGGGGTCAACCTTCGGATTCTTGACGAAATGATAGGAAGGGTAATTCATTTCTTTCGCTATTTTCTCCGCCATCGGTTCGCCTAATTGCCGGGAAATCACATAGAGGACGGCATCGATTCCGGAAGTAAGGGCCGCTGAAGAGACGATGTTCCCGTCTGCGACATAGCGCACATCCCGTCTCCATTGTGTTTCAGGATATTTGCCGATTTCATGATAATCAAAGCTTTTCCAGTCTGTAGTCGCTGCTTTGCCTTTTAATAACCCTGTATCGGCCAGATTCAACCCGCCAGCGCAAATGCTTAACAGCTTCGTATCCGAATGTTTTTGGATCCATTCCCGGACAGGCTTATATTTTGCTTCGTCAACCATAGGCATGGCTGGGATCACAATAAGGTCGGGGCTTTTTCCTAATAATCGATCCAGTTCGTCAAAAGCATAGTGCGGCATCAGATCCAAACCGCCGGACAGTGTTTTCATGTTTTTGTCCGGGGCAACTGCATATACGTTATAAGAATCAGTCATGGCGAACATTTCATAGGGAACCATAAAATCGAAAACTTCCGTGGTCGGATTGGATAATAGGACAGCTACCGTAGGTTTTTTCGGATCATGTTCAGGGACGCTCACATTATGTAAGGCAGGCATCGGCGTTTGCCGAGCGGGAATCCAGTATCCACGATTGGAGTGAATATACCCGAACGCACCGACCCCACCGAAAAGAATAACGAACGACATGACATAGACAACGACGCGTAATAATACCTTCATGCTGGATTCTCCTCCGACTCCAATTTTTGCTTTTCAAGCGCTGCAATGATGCTCCGTCTCATCGATAATCTCATCATAAGGCGGAACGCAGCTTTGCCGCGCGCAAATATCGGGTGCCGCCGCGCAATGATTTGCGTTCAACACGCACAGTTCAGGATGCAGCAAATTGATGATTATTTTAAGATGAGATATCACAGTATGAGAGCGATGAAATTGCGTCCCTTTGTGCCGTCGGGCAGTCGAGCTGCAAAAACAAAAAAACTGCCGCAGCAAGTGCGGGCAGTCTTTTTGCATTCCTATCAAACCGCCGACGTATCGGGTACAGCTGCGGCATTTCGGGTCTGAGCTCCCTCGGATGCGGCTCCGCTTCGCCGCTCCCAGATCGACTCAATGTCCTCCAGCGATTTCCCTTTCGTCTCCGGCACGGCACGCCATGAAAACAGGAACGTAAACAGCGACATGAAGCCGAACAGCCAGAACGTAACGGCCGGACCGGCGGACGAGAGCAATGGCGGGAACGACTGGGAGACGAGGTAATCGGCTACCCATAGAGCCGTCGAAGCGATTGCCGTCGCTTTGGCGCGGACGCGGTTCGGGAACATTTCCGAAAGCATAACCCAGACGACAGGTCCGAGCGAAATCGCAAAGGCCGCGACGTACAGCAAAATGAAGATCAATACGAGCGGACCCGAGGTATGGCCGGAATGAAACGCAATGCCGATGACCGCGAGACAGATCGTCATGGCCGCAGAGCCGACCAGAAGCAGCGCTTTCCGTCCGACCTTATCGATCAGCCATACCGCCAGGATGGTGAACAAGAAATTGATTAAGCCTACCAGAATCGTCTGCACCAGCGCGGCATTCGTACCGGCGCCCGTCTGTCTGAAAATTTCCGGAGCGTAATACATGACCGCATTAATTCCGGTTACTTGCTGGAGAACCGCCAAGACGACCCCCACCAGCAGCGCGATTCGCATGCGGGGAGCAAACAGCTGACGGAAGGACCCGCCGTCCTGGTTGAACGATTCCTTGATGTCCAATACTTCTTGCCGGGCCAGCTCTTCGCCGTGAATCTTCACCAGAATCGGCAGTGCTTCTGCGGCGCGGCCTTTCTTAATGAGCCATCTCGGGCTCTCCGGAACGAGGAGAAGGAGGATCAGGAACAGCAAGCCCGGAATGATGCCGACGCCGAACATCCAGCGCCAAGCCGAGGCGATATCCCAGGCATCGTCGCCGTAGCCGGCAATACCGGAGTTGACGAAATAAACAAGGAAAATCCCTGTGACCGTTGCGAACTGATTCAGCGCTACGAGACGGCCGCGGTAGCGGGCCGGCGAAATCTCGGCATTATAGAGCGGACACAAGGTTGAAGTAATGCCGATACCGATACCGCCGATCATCCGCGCAATGATGTAACCGCTGAAGGTTGCCGGAATGGCGGAACCGAGCGAGCCGATGATGAAGAGCGCCGCCGCGGCGAGCAGCACCTTCTTTCTTCCGAACCGGTCGCTTGCCGCCCCGGCAAACGCCGCGCCGGCAATACATCCGATGATCAAGCTGGAGACGGCCCAGCCGACCTCCAACTCGTTTAAGACGAACCGGGTTTTCATAAAACCGATGGCGCCGGATACGACAGCCGTATCGAAGCCGAACAGCAAGCCGCCAATCGCGGCGATCATGGAAACCAGCGTGACAAATGTCATGTTCGTCTGTCCGCTGCTGCTTTTATTCATTGGGGTAGCCATGCGTCACGTTCTCCTTCCGTAAACCGTGTTTTTCTCTAAATCGTTGATAAGTATAGCACCGGGCGGCCGAATACGGCCGAACATTCGTCTTCACTTCCGTGCGATCTTGCCGCATTTCATTCAGGTTCCCGCATCCTCTGGGGCTGCAGCGCCCGAAGCTAGCACAATATTCACTTGGCCAAAATAAAAAAGTCCATGTCCCCGGCAGGACATGGACGTTATTCCGAATGTTCGCGAACCCGGTATTCGGACGGGCTGACGCCGGTTACCTTCTTGAAGACGCGGCTGAAATAATTGGGGTCTTTATACCCGACTTCAAAGCACACTTCCTTCAGGCTCATGGAGGTGTTCATCAGCTGCTTCGCTTTCTCGATCCGCAGTCCGGTCAAATAGTCGATGAACGTTTCGCCGACCTGCTGCTTGAACACTTTGCTGAAATAGTGGGGGTGCAGATGAACGAAGCCCGCTACCTCCTCAAGGGACAGCTCCTCGGTATATCGTTCCTTGATATATTGCACCGCCTTGTCGAGAACGGTGACCGTCTGCTTTTCCCGCTCGTCCCGTATTCGCTCTAGAGCGGCCATCACATACGTTTGCCGGGCGCGGTCGTCGAAGCTGCCGTTCCTTTGGTCCGTTAACACAGGAAGGGGGCTTGTCCCGTTCCTGAGCTCGTCGAAGTAGCAGATCGTTCGGTCCGGCCCGTAGCAGGTTGATGCAAAGACCGCTTCAAAGTACGAGCGGCGAAGCCCTTCCGCCTCGCTATGGCTGGAGCCGACGCCGATAAAGGCCGTATTGTCCAGCTGTCTTTTCATCGTTCCCGCCAGCTTCTCCGCGTACCGCTTAAGTTCCTCTTGCCACTGCTCGCCGTTCATGCCGGACGGCTTTCTTACGAAGATAGCCGCGTGGCGGTCGAGGAACGGGCTGACGATGGACGGCAGCGGTCCGGTGCGGGCATAGCTTTTGATGCGGTCATAAATTTTTTGCTTGTTCAAGGCTTCTATAGCCTCCATGGACTCGGGAAAAGCGACCACGAGCGCACAGCCGTAATCCAACGGGAATTCCAGCCATTCCGACAGCTGATCGCGATCCGCTTCCCGGATTTGATCGGTCATCAGCATGAAGGCCAGCTCGTTCTCCGCGAGCGGGGACAGCTGGGAGAGGCGGTCCCGGAGCTCCAGCTCTTCGCGGCGCTTCCGCTTCTCCTGCTCCAGCTCGTCGATAAGCTGCTGCAAAGTGCTCACGATTTGCTCACGGCCCGCCGGCTTCACAATATACGCTTTGACTCCCAGGGATATCGCTTCTTGGGCATAGGCAAAATCATCATATGCCGACACGAGCACGAATTTCGCTTCCGGCAGCCGCTGTTTGATTTCGCGGATCGCCTCCAGCCCGTGAATGCCCGGCATTTGAATGTCCATAATAATGATGTGCGGACGGTGCTCGTCGGCAAGCTCGATCGCCATCCGGCCGCTTGAGGCGTGCAGCAGCCGGAAGGTGTCCGGCATCATATGGGTAATAATCCATTCCAGTCCTTCCCGTTCTAACCGCTCGTCATCGGCGATCATCAATCGGAACATAGTCTCCCAAGTCCTCCTTTCTCCAAGGTACCCGAATCGTGATTTTCGTTCCTTTTCCGGGTTCACTCTCTATCGTTACGGGCTGCGGGCATCCGTAGAAGAGCTCCATTCGTTTAAAAACATTGCGAGTACCGATGCCCGAAGACTCTTTCTTGGCCGACACTTCTTCCAGCCGCAGCAGCGATTGGCGGGTTTCCTCGTCCATGCCTTGTCCGTTATCCGTTATCGTAATCGTTACGTGCTCCGGCTCGCGGGCGATATCCAGACGAATGTGCGCATCTCTTTCCATCCCGGAGATACCGTGCACATAGGCATTCTCGACCAAAGGCTGTAAAGTAAGAGCGGGCATCGGGAGGCCGAGCGCAGACTCATCCGCGCTGATCTCGACATGAACCTGGTCGACGAATCGAGTCTGCTGGATGGCGATGTACGTCTGGACATGGTTCAGCTCGTCGCGCAAGGTGACCGGCTTATCCAGTTTTCTTAAATTGTAGCGGAACAGCCTCGACATCGAGACGATCAGATCGCTTGTCTTCAGCGCGCCTTCAAGAAGCGCCAGCTTGGACAGCACATTCAAGGAATTGAACAGGAAGTGGGGATTGATTTGGCTTTGCAGCGTTTTGAGCTCCAGCTCCTTGACCAGCTTGTCCTTCTCAAGCAGCTCCTTGTCTTTGTCGATGAAAGTCTTCAGATCGGAGAGCATATGCCGAAACGCTCTAGCTAATATGCCCAGTTCGTCTTTGCTTGTTCCGGATTCGGGCTCCACGTTCAAATTGCCTTTGGCGATCTGCGCGGCAACGCCGACCAGGTGAGAGACGGGAACGGTTACGCTTCGCGAGATCCACACCGCGAGCGCAAGGCCAAGCAGCGTGTTGACGACGAATACGGCCGCTGCCAGCCGGTCCATTCGATGCGCTTCGTGCTGAATAAGCTGGTACACCGGTTCGTATGAGGCCAGCTCCACATCGACGAGGTGCTGCTCCTGCTCCTGGATGAAGCCGCCGGTTCGTTCCGCATCCTCATAGCTCGCCAGCGCTTCCCGCTGCCGGCTGAGACCTGACGCCTGCACGGAGGCGTTACCCTGCTCCCGGATCGTTTCCATCATACGGACGTATTCCACAAGGGCCGGCCTTTGCCGGCTTCCGTCGTACAGCTCGGCCACCTTGGATTGCTGCTGTGATAAGGCTGCGAGCGCCGATTCGACTTGCCGGAGACGAGTCGTGTCCGGATTCACAAGATAGCTGTTCAGCGTTTCCAAGGTGCCTTCCACCGTATGAACGGTTTGGTTGTACAACAGCAGCCGGCTCATCATGACGTCGTAGCTTTCCCGAATTCCCTGGCCGCTTTGGAACAGGAAAAAGGAAACCGAATTGGACAGCAGCACGAGCAGGGGGATAAACAGCAGCAGCTTGGTGCGGATCGTCATTGGCCTGCCCCCTTCGCAGCCGAACAGCCGTTCATCACCGATACGGGAGTGAACAGCTGCTGCGGTACCGGATTGCCCAGGTAGTGCTCATTTAACAAGGTAACCGCCCGATAGCCCATCTCGACGGGCCGCTGCACGACAGCCGCGGTGATTTTGCACTCGCTGAGGCCGCTCAACGTTTCCTCCGTCGTGTCGAAAGCATAGATATGAAGCCCGTTCGGGCGGAGGCGCTCGGCGGCCTCCTTGATGCCCGGGCCATCCAGCGCGCTAAAGCCGACCATCTCGGTAATTCGCGGCTTCAGCTGAAGCAGCTCCTCCGCTTGCCCCGCCGCCTGCAGACGCGAAATATTGGACGACCTCACATGGGCGACCGTCAGGTTGGGAAATTGGGCCAAAGCCCGGCGCAAGCCCTGCAGGCGAAGCTGCTGGTTCGGAGCGCGCTCGCTGCCAATCAAGACCCCGATCGTTCCCGCACCGCCCGACGTCTTTACGACAAGCTCACCCATTTTCATCCCCGCTTCCATGTTGTCGGTCCCGACGTACGAGAGTCGGCTGCTATCCGGTTCGTCCGTATCTACAGCGATGACCGGAATTCCGGCTTGGACGGCTTTATCGATTAAGCTTCGGTAGCCTTCATCCCCCAGACCTTGCACCAGAACCCCGTCCGCTTTGGCGGCGATCGCCTTCTCCAGAAGCCTCATCTGCTCCTGCGGGTTGATCCGGTACGGGCCGGTATAATGAAGCTCCATGCCGAACCGGCTCGCGGCGTCGCGGGCTCCCTGCTCAATCGATTTCCAGTAAGGATTGTTGAGCTCTTGGGCGATCAGTACAATTTGCTTGCCGTTCGTCTGCTCCTTGGAGGGGGTGATCAGCGGCTTCACATAGCCTTGAATGCGCTGGGTAGTGAAGAAGAACAGCAGCAGCAGTATGGTAAATCCCCCGAACAGGATGACGACGGCGGCGCTCCAAATCCGATTCGACATGCGATGGCTCCTTTGAACGACGGAATATAACAGGTTCATTATACAAAATAGGCTCGAGGACACAAAGCAAAGGCAGCCCGTGATGCGTTCGCATCCCGGACTGCCTGATGCGTTCAAACCGCCCGCGCTTTCAGCAGCTTATGATGATATCGATAAGACCCGGCTATCACGGCAAACCCGATGATGAATACGAGCGCGTCGGGCTTCAACCCGGTAACCGCCAGCACCGAGAAGAACGCCCCCGCCAAATCGAAAGTCAAACCTGCATACGCCCATTCCTTCACCCGCGTAAAGCCGGGTACGACGATCGCAATGACGCCGAGCAGCTTGGCGGCGCCCAGGAACGGCGACAGGTAGGCGGGATAGCCGAGAGAGGCGAAGAGAGCGACGGAGTCAGGGTTGGACAGAAGATTCGGTATCGCTCCGACACCCATCAACAAGATCGTCAAGCCTGTAAAAATCCAATACCAGATCCGCAGCTTGCTCATGCCCGAACACCTCCCTGCATGCGCTCCAATATGATCGCCAGCCGTCCGAGCGTCGATGAGGCGCCTTCGATCGCCCCGTATTGCCGCACCGCGGTTTCCAGTTCCAAGGCGGAAATGAATTGCATGCGCATGGTAAGCTCTGTGTTATCGTCGATGTCGTCAAAAGTGACGGTGACGCGGAAGCGTTCCTCCACTTCAGGATCGCCGTGAGTGTAAAGCAGCAGCTGAGGCGGGTCGACGTCGATATAGCGGATGATGTTATCATAGTCCGTTCCGTCTGGGCCGTGCATGACATAGCGCCATACGCCGCCTGGCCTTACGTCGATGTCCTGAACGGTGAGAGTGAAGCCTTCCGGCCCCCACCAGTGGGGCAGATGCTTCGGGTCGGTCCAAGCTTCGTACACGAGTTCGCGGGGAGCGGGGAAGCTGCGTTGAACTGTCAATACACGTCCTTCAACATGGGTGAAAGTGTTGTTCATAGCCGGGCCTTGCATCATAACGAATTCCTCCTTACGGGTATTGGTTCATCTGTTACAAATATATCCTATGGGGAATATTCCTGTCAAGGTATATAATAAGCGATTTGATTATCAGCATTCACCATGCAAGAAATAATATAATAACTGCAATTTCGATAAAAACTACTACCAAATACCTAGTTCTCCGGGTATAATGTTGTTAAGAAATTGTTAATGGAACTATAACGACAAAGGCACACTGCATGAAAATGCAGGCCGCAAAGCTAGAGGGGCTTCCGGGAGTAAGTTCCCATGCCAGCCAGCTGCCGAATGTTTCTGTGCTCCCGCGGAAGGGGACCCGAAAATTCGGGTCCTCTTTGTCGTCTTTAGGACAACAGTTGAAAATGTGGAGGGAATTACAGGATGTCACAACAACACACACATGCACGCAGCACAACGTCCAAGCTTGTCTCTCTGTTCGCTCCGGGTGAAGCGGTTATGAATCGATTGAAATATGTCAATAAGTTTCTGATGATCGGCTTGCTGTTCGCGATTCCGCTGATCGTATTGTCTTATTTGCAATACTCCGATAGAGCGAGCGAAGTAAAGCATATCCAGGAAGAAACGACCGGTGTCGAATACGTGCAGAAGCTTAACGATTTCTACTATGCGGTCGATACGCGACGCGCATCGGTAAGTGCTGTCGTGTTGGGGGACAGCTCGCTGAAAGAAACCCTCGTTCAGGCTGAAGCGAAAGCCGACAGCGCGGCAGCTGCAATCGACAAGCTTGACGGCGAGATTGGGAAACAAATTCAAACAACCGACAAATGGAATGCGGTGAAGAAAAAATGGAGCGACCTGAAGGCCAAAGGTACGGCGCTGACGTCCCAAGAAAGCATCGATCAGCACGCATCGGTCATTACGGATACGCGTTCGTTGATGACGCATATTACCAACACGTCGGGCCTTGTGCTGGACGGAGAACTGGGCAGCTATTATTTGATGGATGCCTCCGTGAAACAGATGCCGCTGCTGCTGGACCGCGCGGGACGCGCCAGAGCGCTGGCCGTAGCATACGCGGCGGCGAAGACGCCGACGGCGGCGGAAATCCGTACGTTAACGACGCTTCTGGATCAGATCAAGACGACGCAGGAAACGATTAAGTCCGACCTGGATACGGCGGCTCAAGTACATAGCGATATCGGTGCCAAGCTGCAGGAAGCTTACACGGCGAATTCGGCGGAGCTTGATCATCTGATCGAGTACGTGAACAGTTAAGTTGTGACGGCGAATCCGATCAAAGCGATGCCGAAAGAGGTGTTTGACACGCTGAACAAGCCGGTCGAGCAGACCTTCAAGCATTTCGAGACGGAGCTTGAGCTGCTTCAGGAGATTCTGCATCGCCGAATCGACCAGGGCAACTCGACGATGTATCTGCTGATCGCCGTCGTGAGTCTGGTGCTGCTTGCCGTGACCTACTTGTTTATCTCGTTCTATTTATCGGTCAAACGCGCCGTACACACGCTGGAAGCTTCTGCGACCCAAATTGCGCAAGGCAACCTTTTATCCCGCGTCGAGCTGAAGACGAAGGACGAGCTGGCCGTCGTAGCCTCCTCGTTTAATTTGATGGCCGATACGTTCCGTTCGACGATATTAACCGGCAAGCAAGTGTCCGAGCAAGTGGCAGTATCCGCCGGGCTGCTGACGCGGAATGCCCATACTTCGGCTGCGGCCAGCACCCAAATCAGCGATGCGATCGGGGTAATGGCTGCCGGCGTAAGCGCACAATTTCAGGGGGCGCAGGAAGCAGCGGTGGCGATGGAGGAGATGGCTCAAGGCGTTCAGCGTATCGCCGAGAATGCTTCCACAGTCGCCGAAGCGGCCCAGGGCGCGGAGAGCCGGGCCCGCAGCGGGAATGCTTCGATTCAACAGGCGATCGGTCAAATGACGAAAATTCATGCGAGTGTCGGCGAGTCTGCTGCAGTCATTGAGCTGCTCAGCTCCCGCTCGGAAGAGATCGGCTCGATCAGCAGCGTAATTTCGGAGATCGCGGTACAGACGAACTTGCTCGCTCTGAACGCATCGATCGAAGCGGCGCGTGCCGGCGAGCATGGAGCGGGCTTCGCCGTCGTCGCTTCCGAAGTGAAGAAGCTGGCCGAGCAGACGAAGACGGCCGCGGGTCAAATTACCGGGCTGATCAACGATATTCAAGTCAAGACCGTCGGGGCCGCCGCGAAGATGCACACCGGTGTTCAAGAGGCCGAGCTGGGCAAGCGGGTCATCGAGGAGACAGGCGCTATTTTCCAGGAAATTGTTGCCGCCGTTCAGCAGGTCACCGAGCAGATTCAGGAGGTGTCGGCGGCTGCGGAGCAAATGTCCGCCGGTACGGAGCAGGTTACGGCTTCCATCAGCGAGATGGTCGGCATTTCCCGGGTGTCCGCGGACAACGCCGAACAGGTATCATCGTCGTCTCAGCAGCAGCTCGCCTCGATGCAGGAGATTGCCGCTTCCGCCGACGAACTCAGCAAAGTCGCGCAGGAGCTGCGCGAAGTGATTCATCAGTATACGGTGTAAACGGCCGATTTGTCCGCCAAGTGCCTTCTATAGAGGCTGCTTGGCGGTTTTCTTGTTAATTCGAGCGGTTTCATCAGGCTTCACGTCAGATTTACAATTTATTAAACCTGAATTAATCATCTGTTTACATGAGTCGACTACAATTATCGATATTCACATACATCTTATGTACAGCGAGGAAGCGATGAGATCACTTGGAGCCCTTAATGAACCGATCGATAGCGGTTGTTTAAGACTTTGAGCTCATACGCTTCTTTTTTTGTGCAGTCGAGGGAGGATGACCTATATAGCAAGACAAGGACCGAGGAGGCTGGGCGGTTTGCGGCATGCGGCTGCGGTACTGGCTATCCTTTGCATGATGCTGGCCGCCGGGGGAACGGCCTCCGCTCATTTCAGCTCGACGGGATATTCCGACTTGACGGTAGGGGAGAAGTCGCTGCAATACAAACTTTACCTGCTGGAGAAGGAATTATTGGAAGCCCTTCCAATCATTGATAGGAACGGAGACGGCAAGCTGTCCGAGCAAGAGCTGAAGGGAGCGGCTGAGCCGCTGAACGAGCTGGTTAACGATCGGCTGGTCGTGACCGGGAACGGGAAGGTGGCCGACGGAGAGCTGGCTGCTGCGATGCACGCCGAGAAGGCGAAGATGACGATGATCGAGCTGGACATTCGCTACGCTTTCAGTGTCCCTGTACAGCGCTACATGGTGCAGTACAACATGTACGACGGAACCAATGCGGATCATCGCAGCTTCGCGACGATTCGGATCGGCGAGCAGACGATCGTCCAAGTGATCAACAGCAGCAACAACATTATTCAAATCGAGGGCGTCAAAGGCGGCGCTGCAGCATCTTCAGGCACCGGAGCCGGAGCCGGACAAGCAGCCGAAGCGTCGTCCGGCCCGACGCCGGCCGCTGCTGCGGACGCTCCATGGACCGTGATCTTCCGCGAGTATGCAGTCATGGGCATGAAGCATATATGGTCGGGACCGGACCATATGCTCTTCGTTGTCGGTCTGCTGCTCGCCGCAGGCGCAATCGGGTGGCCTACCTTGAAGCTGGTGACGGCGTTTACAGTCGGGCACAGCATCACGCTGGTGCTGTCTGCGCTGAATCTGGCCTCGATGTCGCCCGTTCTCGTCGAGCCGCTCATTGCGCTGAGCATTATCTATATTGCCGTTGAGCGGTGGATCGTCAAGGAACCGGCAGGAAATCGCCAGCTTGGCGTAACGGCGGCATTCGGAATGGTGCATGGCTTCGGGTTTGCGGAAATTCTTCACGGGACGATGGCGGGCGGCATTGCGCTGCCGCTGTTCTCCTTCAATCTTGGCGTCGAGCTGGGGCAGATTGCCGTGCTGCTCGTTGCTATTCCGATCCTGCTCGGACTGCGCCGCATCACGATGCGTCCGGCGTGGACCTATGCAGCATCCGGAATCATCGGTGCGATGGGATTGTATTGGCTAGTCGAACGAGTGATTTTCTAACAGAGGGAGATGTGGCATGAGGAGTCGAACGAGCAACAAATGGATTTCTATCGTTACATTATGGTGCATGCTGTTCAGTGCAATTGTTCCAATCGGTACTACCGCTGCGGCGGATGCGGGCCAATCGGCGCCGGAGCTGTTCGTGACGGAGATTCACCCCGATGTCGTCGGAACGGACAGCTTCGAGTTTTTCGAGGTATACAACAATTCCAATCAGACGCTCCGTCTTAACGATTATACGTTCCTGTACCGGTATCCGAATCCGGCGACGACGCCGGACGTACCGTTCACGTTTGCCGACAACACGATGCTGGCGCCGCAGCAGGTGATGGTGTTTTGGTATAACAATGCTTCACCGAAAAACGATTTGGCGGCCTTCAACGCGAAATACGGCGTTAGCTTGACGGCCAGCCAGGTGACGGATGTGGCGGGCTTCAACGGGTTTTCCAATACGGCGGCCCGTGCTGTCGTCATCAAGAGTAAAGCCGGTGTTGAAATTGCCAAGTCCGGCTATGCAGCGACGGAAATCGCAGAGGGCTTGGGCGTTCATTTCAAGCTGCCTGCGAGCGGCGTCGACATGGCGAAGCATGCGATCAAGTCGGCTCCGACTCCGGGCTCGCTGGACCTTGCTCAGATACCGGCCGAACGTGTCATTTTACCGGACCCGCCGGCGAATGAGCCTCCGGTCATTGCCCATACGCCGGTGACGGAGGCGAGTGCCGGTACGGATCTGACGATCTCGGCGTCGATTACGGATGCAGAGGACTCCGTTAGTGCGAGTGTCTATTACAAGAAGACGTCGCAGTCAAGCTTTACGGCGCTGCCGATGAGCAGTGTAACCGGATCGACGTACTCGGCGCTCATCGCCAAGGAAGTGCTGACCGAGCCGGAGCTTCAGTACTACATTCAGGCTAAAGATGCCGCTCACACGGTAACGACCGATACGTATACGGTTGCGGTGAATGGGGCGACGTTTGATTTTACCAAGGTGCCTGCGATGCTGATTACGGAGCTTGTGCCCGATACGACGAATGTCGGATCCGGAGACGGTTATGAATTCGTCGAAATTTACAACAATACGACGAAGCCGATCGCACTGAGCGACTACCGGCTGCTGTACCGGTACACGAACAGCGATACGCCGGACGGCGTATGGGAGCTTCCGTCTCAAGCGGTTCTTGAGCCGATGAAGCCGCTCGTATTCTGGATCATGAACGGCAGTAATGCCGACTCAACTGCAGCGAGCTTTAATTCGATCTATGGAACGTCTCTTGTCGAGAACGTCAACCTGTTCCGCATTGACGGCGGGGGCGGCATGGCGAACGGCGGCAAACGCAAAATCGTGATCGCCTCCAAAGCCGGTAAAGAAATCGCCGAGGCGTATTATGACAACGATAATCAGACTGTAGCGAACAAGGGCATTTTCTACCGGTACCCGACGGACGGCTCGAATCAGATGGCGATGCAAGCCGGGGCGGGCACCATTGCGGCGACGCCGGGAACCGTCGAACCGGACTTGCTGCCGGCGCAGCCTGCCAAGCCGCTGAATAAGCTGCCGGTCATCGAGCATACGCCGGTGACTAAGGGCAGCATCGACAACGATCTGGTCGTCACGGCCCGTATTACCGATCCGGACAACGGCCCGGTAGCGGCAGCGGTTTATTATAAAGTTCCGAGTGCATCTTCGTTCCAGCCGGTCGTGATGACAGCCGGGCCGGACAACACGTATTCGGGGACGATTGCGAAGTCGGCGTTAACCGAGACGGAGCTTCAGTACTATGTCCAGGCGCAGGACGATCAGGATACGGTCAAGACGGCCGAGTACATCGTGCAGATTTCGACGGGGGCCGTCGACTTCTCCAAACTCCCGCCGCTGCTTATCACCGAGCTCGTTCCGGATTCGACGAATGTCGGCAGTGCGGACGGCTACGAGTTTATCGAGATTTACAACAATACAACCGAGACGATCAATCTGAAGGATTACAAGATCCAGTACCGGTACACCAGCTCGGGTCCCGATGCGGATGTCGTCTGGCCGACGGACCGCGAGGATATGCTGATCCCTTCCCGTCAGACGGCTGTATTCTGGATTATTAACGCGCAGAATACGGCGAAGACGGTGGCCGATTTTAACGCGTTGTATGGCACCAGCCTTGTCGAGAATGAGAACATCTTCAAAATGTACAGCGGCGGCATGGCCAACGGCGGCGACCGCGGCATCGTGATCGCTACGAATACCCGGAAAGAGCTGTCGGCCGCATACTATGACACGGATGCGGAGACGGTAGCGAACAAGGGCATTTTCTACAAATATGCGCCTACCGGCGACACGAAGATGATCAAGTATAGCGCCGGGCTCTTGGCCGCGACGCCGGGGCGGGTCGAGCCGCAGCAGGTGCCGATCGTTCCGGTCACGCTCCCGGCGGATTCGATCGAGCCGACGTTCAACAATTTGACCGACGTGACGGCGATCGACCAGTCGCAAAATCTGGAGATCATCGGCGAGGCGCTGGATGCGAACGGTGTGAAGTCGGTAGCGCTCTATTACAAGACGAATTTGCAAAGCGAGTATACGAAGCGATATTTGGCGGAAAGCTTTGCCGACACGTATTACCACTACAAAGTGTACGCGCCGGAGCTGATCGGGCGGGCGCATGTGGATTATTATTTTGTGATCAGCGACGGCAGGAATGAGCTTACAACCGAAACGTACCGCATCAACGTGACCGGAGGGCCGGACCGTTCGGAGCTGCGCCTGAATGTCGCGGATGGCGAGATTTTGTCCGGAACCCGCATTTTGAAAGGTACTTCGGAGCATGCGCCTGTGTCCGAGCTGCAGCTGTCCATTGACGGCAGCCAAACGACGGACGGCGTATATGCGGCGGTTGAGAAGGATGCGTATTTTGCCTTCGACGTGACCGGGGTGAACTACTACTTCAAGAATGGCGTCACGATGGGCGAGGAGATTTTGCAAATCTTCGACGATACGATTAACGATTACATTACGCTGACGGTGCCGATCCAGGTGGACCGTTTGAAGAGCGGCAGCAATGTGATCTCCATCCGGGCGGGAACGAAGGCGTCTCCTTTCGACAACCGCGAGGAGGAAAATAAAGACGATTTCGACATCAGAAACGTTCGTCTCGTTCTGTCAGACGGCACGGAGCTGTACGATGCCAGATATACCGACCGGGAAGCTGTGATCCGGATGGGGGACAGTGCAGGCAAGAACCCGTTCATCGACTTCAACTTTATGATCCCGGAAGAGAAGCTGGCTTCCAAGGCTTATGCATGGGATACGCGTTCGGCGGCTGACGGCGAACATACGGTATCGGTCAGCCATGCCGTACACGGAACGAAGACAGCCCGCATTCAGGTGGATAATACGGCCCCAGCCGTTGTGCCTTCGATTGAAGAAGGCAAGCTGTACCGCGGTGCCTTCACCATTGCTGCAGATGTGAGCGATGCGCTGGCAGGCGTGGAGAAAGTGGAAGCTTGGCTGGATGAGGACCCGATTACGCTGCCTTATGCGACGGCGTCGTCGAAGCTTGCGCCTGGATCGCATACACTGCGGATCAGCGCGGTAGACAAAGTCGGGAATGCGGCAAGCAAAGTAGTGCCGTTCCAAGTTCCGGATGAAAATCCGCTGAAGCCGGAGCTCGTCGCGCCGCTTGCCGGCCAAACGGGAGTGAGCACCTCTGCAGTGCTCACGGTCAAGGTGGCCGATCCGACCGGCGATAACTTGAATGTATCGTTCTACCAAGGGTTCACGCATGATGCGGCATCGGCGGGAAGCTCGTTCAGCGGCTACCGGAATGCCGTTGACGTCGAGCCTCCGAGAATGAAGGTGCCGGCCGGGGAAACGGCGTTTGCCGCTGAGGATTACGACAAGGTTCGTGCGGCGGACGGGAAGTACTTGATTGATGATGCGGTCACGCAATTCCCTTATCATCGCTTCCAGGTCAAGCTGGACGAGACGGTCAAGGCGACCGACGCCGTTGAGCTGAGCTGGAAGGGCAATTCGCTGGAAGGCCGTAAGGTGAGCATGTACGTATGGAGTCCGTCGCTGCAGCAGTGGAAGCCGGTCGACTCCCACGTAGCGGGTACGGAAGACTTCGAGCTGAGCGCCTGGATTCAAGCGGGTGACTATGCGGAAGGCCGCATGCTGCAGGTTATGGTACAGGACGAGCTGCCGGTCACGGAGGATAACTACGATTTTTCGTTCGTCTGGATGTCGGATACGCAGTATTATTCCGAGAGCTACCCGCACATTTACGAAAAGATTGTGAACTGGATTGCCGAGAATAAAGAAGCCAAGAAAATTAAATATGTGGCGCACACGGGCGACATTGTCGACGAGGCCGATAAGCCGATTCAGTGGGAGCGGGCCGACGCTGATATGAAGGTGCTGGAGAACGCCGGCATTCCTTACGGTGTACTGGCGGGCAACCACGACGTAGCGGGCAAGGCCGGCGCGTACGACCAGTATTGGAAGTATTTCGGGGAAGACCGGTTCAAGAATCAGCCGACTTGGGGCGGATCGATCGACAACAACCGCGGGCATTACGATTTGGTGTCGTCGGATGGCAATGATTTTATATTCATCTACATGGGCTGGGGGATCCGCGATTCCGATATCGAATGGATGAACAAGGTGCTCTCCGAGCATCCGGATCGGAAGGCCGTTCTGAACTTCCACGAGTTCTTGCTGGTGTCGGGCAACCGGGCGCCGATTGCGGATAAAATTTTCGAGGAAGTCGTGAAGCCGAACAAGAATGTGTTCGCCGTGCTGTCCGGTCACTATCACGATGCCGAGCTGTTGGTTGACGAGATGGATGACAACGGCGACGGCGTGAATGACCGTAAGGTGTATCAGATGCTGGCCGACTATCAGGGCGGACCGGAAGGCGGACAAGGTTACATTCGTCTGCTGCAATTCGATATTGCGAACAACAAAATGCATGTGAAGACATACTCGCCTTACTTGGACGATTACAACTTCTACGATCCGGCGGAGTCCCCGGGCAAGGACGAGTTCTCGCTGGATGTTGATCTGAAGCCGAAGACGAAGCGGGTCGCTACCGACTATATGGGCGTGAACGTGTATACCGATCAGCGTATCGGAGTCCAGGAGCACGTAGCTGCAGGCCAGCAAGCGTCGGTATCGTGGAACGGGCTGGGCACGCGTTCGACGTACGGCTGGTATACCGTTGCGGAGGACGTATACACGGGCAGAAGCATGTCGAGCATTTGGCAGTTTACGACGGGAGACGGCGGGACTTTGCCGGATGTGGCTGCGCCGGTATGGACGGACGGCAGCTTGACGGCATCGGAGGTCGGAACGAGCTCGCTGAGGCTGAACTGGACCGGAGCAACGGATAACGTCGGCGTGACGAAGTACAACGTGCTTCAAAATGGTGTCGTTATAGCTACGGTAACGGGTACGACGTATGAGGTGAGCGGGTTAAGCCCGAACACTATGTTCGCGTTCAAGGTTGTAGCCGGGGATGCGGCCGGCAACTGGTCGGCAAACGGGCCGGAGTTGACGGTGATAACCGCTGTCGTTGTAGAGTCGGATGTGGCTGCGCCGGTATGGACGGACGGCAGCTTGACGGCATTGGAGGTGGAAACGAGCTCGCTGAGGCTGAACTGGACCGGAGCAACGGATAACGTCGGCGTGACGAAGTACAACGTGCTTCAAAATGGTGTCGTTATAGCTACGGTAACGGGTACGACCTATGAGGTGATTGGGCTAAGCCCGAACACTATGTACGCTTTCAAGGTCGAAGCCGGAGATGCGGCCGGCAACTGGTCGGCGAACGGGCCGGAGTTGAAGATCTATACGAACCAGGAATATTCAGAGGGAGATCCGCAGCCGGAATCCGATCAGCCGCAAACACCACCGACGACCGGTAATAAACCAGCGCCAAATCCGAAGCCGAACGGAAACGGAACACCGGTGAAGGCAAACGAAACCAAAGAAGCGCTTCCGGACGGCAGTATCGTTACGAAGCTGGAAGTGAGTGCCGAAGCGTTGACGGAGGCACTGGCCGCAGCAGGACGGAACGGTCACATACTGGTCATTCAGAGCAATACAGCCGATGCGTCCAAAGTATTGGCGGCACTGCCGGCAGCGGCTCTGGTTAATGCGGTGCAGAAGGCCCCTGACACGATTGTGTCCATTCGGAGCGGCGGAGTCAGCTACAATCTCCCTCTGAACGCGCTGGATATACACTCGCTGGCAGGCTCGCTTGGGGCCGAGGCGCACGACATGCAGATCATCGTGCAGATGGAAAAGGTACAAGGCAGCGAAGCCCGAACAATCGGCGATAAGGCAAAACAATCCGGCCTGACGCTGCTCGGCACACCGGTTGAATTCAGCGTATCGGTCGAGGCGGGCGGCAAATCGCAGGAAGTGAAGGAGTTCGGCTCCATTTACGTATCCCGTACGATTGAAGTCGGCCAATCGGTAGACCCGGCGAGAACGACGGCTGTTCTATACGATCCGGCCACAGGAGAGATGTTCTTCGTACCGGCAACGTTCCAAGTCGTTGACGGCAAGACGATCGTGACGATGATGCGGAACGGCAACAGTATTTACACCGTCGCACAGACGGAGAAGACGTTTGCCGATGTAAGCCAGCATTGGGCTAAGTCGGATATTGAGCTGATGGCATCCAAGCTGATCTTGAAGGGCGTTAGCGGGCAAAGCTTTGCTCCGGATCAGGGAATTACCCGTGCGGAGTTCGCCGCTATGGTAACCCGCGCGCTCGGCTTGACCGAGAACGCAGGCGCGGCACGGTTCCAAGATGTAAACGGCAGCGATTGGTTTGCCGGCTCCGTCGGCGCGGCTGCCAATGCTGGGCTCGTACAAGGCTTCGAAGACGGCAGCTTCCGACCGGATACACGTATCACCCGGGAACAAATGGCCGTTATGATCTCGCGCGCGCTGGCATTTGCAGGAAAAGCGGAAAGCGGCGCGGACTTGAAGCTGCTTGAAGCCTTCAAGGACCGCAGTGCGATCAGCAGCTGGGCACAGTCGGCTGTCGCACAGGCTGTGCAGGCGAGCATCATCGAAGGTATGGAGGGCGGCCAATTCGTACCGTCCGAGCAAGCAACGCGCGCCCAAACGGCAGTCATGCTGAAGCGTATGCTGAAGGTTGCGCAGTTTATCAACGAATAAATTTGTACATGCTCCCGTTCTTGCAGCTCCAAGCTCCATGCTGCAGGAGCGGGAGTTTTTGTATGATTTCCTGTAAGCCCGTAATATGAAAAATCTAGACGGAAAACCTCCATCTAAATTCAGCTGGAATACCCGATTCTACCGATCTAAGCGGAAAAGCTCCATCTAAACTTCCCGATTTGAGCCGAATTCTTGTAAATCCGAAATATTATAGGGAGGTTTTCCGCTTATTTTTCCAAAACGGAGGAATTAGCCGAAATTATATGGAGAAAATCCGCTTACACTCTAGCCTGCAACTCGCCACCGCAAATGCACCCCCAACCGAACCCACACCCCCAACCGAACCCACACCCCCAACCGAACCCACACCCCCAACCGAACCCGCACCCCCAACCGAACCCACACCCCCAACCGAACCCACACCCCCAACCGAGCCCGCTACTGCCACCGCACCTCGTCACCGTCATAGGCAGCATCATCTTGCCATCACCTTGCAAGCACTCCCATGTGCAAATCTGACCTGCACCTCCCTACACTTACCTCTTCGTAACTAGATAAGCTATTTGTAACTCCTTACATCTTTTAGCAATAGATTTTATAATGGGGATGTTGCAATTAGCCTAATATCGATAGAGGAGGCAGTATCCCATGCAATATCGCAAACTTGGCAAAACCGGACTGAAGGTCAGCGAGATCAGTCTCGGCAGCTGGCTGACTTACGGCGGCTACGTCGAGCAGGACAACGCTGTGAAATCGATTCATAAAGCGTACGAGCTGGGCATCAATTTCTTCGATACGGCGAATGTGTACGAGCGCGGCGCGGCGGAGAAAGTCGTCGGAGAAGCGCTCAAGGAATATCCCCGCGAATCCTATGTACTGGCTACTAAAGTATTTTGGCCAATGGGTGACGGGCCCAACGACCGCGGCTTATCGCGCAAGCATGTAATGGAGCAGTGCCACGCCAGCCTCAAGCGCCTCGGCACCGATTATGTCGATATTTACTATTGCCACCGGTTCGACCCGGAAACGCCGATCGAGGAGACGCTGCGGACGATTGACGATCTTGTGCGCCAAGGCAAAATCCTATACGTAGGCGTAAGCGAGTGGACGGCCGTTCAGATGGCCGAGGCGCTGGCAGTTGCGGATAAGTACTTGCTCGACCGCATTGTCGTCAACCAGCCCGTGTACAATATGTTCAACCGTTATATCGAGAAGGACGTCATCCCGCTTGGCGAATCCAAAGGCATCGGACAAGTCGTGTTCTCTCCGCTCGCGCAGGGTCTGCTCAGCGGCAAATACAAATCGGCCTCCGATTTCCCGGAGGACAGCCGCGCGGCGAAGCTCGAAGGCATGCGCAAGGGCATTACTCCGGACAAAATCGAGAAGGTGACGAGTCTGGCCGCCATTGCAGGAGAACTGGACATTACGGTTGCTCAGCTAGCCCTTGCCTGGATTCTGCGTCAGCCGAATGTAGCGAGCGCGCTTGTCGGTGCAAGCCGTCCGGAGCAAGTGGAGGAGAACGCCAAAGCCTCCGGTATCGTGCTGCCGGCTGACGTGCTGGAGCGGATCGAGAGCATTTTAGGTTAATGTAAAATAACTTTGTCATGACGCCGGGTCATCCCCGGCGTTTTTATTTTGTGGATGCCCCCATTTAATCGCAAAAAAAGCTTCGGCGGTTAACGTTATTCCGGGGGACTTTGTTCACGATCAAGGGAATTCTGCAAGAATAATAAGTGGGCATACTGCGTTACGTGGAGGGGATACGATCGACCCCACTTTTCCCCAATTTAGTTAGAGTTGAATGAAAATTCACGCAGACCGTTCCCATTTCCCCTGATACGTTCGAGTTTTGAATTAAATCCACACCAATTGCTCCGACTTCCCTCTGACCGACAAGGATTGAAACATATTCCGCATGCATGTTCTCCTCACTTAAGATGTTGAGGTTTTCGACAGAATGTCAGACCGGCTGCTTGGCAGCAACCGACATTTTTCGTTCCGCCGGACAAAATTTATCAAAAATTAATATTGCACAAACGCTTACAAAACAATTTGAAACTACAATTTATACAGTTAAATCGATTTTGAAATAAAATTTCAACAATCGACAGAAACCGCTACAACTATGATCCCGAACAAGGAGGAAGGTTTATCAATGAGACAAGCCCAACGATTGCTCAGCTTGCTGCTCGGCTTATGCATGGTTGTTACCATGCTGGTACCGATACAGCCGGCGCAAGCGGCGGAAGCGGATCCTGCGGCTGCGCAGCTGCTGGACACAAGACGGCTGGAGATTGCTCCGGACACTTATTATAACTGGTACAGCATGCGGGTACCGAGAGGATTCGAGAAGGTCCACACTGTAGAATTTGATCCGAAGAATCCGAGCCTGGAGCTGATTGCCGGCACCAAGGGCGGCAAAGTGTACGGGATGCAGGGCGTAACGGAGATGGCGAAGTATTACGACAAGCCCGGACAGCGCGTCATTGCCGGGGTGAACGGCGATTTCTACGATTTGACGGGATACGGAACCGGTGTGCCGGGCGGACTGTTCATGGGCGATGGCAAAATTCTCAATACGCCCGACTCGAATTATGGCGTATTCCTTATGGACTATGATGGAACGACAAGGTATGTGCCGAATCCGAAGCTAACCCGGACGGTGACGATCGGCGGTGTGACGAGCGACATTACCCACATTAACCGGTACCGTGCCGCGAATCAGCTCGTTCTGTACACGTTCGACTATGCCGATTCGACGAAGACGAATGAGTTCGGCGACGAAGTCGTACTGGATGTACTGGAAGGTGAAGTCAAGCATGGTCAGACGTTGAAGCTGAAGGTAGCCGAAGTTCGCAAGGATGCGGGCAATACGCCTCTCGCAGCAGGCAAGGTGGTGCTTTCGGCGAGCGGGACGGCAAGACCGATACTCGCGGGACTGAAGGCAGGCGATGAAATTACGGCCAGCTTCGCGTTCCCTGCAGGCTATGAAAATATTAAAGTGGCGATGAGCGGTTACCTGCTGATGAAGGATGGCGTTGTGCTGAACAGCGTTCCGCCGGCCGGCGTACACCCTCGGACCGCCATCGGCACAAAGGCCGACGGTACGGTCGTGATGATCGAAATCGACGGCCGCCAGCCGGGGTTCAGCGAAGGCGTGGAAACGTCGGAGCTTGGCGACATCATGAAAAGCATGGGTGTCATAAACGCCATCAATCTCGACGGCGGCGGTTCCTCTACGTTTATTGCCCGATTGCCGGGAGAAGCAAGCTTCAAACTATTGAACACCCCTTCCGACGGAGGCGAACGGCAAACCGGCAATTCGCTGCTGCTCGTGAACAAGGCGCCGGAAGGCGCGGCGGCCAAGCTGGTCGTACAGCCCCGGACAGAGCGGGTGCTGGCCGGAGCCAAGCTTGATTTGGAGACGGAGGCGGTGGACGGAACCGGCCATCCGGCGGCTATGCCGGGAACGCCAAGCTGGAATGTCGATCCGGAATACGGGACCATCAATGACCAAGGAGTATTCACGGCGGGAGCAAAGGCCGGCACGGCCGAAATCCAGGTATCGGCGAACGGGCTGACGGGTACCGGAAGCGTGGAGATCGTGACGGAGCTTACGGAGCTTAAGTTCCCGGATGTCGAGAGAGCCGTCGACACCGGCGCGTCTATTCCGCTGAAGGTGCAGGCGCTTCGCAGCGGTCAACAGATCGTCGCAGAAAACCGGCTGCTGCAGTGGCGGGTGGAAGGCGATATCGGCACGGTTGATACGGACGGCGTCTTTACAGCGACGAACGAGAGCGGCAAGAGCGGTAAAATTTTCGTTACATACGGCAGTATAGAGACTTCGATGACTGTGAATGTCGGCACCCCGCCGGCGATGCTGGAAGACTTTGAAGGGGATTTGAGCAAATATTTGAAGACGGCCGGCGCCAGCTACAATAAAGCGGTATCGAGCATCACGTATGAAGACGAGTACGTTCGTTTCGGCAGCAAGGCGCTGAAGCTGGAGTACGATTTTATAGGAAAGCCGAGCACTTCGGGTGTGTATTTGCAGTCCATTGCGGGGGCAGATAACTACATCAAAATCCCCGGTTATCCGAAAAAAATCGGCATGTGGGTATACGGAGACGGCAGCGGGTATTGGCTTCGGGCGCAATTGCGCGCGGACAAAGGCAGTGCGAGCGGTACGCCGATCAATTTTACCGATGAAGTAACGGGGGTAAATTGGAAGGGCTGGAAGTACGTCGAGGCGGATGTTCCTGCCGGACTGAAGCCCGATCTGAGGCTGGACATGCCGGTTCGCCTTATGGCTACGGCCGCTAAGGTGAAGAAAGCCGGCGCCATCTATGTGGACAATATCCGAGCCTTGTACGGCCCGTCGACTGACGATATCGAACCGCCGATCATTAAAAATGTCGAGCCGGCCGAAGGGGCTACCATTAAGACCAATGTGCCGAATATCCGGGCGATCGCCGAAGATGCCGGCTACGATCGCACGCAGCATCCGGGAACGACGCTGATCGATCCGGCCAAAATCGCCATGTTCATCGACAACAATCCTGTCACGCACACGTTGTACCCGCCGGAAGGACGCATCGCGCACAAGGTTGATGTGCCGCTGGTGGACGGCCTGCATAAAGCGAAGCTTCAAGTGCGGGACTTGTCAGGCAACCGGACGGAGAAGGAATGGACATTCAATGTCGATACAGGTTCGGCTAAGTTTCAGTACAGTGCACCGTCAGTGACGTTCGCAGGCGGAACGTATGCGGTGGAGATTAAGGGAAGCAACGTGAGTATGATTCTCGGCGGGGAGCTGAAGTTCCAGTTTGACCCGACGAAGGTGGAGGCGCTGCAGTTCGTTCCCGGCGGCAAGCTGGGCGGCGGTCAGGCGCAGGCAGTGGTCGACTCGGCAGCCGGCACGGCGCAGGTCACGTTCAGCGGACTGAGCGGCCTAGCCCTGACTGACGCCGATCTGCTCGGCAGCATTCGGTACCGCATGAAGCCGGATGCGGAGGGCAAGCATACCATTCAGTTCCAGTCCGGTTCGATCAAGCTTGCGTCATCGCCGGATCGGACTTGGCCGTTCTTCGGGCTGCCGCTCGAAGCGGACATCCAATATGGGCTGGATGTGAGCTGGGACGAGCTAGGCGTCGTTCAGGGACTTCCTACTCCGTTTACGATTACGGATGCGGCGGGGGCGGCGGCATCCGATGCGAAGCTGCTCGTCGACGGCGTAGAGCGCGGCACGGCTGATGCCGCAGGCAAGCTCACCTTGACGGACTTGACCGCTGCACTGAAAACCTATAAGGTTCAGGCCGTTAAGGATTCGGTGTATAGTCAGGTGAAGACGCTGACGGTGTCGAAGCTGTTCGGAACGACGACCCCATATAATGTCAATGTAAGTATGGGGACCGATCCGAAGACCGAGCGGGGCTTCACCTGGCATACGCATCCGAGCGTAGAGTCTACGGTAGTAGAACTGGCGAAGCTGGACGGATTTACCGGATTCGACCAGCCGGACGTAAAGAAAGTGGCCGGCGGCAGCTCGCTGTTCGTCACGTACGATATCGGTACGGTTCGCGTTCACAAAGCTTTGGTGAGCGAGTTGGAGCCGGGCACGACGTATGTATATCGTGTCGGGGACGGCAGCGGCAATGTGAGCGGACAAGGATCGTTCAGCACCGCGCCGGAGAGCGGCGATCACCTGAAATTTTTGTTCTTTGGCGATTCCCAAGCGGCCGACAGTGCAGGCTTTGACAAATGGGGCGCAACGCTAACGAAGGCTGTCAATGAACACCCGGATGCGGATTTCCTGGCTCATGCGGGCGACATGGTCGACTCCGGACATCTGGAAGCACAGTGGAATTTGTTCTTCGATAAAGTGAAGCAGCAGCTTATGAACACAACATTCGTGTCCGTTCTCGGCAACCATGAGGTAACCGGCACGAAGGGCATCAGCGATTTCGCACAGCATTTCAATCAGCCGGGGAACGGTTTGGATACGCTCCGGGGAACTCATTTTTCATTCGATTATAAGGACGCGCATATTGTCGTGCTGAACAGCGAGTATCAGTATGCGGAGCAGAAGGAATGGCTTCGTCAAGACCTCGCCGCAACGAAGCAGAAGTGGAAAATCGTATTGTTCCATCGTGGTCCTTACGGCAGTATTTATGACACGGTGGAAACTCGCTCCAGCTGGACGCCGGTGTTCGATGAATTCCAAGTCGACCTTGTACTGAGCGGACATGATCACATCTACCTGCGGAACTATATGAAGGGCAATCAGCAGGCGGCAGCCGGCGAGGGTACGGCCTATGTGGTTGCAGGCTCGACGGGGCCGAAGTTCTACGATCTGGTGCCGAAGCCTTGGACGCAGTTCTACGACGGCGAGCAAACACAGATGTATGTAGCGGTAGAGACCGTCGGCAATGAAATGACGGTCGTTACGAAGACAGTCGCGGGCCGCGAGGTTGACCGGTTTACGTTGAGTAAGAAACAAGCGGAGTCGGTCGTATTGAATAAGCCGGAGGTACAGTTACCATTAGGTGGATCGGTACAGCTCGAAGCAACGGTTCTTCCGGCAGATGCGGCGGACCGCTCGGTGACATGGTCGGTGTACAGCTCGACGGCGCCTAGTGTCGTTGAGGTTACTAACGATGGGCTGGTGAAGGCGATAGGCGTAGGCTCGGCGGTCGTACGTGCATCCAGTGTGATTGAAGGCGTATATGCGGACAGCTTGGTCAGGGTGCTGGACAGTGCTCAAGCGATCCGAATCAGCGGCAGCAGCGAGCTTACGGTCGGGGCATCCGAAGTCACGGTGACGGAGATTGTCTATAACGGCCGATGGATTCCAGTAACCAGTGGAGTGATGTACGCCAGCGAGCGGACCGAAGTAGCGGAGATTCAAGCTGACGGAACCGTCATAGCCAAATCCGCCGGGCAGACGGTCATCAGCGCGACTTACGGTGAGCTGAGAGACAGCTATATGCTGACGGTGACGAATCCGGTTGTAGAGCTTCGATTGTCGGTAGGCGACAAACATATGAAGGTCGGCGATTCAAGCCAAACAGTGCTCACCGCCGTATATGCCGATGACAGCAGCCGGCACATTACGGATGGAATTGTATATACGAGCAGCGACAATGCAATCGTAAGCGTGAATACGGACGGCCTGATCAAGGCGCTTCGGGCAGGTGAAGCGACAATTACCGCTTATTATGGAGGGAAGTCGTCAGCTGTCACGGTGAAAGTGACGGAGCGCAGCGATGATTCATCGGATTCATCGGATTCGCCGCAGACACCGGTGCCGAGTGCAAATCCGCCGCAGCAACCTCAAACCAAGCTCGAGGAGCAGCTGAAAGCGGGCGGGGCTCTGGAACTGCAAGGTGACAAGCGGCAGCTGGAGCTGCCGGGAACGGTGCTGGAGCTGCTGCAGGACAAGCCATCAATCACGGTAAAATCCGAGCAGGTGGCAGTAGAGATTCCAAGCTCGATTCTAAGCAAGCTGTTGGAGCTCGTACCTGCCGACCAACGCAAGGACAGCACGATATCGTTCGGTGTGGCGCCGGTCGCAAGCCGTACAGTAGAACAGGCTTTACACACGGCGGGGCAGCAAAATGGCGCGACGATCGAAACGGTCGGAGATGTTCTGGACTTCCATTTGGAAGTAAAGACGAAGGATGGCAAGACCGGCAAGCTGACGAGCTTTAGCGAGCCGATTACGTTGACATTTAACGCCCAACCGACAGCGGATCGACGGTTAGCCGGTGTATATTACATTAGCGATTCCGGAGAGCTGGAATACGTCGGCGGCAAATGGGTAAACGGTACTTTGGTTGCATCGGTGACCCATTTCAGCCAATATGCGGTGCTCAAGTATTCGAAGTCTTTTGCCGACGTGCCGGCAGGCCATTGGGCAGCTGACGAGATTCAAGTGCTCGCAGCGAAGCATTTGGTGCAGGGCATTAACGAACGCGAATATGCATTGACGCGGAACGTAACGCGGGCCGAGTTTACCGCTCTGCTCGTACGTATTCTCGGCTTGAAGCAAGAATCCGGAACTACGTTCAAGGATGTACACGCGGAGGACTGGTTTGCCCAAGACGTGGCCAAAGCGGTGAAGGCTGGTATTGTGAACGGCGTCAGCGCCGATACGTTTGCTCCGCAAGCCGATATCACCCGCCAGGAAGTGGCGGCCATGATCGTGAGAGCGCAGCAATTCGCAGGGGCAGGCGACAGAGCAAGCGGGGGAGCAGTGATGGTGCAGACATCGTTCGCCGATATGGAGGACGCACCTGCCTGGGCGCAGGAGGCTGTAGGAGCCGCGTACTCACTCGGTCTTATCCAAGGACGTTCGGACACCCGATATGAACCGCAGGCAGCCATGACCCGTGCCGAAAGCGCACAAGTCTTGTATAATATGCTGCAGCTTATAGAGCGGCAAACGAAATAAGCCGGCAAGAGGAAAAATGCTAAACGAAAAAGCTGCTCCACAGGTCTGCATTCAGACCATGCGGAGCAGCTTTTATTCGTTATCCATGTTATTTCAACAACTGCATGAACACAGCCAGCATCTTGGCTGCTTCTTCGCGCGTCGCGGTGTCGTTCGCCGCGAACTGCACGCCGGCTTGGCCGGAAACCGTCTTACCGCTGACGATGCCTGCTTGCTGCGCTGCTTGCGCCGCCTGGACCGCATAGGCCGGAATGGAAGCCTGGTCGGCGAATGCCGCAGCGGCGTGCGTGGCCGGCAGGCTGAACTTCAGGCTGTCCGCCGTGCGTACGATCATGGCGACCATCTGGCCGCGCGTTACGCGTGCCGTCGGGTCGAACTTGCCTTCTTCGATACCGTTCACGATGCCGTACGCCGCCGCCCATTCGACGGCTGCCGCGTAATAATGCTCCGGCTGAACGTCCTTGAAGCGGGTGGCAGCCGGCTTGCTAAGCTCAGCACCGGCGATTCGAGCGAGAATCAGCGCGAAGTCGGCGCGGGTAATCGTGCTGGTCGGAGCGAATCGGCTTGTCTCGACACCGTTCACGATATTGCGGGCCGATAAGTAGGTGATCTCGTCTTTCGCAAAGCTGTTTGCCGTATCAGTGAAGTCGACCTTGTTATAGCCGATCGCGTAATGCGAGAAGTGCTCTACCGAGAAGGTAAGCTGCTTCGTCGCCGGGTCATACTTGGCATTGCTGATGAGTACGAGTTCACCGCTGTCGGAGATATAGTAAACGATGATAGCGTTCGGGTCTTCTCCTGCACCCAGCGTATAAGGGACATTCACATCCACCAAGCCGCCGGCAAAATCGGACACCCTCTTGTCGCCTACAGTTACATTGAAATCGAACACCGGACGGTCCTGCACAGCTTCGGTAACGGCGCTGCGCTTGTTTGCCGGTAGGCCGGCGGCGACGTCCGCCGCATCGGTCTTCGCGATGGAGACCGAGACGGAAGACTGCTGTCCTGCCGCTTGCGATACGGCTGCTACGGCTGCCTTGTCAAAGGTCAGCGTGCCGATGCCCGCATTCAGGCTTACCGCTGCGACTTTGCTGCTTGCCGCTTGTGCGATGGCCGGGGAAGGCAGCTCGACGACGGCTTGCTTCGCATTGCCGGATACATTCGCTTTAATTTCCAGAACTGCGGTCTTGCCGCTATTCGTACCGGACTGCTCCAGAGACTTTAACGCGCTAGCCAATTGCTCTGCCGTCACAACGGCGCGAGAGTTGCCTTGGGCGTCGGTCGTTGCATGGACTTCGACAGTTGCTTTGACTTCATTGCCTGTCGATTGTACTGCAGGCTCCTGAGTTTTTGCTGTGTCGGTGTTAGCCGGTTCTTCGACGGATGAACTTGGACCAGGCTCACCACCACCACTACTAGAAGCAGACGCTACCGTCACGACAGCTTCCGCGATTCCGTAGCCGTCCGCACTGATGGCGGTAATTACAGCCGTCCCTGCAGATACAGGCGTAACAAAGCCATCTGCGTTCACCGAAGCGACCCCGGTATTGGACGATGTCCAAGTAACCGTTGCTGCGCCGGTGCCGACGACGTCAGCCGTTAGCTGCCGGCCAGACTCTCCGGCTGTCAGGTTGAGCGTCTTTGTATTCAATGTCACCTTAGTAACATTAAGCTCCAGCACGCCTACGGTTCCGCCCACTTCATAAGCTACCAGCAGGAGAGGCTTACCGGTCGGGCTAATCGTTGCCGGAATGAATTCGATCCCTTCCGGGCCGGTGTCGGTCTGTAAACCTGCTGCAAAATCACGCGTATTCACATAGCTCGCAAACACCGGCGCGAGCGGATTCGTTACGTCGTACGCCATAATGCCGCCGATGCGCTCCAGACCGATGAAGGCGAACGTTTTATTGCCTACCTTGCCGACGCGAATATCTTCCGGCTCCGGCCCTTTCTTCGTGGAGCGGCTGTCAAGGGTCGAGTTGGTGTTGCTGGCATTGAAGTACGACGGCAGGCGCTCGGCGGTCATTTGTTCGAACGCCTTGCCGCTGTCGAACACCTGCGTCATCGTCGATGCGTCCCAAACCGAGAAGGAGCGGCCGCCGTACAAGTACACGCCGTCCTTGCCCCAGTCGCTGGCAACCTCGACTTTGTTGTAAGCCGACGTTGAACTCAGGAAGTCCGCCGCTGCGGTGCCCGGAGTCAGGCTGCTCTTGATTTTGCCGATCTCCGTAGCGTTTTCTCGTCCCGGCCACTCGGTGGCATCGCCTTCGTTGGCCGTGAACAGATACGTTTTGTCGCCGACTTGCGAAGCGGCAATACCATCCGGCATATAGATGCCTTTGAACGGCACGTTCTGCAGCAGCGCTTTGTCGTCCTTGATCAGGTCAAGCTTGTTGTTCGGGTCGTTCAAGTCTTTCAGGCCGAGGCCCTTCACGGACGTGACCGTCCGGTTCACGATATCGATCGTGGCGATAGCATTGTTCTCTTGCAGCGTCACATACGCGATGGTGCCATTCTCAGAGATGGCGATGTACTCCGGCTCCAAATCATAAGCCGCATCGGCTTTGCTGCCTTTGCCGACAATCAGGTCCGTACTCGGATCAGCTGCACCGCGAATATGAACGGCATCGTCGATAACCGCCGGGTTGTCGAAATACACGTTTCCGACAACGCCGGTCGTCGTATCCAGGATTGTGATGCTGCCTTTCGGGTCCTGACCCTGCTCGCGAGGCTCGCCTTCGTTGGCGGTCAGCACATAGCGGCCGTCGGCCGTCGATTTGATCATGTCCGGCTGCGCGCCCGCCTCGTACGAATCCAGCAAATTGCCGTCGTAGTCGAGCACAAGAATTTTGCCGTTCTTCCTGTGATCCGCTTCCTGAACGGCGAGGAAAACCCGGTCAACGGCCGTGTTGACATCTACGCTCGTCAAGTCTCCGTACACAAAGCCTTCCGTTTCGGAGAGCTCCTTCACGGCGACCGATTTCACTTTCTCCGGCGAAGCGCCGTTGCCCAAACTCACGATGTCTAGAGACGGTGGATTCGAGGCGCCGTTTACCAGGTAAAACTTCCCGTTTTCCTTGTTGAACTTAACGATCTCCGCAACACCGCCATCTTCATTAGGGGAAGCGGCCTGGTAGGAGCCGATCTTTGTAATGGAGAAGAGATCCTGAGGTCCCGCAGGAGCGGCTTGTACATTCAAGACCAAATTCGCATATACACTGGCATTGACCGAATCGGTAACCGTAAATTTCACGTTATGGGTACCGACCGTGCTTTCGGCAGGAGTCCCGTAGATACCGCCGGTGACCGTAGCGATTCCCATTCCGCTAGGCAGGCCGCTGGCTTCGAACTTGTACGGCCCGGAGCCGCCATAAACCGCGAGCGTTGCCGAGTAAGAGGAGCCTACCCGCGCATCGTTCAGGCTCGTTGTCGATATGCCGAGCGCCTGAGAGGTGCTGCTGCGCGGTCTTACGAGGGCAAGGTCCTCGCTGCTGATCGTTTCGAAATCAATTTGCTGGAAATCGGCTTTGTTATTGTCGGTATCGGCGAACTCTTTGCGGCGCACCGACTTCTTCTTCGAGGTACCCTCCGCAGATCCTGTCGGGTGGGCCGTCTCATAGCCGTCGATGGTACTGCCGGAGTCGTTGCTTCCGGTACCGATCATATCCACATAACCGTCAGGCTTTGCGGCGAAGGGGTTCTTTACGCTATTGTCCAATGCGGCCGTCGTGCTGGTGAGAACGACCTTCATTCCCTTGTTGGCAAAGAATATATCCCAGCTTTGGTCGCCTTTTCCCGCCAAGTTAACCCGCGGGCTGGTCGCACCTGTCGGTGAACCGGTAATCAAATAATAGGACTTAGTCGGGATCGTGCCGGTCAGGTCCAGCTTCATCCAGTCACCGGTCGGTCCGTTCTTGTTCGTTTGTCCGGAGTAATGAAGAGACCAGCCATTCAGATTAACGGCTGCATCCGTCGGATTATAAAGCTCGATAAAACCGTGCGAAACAAGGACACCGGAGTCAGCCGCCCCTGTTCCGTACACCTGATTGATCATGACATGCGGTACAGTCTTATCGTAACTGCCGTTCGAAGCATAAGGCGTTCCCGGCAGCGGCGCATCCGCCGCAGAAGCCGTTCCGCCGACGAGGAACAAGCTGCCCGCAAGCTCTAACGCAAGCAGTAGAGCGAGTGAGCGTTTCCATTTTCTTCGTAAACCCGTAATCAAATTTCCAGCACTCCCATCTGTTTAGTGTCATAATGCTTCAAAACCATTGTAAATTCGATTTGTAAAGGGCATTTGTGGAAATGATTAAGGTTTTATGAAGCGGATCTTGACAAAACAAGCCCACTCCAACCGGATCAGGCTCCGGAACAAGTGGGCTGTCTTCGTACATATCTTAAATGTTAGCTATTCGCAGCAGGCGCTCCAGCTTGCGCGGCTCGACCTCGAAATCGGACGAACCGGACCACCAATCCTTGTGCGGCTTTACATTATTAACACCGATATAGTAATAATGCTCCAATCCGATCTGGTTGCTCAAATGCCAGTAATAGTTGGATACGTAATCGGGAGAGAACATTTCCACCACTTTCGTACCGGGCTTCGAGAACACGAGATTCGTCAGTCCCGCGCCATGCGGGCCGACGACGACTTTGGCGGAATGCAGAATCTGCATTTGCTCTTGAACCGATTTGCCCTCCAGATGAACGATCCGAAGTCCGTAATCATACAAAATGCCGTGCAGCTCTTCTTCATTCAGAACGCGCCGCTGCCGGGCCTTCGACCGGGAAATATAGATACGCTCATATTCATCCGAAGCTGTTATATTGCGTTTCTCTAGCAGCTCTTTACGGAGAAAAGAGACCGTCCATTTCGGATAGGTCGACGGATGCGGCGAAACCGGCCTGACGAAAGAAGGGACGAGCAGCCGTTCGAACCGTGCATGAAAATCATGATCGGTCAGAATTCGCTTCGCCGGCGGAATACCGAGCAGATTCAGCGTCTCGTTCTGGAATGAGGAGCGGTCGTTCGGCACGATGTATTTGTCGACCGTGACGCGGCTGCGGCGAATCAGCTCAATGCGGGGCAGTACGTCAAACATCCAGTGGAAGTAGTTTCCGCTCCAGATGAAGGTGAGCAGCGCGGCCGTGCCCGAATAAGTTTTCAGCCGGTGCGGCTCCCACACCTTGAACACGTTGTGCTTGCTGCCGTGAACAAGCCCTTTGCGATAGTCCCAGGAGACATCGCTCAGCAGTTTGTTGTCCGGGGTGATGACAGCCCCGTTCTTCTCCCAGACGCGAGCGTTCGGAATGAGCGCCGTGAAACACGGGGAAGCCTGGAACGTCGTGCTGCGAAAATGTTTCGGCGGCTGCGCATCGAGCCCCTTGCTGTCGGACAGCTTCGTAACGTCGCCGCTGTGATGAACTTTGTAATAGCGGGTATACCGAGTTTTTCCATACCGGGCAATCAAGTACTTCTTCGTCGCGGTATATAGCCCTTGAGGGCGGATTGTCCAGGACGATCGTGCTCCTGCGAATCCTTTCGAAACCGAACTTGCGGCTCCAGCCGTTCTCCCGGATGACTGCTGCGAGCGGGTCTTCGCAAGAGTGCGCTTTGTTCGTAACCGTACCGTTTTCACTTTGTCACTCCTTAGGCAATCAATGATCGGCGTTAGATGATAATAGAGTATTCCGGCGAACGGCCGCGATGATGGTTGATTGTCCCGTCAAAGGTAAAATGGGTGTTGACCCGCAGTCATGATAGTCATATGGATATCAGCTCGGGTAAATTAGACAGTATTTCGGCCGGAAGCCCCGAAGCGCAGCCGCGATTGTCCCGCTGCAATCCGGATAACATAAGCAAAGAACCTTCATTTCCAGGGTACGCTTGGAATTGAAGGTTCTTTTTCGATATAAACAGAGCAAATGGATTCATGTAAACGTACAGCCATTTTGATCAAACTTCAAATGGCTGCACTTTCGCAGTCATCGAGCTTGGATAAGCGGCTGTTTGAGAGATTGCTGTATTTACGCAGGCATTTCCGGCGGGAAGATGCATGTCCATTGATTCGCCTTTTCGGAAGATTCGCCGGAGAACATGGCACACTGCGCCTGCGCCATCTGCCTAGAACAGCTTGGTATCCGAATATTTATCGCGAATTTTCAGCAGGTCCGGCAGGCAGTCGAAGAAGATGTCAACCAGCTTCGGATCGAAGTGCTCGCCGCGTTCCCGCCGGAACAAATCCAGAATGTCGTCGAGCGGCCATGCCTTCTTGTACACCCGGTCGCTGCCAAGCGCGTCGAAGACATCGGCTATCGCCGTAATCCGTCCGTAAATATGGATGTTTTCGCCGGCAAGTCGGTTCGGGTAGCCCTGCCCGTTATATTTTTCATGATGCTGATTGGCGATAATGGCGGCGGCGTTAATGATGCTGCGGTTGGAATGGTTCAGCATGGAGAAGCCGATGCTCGTATGGCTCTTGATGACCTCGAACTCTTCCGGAGTCAGCTTGCCGGGCTTGTTCAAGATGGCGTCCGGGATCGCCACCTTGCCGACGTCGTGCATCGACGATGCGAGCCGGATCAGCTCGGCTTCCTCTTCGGGAAGGCCGTAGCGCAGCGCCAGCAGCTTCGAATATTCCGCCACCCGTTTGACGTGATAGCCGGTTTCCTTCGAGCGCGTCTCGGCGATTTCGCCTAATGTGAAGATGATTTCTTTCTGCGTGTTCTCGACCTCTTCATTCAAATAAATGTTTTCGAAGGCGACCGACACGTTGGAGCAGTAAATTTCGATCAAATAGCGGTCCAGCTCGCTGAGCTTCTTGGAGCCGTCGAAGTAAATGACATTTTCCATCCCGGTTTTGCTCTGAAAATAGCTCACGAAGTGATCCTCAAAGAAGTAGGAGCGCTTCTCCTGAAACGACTGCTCGATCAGCTTCAGCACAGCCGCAGGAACGATTTCGTCGATCCGTTTCTCCACGTCGGATGCGAAATCCCCCGTTGCTGCAAGGACATAAATTTCCTCCTGGCCCTTCGCTACGGCGAAGGAGTTGCAGTGCAGCGCATTCTTATGCAGATTCAGAATCGAGGTCAGCTGCGTCAATACGCCGGAGGCGAATTTCTTCAGCGATTGCAGCTCGAACAAGGCTGCGGACGATTTGATGATTTTCTCCAGGCCGATTTTGTTGTTCTCAATCACCATAATGTCCCGGTATGAACGGAGCGCCGCCATGATCGTCGTGAACAGCTTCTGCGTCGTCAGCTCGGTCTTTTCCTTATAATCGTTAATATCGTAATCCGTAATTACGAGCCGTTCCGGAGCTTGACCGGGCTGGCCGGTCCGCAGGATGATCCGCACCTGGCGGAACTTTAATTCGTCACGAATGAACTTGGCGATCCGCAGGCCGGAATCGTCTTGGTCCATAACTACATCCAGCAAAATAATAGCGGTATCGGGATTCGCTTCGATGATGCGCTTGGCTTCCGCTTCGGTGTAGGCGCTTAGGAACTCCAAAGGCTTGTCGTCAAACACGAAATCGCTCAGCACCAGCTTGGTCAGCTGGTGAACTTCCTGCTCGTCGTCGACGATGAGCAGTTTCCACGTCTCCGTTGCAAGCTCACGCTCGTCCGGGCCGGCCGGGTCTTCGTCGGCGAATATCAGCAGGTCGTCTTGATTATGGGTCATGAAAGTTCTCCCTCGCTCATCGGAATATGGATCGTAAAGGTCGTACCCGCACCGACTTCGCTTTCGCATCGGATCGTTCCGCCCAAGGACTGCGTAACCAGGTTGTAGACGATATGCATGCCGAGGCCCGTACCTCCGGCACCGCGTTTCGTCGTGAAGAAAGGATGGAAGATTTGCTCCACGATTTCAGGGGGCATTCCCTTGCCGTCATCGGAGTAGCGGATCGTAACGCCGGTCTCGCTTTCGGCGATATCGATCCGAATCGTTCCTTCCGCATCGGCATCGTAGGCGTGAATAATGGAGTTCATAATGAAGTTCGTAATGATTTGCGAGAGTGCGCCGGGATCGCTGGTAATGGCGGCCGATTCGCTGCCCTGCACGGAAACCTGAAGCTTCGTCCGCTTGAGATTCGGCTTGAGGCTGACCAGAACTTCCTGAACATACTGCTTGACGTTGAAGCTTCGCCGTATCTGTGCGGAGCGGTCGACGGCGACCTGCTTGAAGCTCTTGACGAGCTCCGAGGCGCGGGCCAGGTTCGTCTGGAGCATGCCGGTCGTTTCGCGCACCGTCTTCAAATACTCCTCCAGGTCGGAGCGTTTCATTCGGCTGGATTCGTAGAGCGCTGCAAACTCCTTCGATTTCTCGTCGATGTACGATGCCGCCGTAACGCCGATTCCGAGCGGCGTATTAATCTCGTGCGAGACGCCGGCAACCAGGTTGCCGAGCGCGACCATTTTCTCCGATTCGACCAGCTGCTTCTGGGTTTGCCGAATGGTGTTCATCGCTTGCTCGAGCTCATTGTACCGGCCTTCGAGGTTATGCACCATTTCGTTGAATGCGGAAGCGACCTCGCGAATTTCCAGGGATGCGTTGTCGAGATGGATATCCTTGTAATTTTGCCCTTGCTTGACCGACAGAGCGGCTTCCCGCACGCGCAGCAGCGGTCGGATGAGCATGGTGCGAATAATGGCGGACAGCACGAACAGGAGGAGGAGTGTTGCGGCCAAGCCTACGGCGATGATCAGTGTCGTGCGCTCCCGGACAAGCTTTGAAGTATCCGTTGTGTCAAGCAGCAGCTCGATGGCCCCGAACGTATTGCCGTCCTCCTTAAGCGGTGCGGCGAGCAGGTCCTTCGGCACGCCGTCAGCCTCGTCCCGCATATGGGTAACCGACGTACGGCCCGATTCCACGGTCTGCAGGATCGCGGGAGGTGTAGGCTGTCCGATCCGCTCCCGGTCCGTAGCTGCCAGAACGGACTTCTTACCATACAATGTGAGCTGCAGCACGTTCTTGTTTTTATATTGGATATAATCGAAAATTTGCTGAACATCGGTGATGCTGTGGGATTCCTCATATCGCCCGTTGATCGCAATGGTCATTCCGTTCAGTTGACTGATGTATGTTTCCTCTACCGATTTCTGCAAGCTGTAAGAATCGAACCATACGATGACCGACATCATCACGAAGGTGACCGCCGTAACAAGAGCAATCATTCTGGACTGCAGACTTAATCTACGAAACAACAAAGCGGGCACCTCATCGCAGCATAGTTATTGGATGGTGAAGTCAAACGACTTGGTAATGTCGTAAGGCGTATGGTCGTTATTATGAAGGGAAACGCGCAGCGTGTGCGGGCCGGGACTTAAGTCCTTGAATACCTGTACCTCGGAGGCGACTGCAATCTTCTCGCCGTCGTCCAGATACATGTGAATATGTCCTTCTCCTTCCTTGCGGGCGGCGCCGAGCTTATCCGGAGCAATGAGCATATCGGTCGTAAGCTTGACGGTGACTTGATTGCCGCTTACCTCGAGCTTGACATCGAGCGTCGGCTTGTGGTCGGAATGAGCTTGAGCATGAGATGAGGACGAAGGTTTGGCGGCTCCGCACGCCGTTAAGCTGATCGACAGCAGAAGGAACAAAATATTCCGTATTTTCAATTGATCCACCTCTTGGGAGGAAACTTGTTGCATCTATTATAGCGCGACCGGGAAAATGGTGTAAACGGCTTCCCGGCTATATATAGGTGTTTTTGAGGGAAATTGTCAAAACTTGTAGCTTGCCATAAAGAAACCCCGCAGGGAAATACCCAGCGGGGTCATGCTTCTTCGCAATGCTGTATGTGGCTGCGGCGCAGGCGACATTAGCCTGTCAGGGCCGCTGCGTGCTGCCCCGGTTCGCCCAGAAGCGCGTACGCTTCCCGCAGCGGGAGCGGACGTCCGTACAAGTAGCCCTGCGCGACTGTGCAGCCGAGCTCCTCCAGCAGCTGCGCCTGCTCCTGCGTTTCGACACCTTCGGCGACGACGTCGAGCTGCAGCGCCGATGCCATCAAAATAATGCCGCCTACTACGGAAACGTGCTTGTCGCCCTTGTCCATATTCCAAATAAAGCTGCGGTCGATCTTAAGCGCATCCAATGGAAACTGGGACAAGTAGTTGAACGAGGAATAGCCGGTTCCGAAATCGTCGATCGCTATCTTGATCCCGAGCTTATGCAGCTCGTTCAACGTATCGATGAAATACGGCACATTCTTCATCGCTGCACTTTCCGTAATTTCCAGCTGCAAATAATGCGGCTCCAGACCGGATTCGATCAGCGCATTATGGATGTTGCGGACGAAGTGGAGCTGGTAAAATTGCGACACCGAAATGTTGACGGCGATATGTTCAAGCGTATGCCCTTGCTCCAGCATGTCCCGGAACTGCCGGCATGCGGTCACAAGCACCCAGTTGCCGATGCCGAGAATATGTCCGCGCTGCTCCGCCAGCGGAATGAACGAAGCCGGTGGAATGAGGCCGCGGGTCGGATGATTCCAGCGAAGCAGCGCCTCGAAGCCGATAATGGAGCCGTGGCGGATCTGCGGCTGGTAATACAGCTCAAATTCGCCCCGGCCGAGCGCCGCAGTCAGGTCGGACTCCAGGAACAGCCGCTCCGCCGAGTCGGCGGCATCGGAAGGGCGGAAGAACTCGTAATGATTGCGCTGCTTCTTGGCGCTGTACATCGCCGCATCCGCATACTTGAGCAGCTCTGCGGCATCTCCGGCATGCTGCGGATAGAGGGAAATCCCGATACTGGCGGAGATGTGCAGCGGAATACCCGATATATGAAACGGTTCCCGGAGCGCGTTCAGAATGAGCTCTGCGACCTCCTGCACATCGTCCACATGGTCGTACGGGGAAATGATGGCCGTAAATTCATCGCCGCCAAATCGGGCAAGCGTTACGCCAAGCGGCAGCTGGCTGCGCAGCCGCACCGAAGCCTGCAGCAGCAGCTCGTCGCCCGCTTCATGACCGAGTGTGTCGTTGACATGCTTGAAGCTGTCCAAGTCGAACAACAGGAAGGCGGCCTTCTGCTTCGTCTCGGCGGCTTGGGCGACCGATTCCTGAAGCGCCGCTTGCATGAAGGTGCGGTTCGGCAGTGACGTGAGCGTATCGCAATAGGCGAGCCGCTGCAGCTTGTCCGTCACTTTCCCGATCACGACGACGTTAAGGGAGGCAACTAAAACAAATGGAAAGAGATCGCTTACAAACTGCTCCAACGGCACGTTCAGCTTCAATTCGAACAGCGTAGCGAGAGCTATTATGGCCGCTCCGAACAAAACAGAGGTGCGGTAGCCGTACTCAACGGCATATAAGAGCAGAATGCTTTGCATAATCCAAATCGGGGAAAATACCGACCAGTCGGGAATGGCCAGAATAAGGCTCAGCAAAGAAATATCCATGACCATCAGCGCAACGGGGAGCTTGCGGGCTTGGCCGCTGAAAGCCTGGGTGTCCACCCATCTGGTTAAAATCAGCGCCCATAGCGAAGATAAAACGATGAGAAATACATAGGACAAATCGAACGCGGACCGGGCCATAGCAATACATATCATGATCGGGGTTAAGAGGTGTCCTAAGGAAAATAACCAGCGGTTGCGCATAAAAGAGCTCCTTTGTCTGTATCAAAAAACGGCGTCTACAGCAAAAAAACCATCCCGAAGGATGGCGGAAAGCTCTCTGACCCATCGTTCGGCAGCCCGGCTGCCTTAGATTTCTCCTTAGGCCCGCAGCTTTGCGTCCTTGCTTTTCAACAAGTTTGCCTTTGTCGCTTTTTCCACATTATACACGAATATAGTCGAAAAGTCCCGTATTTTTTTGTGACAAGTCATTTAACATTAGTACATTTGGCTTATGGGCTGCTAAGCGATCACAACCGGTTCATCAGCCGCTTGATCGATTCGCCCAACCGGGCGGCGTCGAACGGCTTGACGATAAAATCGAGCGCCCCGGCTTGAATCGCCTCCACCACGTTGTACGAATTGCCCATCGCAGAACAAATGATCACCTTCGCCCGCGGATCGACTTGTCGAATTCTGCGCACCGCTTCGATACCGAAGAGCTCGGGCATAACGATATTCATGGTTACGATATCGGGCCGAAGCCGGATGTACATCGACACGGCTTCGAGCCCGTTCTCGGCCTCGCCCGCCACCTCGTGCCCCGTCTGTTCGATCATTTCTTTAAGCAGCACCCGCATGAAAGACGAGTCGTCCACAATTAATACAGAAGCCATCGTCGTCCCCTCCGCAATAAGGTCTATACTGTACCATATGAGACAGCATGCCTTGTCATGAGAGGGGAATGAACTAAATGACCCGCTTGGCGCCGACAAATTTGGGACCCCAGTAGCTGCTCGTCAGCGAATCGATGTGAATGCCGTGTGTCGAAGTAGCTGAAATAAAGGCGTCATTGCCCAAATAAATGCCGACATGACTGATCCGGCCGATCGTGAAGAAGACGAGGTCGCCCTGGCGCAGGTCGGACGAGGCTGCCGGCGTGCCGGACGAAGCCAGCATTTCACGGGACGTCCGGGGCAGGTTAATCCCGTATTGGCTGTACACGTAATTCACGAAGCCGGAGCAGTCAAAGCCTGCGGTTGTCGTGCCGCCCCAGGCGTACCGGATGCCCGTAAGCGATTTCGCCGTTTCGATCAGCCCTCCGATTCGATCTGCTGCTGGTGCCGGCGGAGCCGCAGCGGGGACGGGAGCGATCCAGGCGGGTGCGTGATCCTTGCCGTCCTTGCAAATGATTGCGATGCCGTTTCGGCTGTCCCAGCTTAACATGTAGCCGAGGGTCTCCGTGATGAAGCGGACGGGAACGTATACGTGGCCCTCGTAAAATAGTGCAGGCGAGGCCATCGTCACCGGCTTTCCGTTGATTGCGGCGTCGGCGGAGCCGGTGACGAGCCGGATCGAACGGTCGATGGCATGCAGCGTCAGCTCAACCTCTCCGCCCGCAGGATTCCAGTCCACGAGCAAGTTCAATTGATCGGCGATCGGGCGGACCGGAACAAGCAGGTCGCCGTCGTCGGTAAGCAGCGGGCCGGCCTCTTGAAAGGCGATAAGGCTGTCGTTAATTTGAACCTTGGCCTCCGTCCCGAACACGGACGCATCCGCATGTGCGGACGGGGCGCCCGCAGCGGCGGCTCCGGCCCAAACGGCGCACGCCAGCATCAACGTTTTCCACTTCGCTAACTTCATGTAGCTTTCCCTCCATGATGCCTCCGAGGTTAGTTGACGGGTTCGGGAAGAGGATTCCCTAGCTTGCCGGACGAGTCCGGACACACATTCACCCCATGTAAAGAAGTCCCCCGTACCGGCGCATGCTGCGACCGGATTCGGCAAAGTTTTGCATCATTTTCCAATCTATACGCTACCACATGGAAGGGAAGGTGAACAACGTACAATTTTTAACAGTTCGTCGAGCGGCGGACCGTATTCGCGGCCCGGCAGGAAAATGGCGGCTGCGAATCGAACGTATTCATAACTACCGAAACCGATTATGAGAGGAGCAGCCGAATGTCCCGTCCATTCGTGTTTATCGACCGACCGATCCCTGCCGAAGCGGAGGCATACATCGGACAATATTGCGAGTACGCCATCTGGAATCGGAGAGAGAAGATGCCGCGCGAGGTTCTTCTGGAGAATATGTCCAAGGCCGCAGGTTTGCTGACGGCGGGGCGCAAGGTGGATCAAAGCCTGCTTGATGTGTCGCCGCAGCTTAGGGCGGTTAGTACGATCAGTGTCGGCTACAATCACTTTGACATCGAAGCGATGAAGGCGCGCGGCGTCATCGGGACGCATACGCCGGACGTGCTGACGGAAACCGTCGCCGACCTGGTGTTCGGTCTGATGCTGAGCAGCGCGCGGCGCATCGCCGAGCTGGACCGGTACGTGAAGGAAGGGCGGTGGAAGGAAAACGACGGCGAAAGCTTGTTCGGCGTTGACGTCCATCATGCCTCGCTTGGCATTATCGGCATGGGGCGCATCGGGGAAGCGATCGCGCGCCGGGCGAAATTCGGCTTCGAGATGGATGTGCGCTACAGCGGCCGCTCCCGCAAGCCCGAGGCGGAAGAGCGGTATGGCGCGGTTTATATGTCCATGGAGGAGCTGCTGAAGAGCAGCGATTTCATCGTGCTGATGACGCCGCTGACGGCGGAGACCGAGAAGCTGATCGGCCGGGAGCAGTTCCGGCTGATGAAGAGCGGCGCGATCTTCATCAATGCATCGCGCGGGCGTACGGTAGACGAGGCGGCATTGATCGAGGCGCTTCAGGAAGGGCGAATCCGGGCTGCCGGACTGGATGTGTTCGAGAAGGAGCCGGTGCCTGCGGACAATCCGCTGCTCGCCATGCCGAACGTTGTTGCGCTGCCGCATATCGGCTCCGCTACGTCGCGCACCCGCTTTGACATGGCGATGCTGGCCGCACGCAACCTCGTGATGGCCGTAACGGGACAGCGGCCGCCGAACGTCATACCGGAGCTGAAGTAGCTCAAATTTTGTTACGAAATGTAACGGAGATCACAATAATTTTTACGCCCCTGTAATATAATAGAGCTCGCATGGAAGCGACACGCTTCGCATATAGTGAACTAATTATATAATCAAGGGGTTGAAACCATTGTCACAATTCGGAATCGGGCAGGGCGGCAAATCGTCGACGGGGTTGGATGAGAATGTCGCAGGCTTGCTGGCATACGTTCTCGGATTCATTAGCGGCATCGTTTTTCTTGTCATTGAGAAGGACAGCAAGTTTGTGAAATTTCATGCCATCCAGTCCATTGCGATTTCGGCGGTATTATTCGTTATTAATTTGGTATTAGGCTGGATCCCGATCATCGGCTTGATCGTCGGTCTGTTGTTAGTGCCAGTGTCGTTCGTCCTTTGGATCTTCCTGATGTACCAGGCCTATAAGGGCAAGTGGTTCAAGCTGCCGCTGCTGGGCGAGTTCAGCTACGAGCAAGCGCACAAATAACGCGGTATCCGCATCGCGGGGACCCCAAGCAGCCCGACCGAGCCAACCGGCTCCGGTCGGGCTGTTTGTATTGCATTCGCTCCCCGAATCGGCTAAGGTGGACGTAACATGTGCTGAGTAAAGGAGTACAAGCTGGTTATGATCAGATTCGGCGTTATCGGAACGAACTGGATTACAGAAGCCTTCATCGAGGCGGCCCGGCATACGGGGAACTTTGTTTTAACGGCCGTATATTCGCGGACCGAAGAGCGCGCCGCGGAGTTCGCGGCCAAGCATGGCGTACCGCATACATTCGCGGAGCTTGACGATTTTGCGGGCTGCCCGGAGGTGGATGCGGTCTATATCGCCAGCCCGAATTCGTATCATGCGCAGCAAGCCATCGTCTGCATGTCGCATGGGAAGCATGTGCTTTGCGAGAAGCCGATCGCTTCCAATGCAAGGGAGCTGCAGGCGATGCAGGAGGCGGCGCGGAAGCATGGCGTCGTGCTCATGGAGGCCGTGAAGTCGACGCTGCATCCGAATTTTGCGGCTGTCCGCGACAACCTGCACAAGCTGGGAACGATTCGCCGCTATTTTGCCGCCTACTGTCAATATTCCTCGCGCTATGACGCGTATAAAGCGGGCACGGTGCTGAATGCCTTCAATCCGGTTTTCTCGAACGGTGCGTTAATGGATTTGGGCGTCTACTGTGTATACCCTCTTGCCGTGCTGTTCGGAAGGCCCGACCGTCTGCTGGCCAGCGCATATATGCTGGAATCGGGGGTCGACGGACAAGGAAGCATCGTGCTCGGCTACCCCCAGATGGATGCGGTCATTCAATATTCGAAGATTGCGAATTCCACGCTGCCTGCGGAGATTCAAGGGGAGAACGGCACAATGATCATCGATAAGATCAGTGAGCCCGGCTCCGTCCGCATTCGCTACAAGGATGGCACTGTCGAGGATCTCACGCGAGAGGCGCCGCATCCTGTGATGTTCTATGAAGCGGAGGAGTTCATCGGTCTCATTGCCGCGAAGCGGACGGAATCCGCCGTCAACTCGCATGCGAGCTCGCTGATTGCTATGGAGATTATGGATGAGGCGCGAAGCCAGATCGGTCTGCGGTACCCGGCTGACGATGCCGGGCCGGGCCGGGCTTCGGCGGATGAGCCGACGGCCGGGGAAATCGCGGAGTGGATGGTCGGCGAGCTGAAATCGGCGGGAATTTTGCGGCAGGAGGATGCGGTTCGTTACATTGCCGAGCATTTCGGCGAGCAGTTCATTTACGTGAACGAGAACGGCAACCGTTCGATCGGCAAGGAGGTCAAGAAGGCGTTCCGCAAGCTGCACGGAGGCCGCGCTGCCTGGGAGCGGGACGGTTTCTTCTGGGGCTGGACGTAGTCGCCCTTCCGTACACGTTTCAAGTAGGAGTTCTATGGCGAAACTGAACGTAAGACGTATGTTCAGGAGAGCTGATTCATGGATACCGACGATGAAAACCTGATCGTGAATCGCATTGTTCGCCATATGGGCAATGCCAGTGACGTACATACGTATCGTATGTCGAACGGACGGTTCAGCGTCCATATCATCTACATCCAGTCCGTCGTGGACAGCGCGCTTGTTCACGAGCGGATTGCCGAACCGTTCTTGAAAGCGGACAGCTTCGAAGCGTTCGTCCGGGGACTGGCCGCAGACGGCGCCGAGAAGATAAGCGACATCGGTTCGCTGCCCCAGCTTGTAACGGAAGGTAACGCCGTAATTGTCAGTTACAACGAGGTATACACGCTTCAGGTTGTTAAGCCGATTAACGATGTACCGCAGGGAACCCAGACCGAGAATACCATCTTGGGGCCGCAGCGGTCGCTCACCGAAGATCTTCAGACAAATTTGGGCATAATCCGCAAACGGTATGCGAAGCCCCGGCTGAACGTCGAACAGCATATCGTCGGCGACAACTCCAAGACGAAATTACTGCTCGTCTTCGATGAGGACCGGGCGAAGCCGACCGTTATCGAAGAGCTGCGGGGCAGGCTGAAGTCCGTGCGGGTCGATGTGCTCCAGGAAGCGGGGCAGCTGCAGAAGCTGCTTAACGGCCAGAGGTTTTCCTTGTTTCCGGTCATGATGATTACGGAGCGTCCCGACCGGGTCGTCATGAATTTGGCGCAGGGCAAAATCGTCATTCTGATGCAAGGCACGCCGTTTGCGCTTATTCTTCCCGCCGTGTTTTATGATTTTATGGCGGCGATGGACGATTTGTATCATTCCTTTTGGCTGACGAGAATGCTCTTGCTGCTGAGGTATACCGCACTGTTTGCGACGATGATGCTTCCGGCGTTGTATGTCGCGATCGTATCGTATAATCCGGAAATCTTTCGCGTGCAGCTGACGCTGTCGATCGCGGGCAGCCGGGCTGCCGTCCCCTATCCGTCTTATGTTGAAGTGTTAATCATGCTATTCATGATCGAATCGCTGATCGAGGCAAGCTTACGCCTGCCCAAATTCATCGGCTCGACGGCGACGACCGTAGGCGGCCTCATCTTGGGCCAAGCGGCACAGCAAGCGGGACTTGTGAGCAGTATCATGATCATTATTACATCCGCCGTCGCAATCGCCAATTTCGTCATTCCGATCAACGCGATGAGCTTCGCGATGCGGTTCGTCAAATATGTGCTGATCGTCTTCGCCGCCATGTTCGGCGTAATCGGCATCATGGTCGGCGTATTTCTCGTTATCACTTTGCTGGTACGGCTGCGCAGCTACGGCGAGCCCTACTTAAGGCTGTACATCGGAGAAAGAAAGGTTAACTTTCCCGAGCAGGCGGGTGATCCCGGTTGAACCGATACGTGTTTTACCCTGTGGTCCTGTGCATGCTGGCGAATACGATATTATTTGTTCCGACTTTGCTCATCGGACAGCGAAACGACGGGGCGTTCGCCTCGATCGGGTTTAGTATTATCCTTGGGTACGGATTCGCCCGTCTGTTTGCGACATCGCTCGCCAAGTTCCCGGGGCAAGGACTGCCGGAAATATTCGAACAGCTCCTGCCGGGATGGGTCGGCAAGAGCTTTTTACTGTATTTGGCGGTGATGTGGTTCATGGCGGGGGGCATCGTGCTCGTCACGTATTCCCGTATCATTCAGCGCTTCGTCAATCCGGATTTCAATTTGCATCTGTTAATCTTATTTCTCGCGGTGGTCAGTTCCATTGCCGCTTCAGGGGACAGCCGCTCCGTGATGTACTTGTGCGAAGTGCTGCTCTTCTTGAATGTACCGCTGATCGGGCTCATTTTGTTCAAAGCGTTATCGAACAAATATATGGATTGGGATGCGGTGTGGTCCTTAACCGACTACGTCTTTGCACCTCCGAGCTGGCAGGCGCTTTCCGCATCCTCATATGTGTTTACGGGATATGTCAATTGGTCGATATTGAACCGAAGCTTTCCGATCGGAAGAAAGCCCGGTTTTATTTGGGCCATTCCTATCCTCGGGACAGGTGTTCTGCTGACAACGTTCCTCATTCCGGTCGGGCTTCATGGAACCGTTGCCGTAGATCACTATATTTATATATGGATTTCGACGGCGGACTCCTTGCGGATGGAATTCGGCTTTGTAGAGCGCGTGCTGTTCGTCTTTCTGCTGCTGTATTTGAGCGTCTGCCTGCTATTTATTACATTAACTTGGCATATTGGAATGGAGCTTACGAAGGGCTTGCTGCCAAGAACGATTGAAAACGCGCTGAACAACCGGCTTCCTTGGGATAAATGGGCCATTTTCGGTACGGTGACGGCAGGGTTTATGCTGTTGTCCCGCTATTTTAATGAAAAGCAGTTCATCGAGCTAACCTCATTCTGGCTGGAGATTCGTCTGCCGAGCGAGCTCTTGCTCGTCTCCCTGCTCTGGTGGCTTGGAAGGAAGGTTAGCGCATGAAGCGAAGCATCTGCTGTATCGCTCTGTTCTCGGTTCTGCTAACGGGCTGCGGCTTCAAAGATATCGATAGACGGTTCTTCGTGCTGGCTATGGGGGTCGACTTAACGAACAACCCGTCAAAGCCGTATCGGGTAACGTTAAAGCTGGGAATCCCCTCGCCGCGCATAGAACCGGGAACAACGAACAAATTTCAACTCGTGTCGGAGGAAGCCGATTCGATCACGCAAGCGATTCGGCTGTTGAAATCGAAGGTCGATAAGGAGATCGATTTCGGCCATGCCAAAGTGTTCGTGTTCGGCAAGTCTCTCGCGGAGCAGGACATGGTGAGACCGTTTGATTGGTTCATGCGCCGCCGCGACATTCAAATGATCGGCTATGTGGCGATCGGCGAACCGTCTGCCGCGGAGGTGCTTGCAGCTGGCCCCCCATCGGAACGTTTGCCGGCCAACTATTTGTTCCTCAGCTTCGACCAAGAAGGGACGGAATCGTCATATATTGTGACGGAAAGCATATCCGACTTCTATCGCCGGCTCATGGAGAAGGGGAAAGACCCGTACATGCCAATCATTCACGTGGAAAAAGATACTTTTGTCATTAAGCAGGTAGCCGTACTGGACAAAAGCAAGGTTCGCGTCATCCTGAGTCCGGAAGAAACGCGGGTGTTTAACCAGCTGGTGCGGGGCTTCGAGAAGTTCGATGTGCATACCGATCACGGCGATACCGATTTCGATATGTCGATCATGTCCTACAAGTTATCGTATCACTTGTCGGGCGGCAGCAGCGATATTCCGGTAACGATACATGTTAAAAGCACCATGAAGGGGATGGCGGAGGAATCCAGCAAACCGGTCTTCTACGAAGATTGGCGGGAGCTGCAGGAGGCGGTCGAGAAGCAGAGCGTGAAACGCAATCTTCATCTGCTTACATTGCTGCAGAGCAAAGGGGTGGACCCTGTCGGCTTCGGCCTGAGATATCGGGCCATGCATTACGAAGGGGAGAAGGAGTGGGAGCGGTGGAAGGAGCTGTACCCGAAAGCCAAATTCGACGTGCAGGTTGATTTCACGATGCTGAGCTCCGGCGTCATCAAGTAAGGGCTGCCGTTTCCGTACTGCGGAGCGGGCAGCCCTTCCTGCCGTTATTCTTCCCTCGTCATCGGCAGCGTGAGGGTAACGGTCGTCCCTTTGACCCCGTCGCTGTAGAAGCTGATTTCACCGCGGTGCTGCTTGATGATTTGGGAGGTGACCATAAGCCCGAGCCCGAAGCCTTTCTCCTTCGTGGTGAAGAACGGCTCGCCGAGCTTGCCGATGCGCTCCTTGGAAATGCCGGTGCCTTGATCGGCGATTTGAATCCGGATGCGGCCCTCATCGCAGGACGCAACGTCGATCGAGATGACGCCTCCGTTCGGCATCGCTTCGATCGCATTTTTCAGAATGTTGATAATGGCTTGTTTCAGCTGATTTTCCGAGCAATGGATCATGATGGGAACGAATTGATAATGAAGCCTGAACTGCACGTTCCTCAGATGGGCTTCACTTTCCAGCAGTCCGACGACCTTCTCCAAAATATTGGTAAGCTCTCCTCCCTCGTAGATCGAATCTTGAGGCTTGGAGAGAAAGAGAAATTCGCTGACGATCGTATTCATCCGGTCCAGTTCGGACAGCATGATGTCGAGATAGGACCGGTTCACGGTGGAGTTTCCTCGCAGCAGCTGCACGAAGCCTTTCAGGCTAGTGAGAGGATTGCGGATTTCATGCGCGACTCCGGCAGCAAGCTCGCCGACGACGGACAGCTTCTCCGCCTTGCGGATAATGTCCTCCGCACGTTTGCGTTCCGTTATGTCCTTAAATACAATGACGGAACCGACAATCTCTTCCTCCTCCACGATCGGGGACGATACCGCCTCTACCGTAAAGCAGTCGCCGTTTTTCTTGCGCAGCGTCCATTCCTCTCCGGCCTGTTCGGACTCCTCCTGCACCGGCACCGAGCTGACGAGCGAGTATACGGGCTCGGCGGACGGTTCGCGGCTGCATAAAATTTGTTCATGCAGCACCCCGATCAGCTCATCCATGGCATAGCCGAGCATCTCCGCAGCGGCCGGATTGCAGAACGTGATCTGGCCTTCGGTGTTTAAACCGTAAATTCCTTCGCCCGCCGAATGAAGAATAAGCTGAATCAGCTTGTGCTTGCTCAGCGCTTCTTCGGTTCTTTCCTCGACGATGCGTTCCAAATGCTCCATGCGGATGATGTTGGATAGGGCGGTAGCGGTCGAATCGGCGATCGACTGCGCCAAATGGCGAGCGGCTTCCGGGTACGTTCTGGGCTTGCCCAAGCTCACGACGGGAATCGTCCCCAGCACTTGCCCGGCCGCCACGAGCGGCATCATGAAGATGCCCCGAATGCCGAAATGGCGGCAGGCTTCCTGATTCGGGCGGGGATCGAGCGTGACGTCGGGGACGAGCACAGCCTTCTGGGTTTGAATCACTTCCTGGAAGAGACGGTCTTTGTCATAATTTAGCTTGATATCCTTATGGGTTTCCTTCCAATCGGATTCGGTCCATTCGCTGTCCGAATTCAGGTTGGCCGGACGGAACCGTTTGCCTTGATAGTCGGATAAATGCACGGCAATGTTTTGATTGTCGAGCACCTGGCCGATATATTTAAACGCCGTATTGATGATCTGCTCCTCCGTGACACAATGAGCGAGCTCCCGGTTCACATCGAGCAGCAGCTGCTTTTCCGCAAGCAGCCTGTTGATATGATGGAACTGCTTAATGTTGTGCAGGGCGGAGGCGGCCATGTTGACATAAGCCTCCACCGCTTGCTGCTGTTCCGGACTCAGATTCATCGGAGATCCGCTATTGAACAGAAACACAAGGCCGTAGGTTTCCTCCTTGAACGCCAAAGGAAGGCAGAACAAGGAAATGATGCGGAACAAATGAATCGACCGCTGATCCGGCCGGCTGTCCGTCGACGTGTCGGGAATGTAAATGCTTTTGCGGCTTTCTAAAATTTCAAGAGCGAGCTGGTCGGCGGAAGGATCGATCACCATCTGGTCCAGCGTGACTCCGTCGATATGGTGCGGCTTTCCCGTATATCCGCGAAACTTGCCGCCTTCCGCCGGCAAATAGATCCCGACGGAATCGCACTGAAACACCTCCTCGGAAATAATGGTTGTGAGCGCGTCCATAACCAGATCTTCGTCCAAGTTGGAATTAATGATTTCGCTCATCTTCGCAAGTCTAGTGTATCGCGCATGGTCCGACATTTTCCGTATCCTCCAGTCCTTCATTTGAACGATGATAAAAATTTCACGCGGTCGCCCATAGGGGGCACTTGATTATCGACCAAAGAAATTTCTAACAGCGCAGGCCCCGATAAATCGTGCTGCAGCTTGGCGATCGACCCCGCGGTTATATCTTGCAGCCGTTCAATCCGATAGGAGGGAATGCCCAATGCTTCGGCAGCAGCGGCCAAATTGACGGGCTCTTGGGAGAAACGGGGATGGACCCGCTTGTATTGCAGCGAATGGCCGTGATGGACCATGCCCAGGCGGGCGTTGTTCATGACGACGAACAGGATCGGAAGATTGTACTCTTTGGCGGTTAATATTTCCATGCCGTGCATGAAGAAGCAGCCGTCGCCTGTAATGCAGACGACCGGGCGCTCCGGCGCCGCAAGCTGCATGCCGATGGCGGTGCCGATCGCCGTTCCCATTGCGCCGAAGTGAACGTTGAGATCGAAGCTGCGAGGCTCCAGGACCCGCATGTGATGAATCACATAGGACATGAACTCGCCGATGTCCACCGAATAGACGGTTGAGGCCGCCAAGCAGCGCTGAAGCTCCAGCAGAACATTCGGCGTATCGTACATGCCGGAACGGATGGCTGGATAGAAGCCGCCGTCACGCTTTGGAGACGCAGCGGCCGATGCGGTCCGGAGCAGCGACGGCTGCTGCTCCAGCTCGTCGAGCAGAAGGCGAAGCGTTTCACCGGCTTCGCCGCACAGTCGTATATTCGTTCTATAATGCCGATCGAACACCGTCTCGTCATAGTCGAGCTGGATGACGCACCGCCCTTCCGTCAGCTCCGGTTTCCAATTGGACGTAGCGGTCTCGCCGAGGCTGGAGCCGATGACAAAAACAGCCTCATACGCTTCCGACGATACGATCCCGCTCGCCGATTCATGACCGGCGAAGCCGAACACGCCGCGATACAGAGGATGCGAATCGGGAATAAGACCCTTGGCTTGCGGCGTAGCGACGATCGGCCATTCGAGCAGCTCCGCGAGCTGCAGCACCTCTTCGACGGAATTGCGGGCTCCTTGCCCGACAAAGACGAAGCCGCGACCGCGTCCGCAAGCAACGATTTCGCCTACGGTCATTTGAATTTGGGCCGATGTCGGGAGCATAGGTTTCACAGCCGGAAATAACGGTATGGCAGGGGGAGGGATGTCAGCCAGCTGCATGTCGATCGGCATCGCTACGTGAACAGGACCCGGCACGCCGCCAAGAGCGGTTTCGACAGCATGTACGACGGCGGGCAGCAGCTCCTCCGGCTTCGAGACGCTGACGCTGCTTTTGACTAAGGCGCTGAAGGAGGGAACGGCGTCCAGCTCTTGGGACGCATTAAGCCCCACTGTTTTGGTCGGCACAGAGCCTGTAAGGAATAAGACGGGGAGATGCTCCCTCATCGCATTTGCAGCTGCGGTCAGCAAATTCGTGCTGCCGGGCCCGCTGCACCCGATGCAAAGCGCCAATTTGCCGCTGTACTTCGCATAGGCGGCCGCCATATAGCCGGCGGCCCCTTCATGCTTGGCGATGACCGGGGTCAGATCGGTCAATTCGTACAAGTAATCGTAGAATGCATTCACGGAACCGGCGGGGATGCCGAACACATACCGCACACCGCCCTGCCTGACATAGTCAATGACAGCTTGTATGGCTCTCACGTTCCATCCTCCTATATTTCTTAGTATTCACTGAAGTTTCGTCATGAGTGTTGTTCGAAGTATACACTTCGACATCGATTTCGGAATTCCTTTTTTAACCATAAGTGGGTATTTATGAAGACATGCTTCGAGTACATGCGACAAGCTTCAACAAAGTCCGGGGGTGGGGCTATTTTCTGATCTCAGGCCAATCATACGGCAAAGACAAAAAATGACGAACTTTACAGAAATATTGGAAAAATTAATGAATATAATGGGTGCACTGGGGCTTAAGTTGTAGTAAAATAGCAATGGATATATAAGGAAATCATGATATGCACGTTTCAGAGAGGAGAGAATACCTATGCAGAATGATGTGGGCGGTCTCGGGAAAGGAATGTCGGCTGTAGTTGACGATATACGCGCCTTTGGCGCGGAGATCCACGAGCATGATGAAGTGCTGCTCGCCCGGTATTCATTCGCTTTGGAGGATCGGCTTCTCACCGTATCAGAAGCCAAGAGCTTCTTATCGTTCCTTCGTGCTCAGCTTTCATCCCAATATATGTACTGCCGAAACCCAATGACCCAAGTTCTGTAACGTACCTTTTCTAAAGGTCAAAGGACCGAAGCCGGAAACAGCCTGGCCCCCGCGAAGGGCCGGGTTGTTTCGCATTGTCGCTTTCATGCTTGATTATTTTTCGACTTGATGATACATTGTGTATCAGATACCTCGTGCTCTTTGGAGGCGAAGACGATGGAAAGCTATTATATTGTTTATAAATTTAAAATTATTTCCGGGCCGCACACGAAATTAGTAGCTATGGAGAAGTTCGAGAAGCTGCAGCACTGGTTTCTGAATTTGGAGTGCTGGGAGATGAAGTGAATTTTTCGCGCCTATCACGATACGTAATGTATCGGATACTGAGGAGGGATTCCTGTGGAGAGGCAGCCTGGAGGAAGATTCAGCAATCCTCTGAAACATCAGCTCGTACGGATTCGTCACAATCTGTACATTCATCGAAGCGACCCGCGATACGACGAGAAAGTGATCCGGTTCCTAAATCCCGATGCGCCCGAAGCGCATTATCGGCTGGCACAGAAGCTGGAGAGCGAAGGTGACCCAGGCAAAGCGATCCATCATTATCGTGAATCGATGAAACGGTATCCTTCCGACTATTATTACCGGGCGGCCGGCGCGATTCGCAGACTGGGAGCGGCAGAACCCGCGGCGGCAGCGCACACAGCTCACCCGAATCCGAAGAAGGAGCTGCGTACGCCGTATGTGGTGATGGCAGCCATACTGCTGCTATTAATTGTGTTTAACACGATCCTGTTGATTCTTTTATTAAACAGCAGCTACACGGAGCGAACCGCCTCGCTGCTGCAGAACTGGGGGATCGGAAAAATCGCCGTATACGAGACGAGCAAGGATCCACAGCCGAACGAACCGGATAGGCAACAACAAATATGGACTGCGGCCGGAGCGAATTATATTCGCACGGCCCTTCTTGCTTATAAGCGGGAGCATGGGCGGCTTCCGGAGCGTGTAACCGAGCTGGCCGGAGATTATCCGAACAATTATATTTCGGTGCTCCCGATCGAACCCGTTTCCGGAAAATCACACGTTACCGGTACTTTCGACGGGCTCGGCGGATGGGTATACGACCGCAATGCGGAGGAAGCATCAGCGATATTTTACCCGAATGTGCAAGGGAGTTATGAAAAATTCCCTTATGAACCGTACCGGATTATCGTAGACAAGGCAAGCCACAAATTGCGATTGGCCGCCGCCGGGGGCGTGGCGCTGCTGGAACAGACGGTCGGACTCGGCAGGGATGGAGCTACGCCGACCGGACAATTTCAGGTGACGGAGCGAGTGCGGGAGCCTGCCGGCTCTTCGCCGGGAGTATATGGGGTCGCGGGACTCGGTCTTGGCCGGATTGCCATTCACGGGACGATGCATGAACAATCGGTCGGAGGCAACATGTCCGCTGGCTGTATACGTTTGCTTAATGGAGACATGGCGATGCTGTATCCGCTGGTTCCGAAAGGGACGATTGTCGAAATCGTCGAATCGGCGAACGCAGCGTTCACGGCTCTTGCTCCACTGGCGAGGGGCGAAGACGGCCGGCCGCAGCCCGATATAACCGGAATCTTAACAAATGACGTAAGCTTTGCTCATGAAGAGGCGCATGATAAAGTATTTCATTGGCTTAATTAGCAATGTATGAGCTGAAATTAAGATATTTTTTAGGTAGGGCGACAAAATAAGACACACCTCACCCTAGAAATTGGAATTTAATTGACCGATAATATTAATAACGATATACATGGAGTTACTATAGAGAAAATGACGAGACCAAATCGGATTTTAGGAGGAAACGTATGAAATTGCTTGAGCTATCGGCTGTGGTTGAGCAGCTTGGTATTGATAAAGCCAGCTTTCAAGAATGGGTACGATCGTTGCCGAGTATTGAAGAGCATCGCGCTTTTTCCCTAGAGTCGAATGGCGAGAAACAGACGGTTCCGGACAACCGGTAGTCGCCAAATATATTTGGTCCTCGAGCATTCCCGGACAAGCTGACGGTTGCGTTACTGCGCTATTGTCAGCTTGTTTTGTTTCTGGCGACAGAAAATGTCGGAAAACGTATTGCAAATATACATAATGTATCATATAATCAAAATATAATACAAAATGTAACGACCGACGACAATCTATACATCATTTCCGCAAAGGGGAGATCAGTCATGAAACAACAATTCGACATGGTTTACTGTATACAATGCAGCACCCTCGTGCCGGTCGGCAGCGTGGAGCATACGTTCCGAACCGGATTCTACAAAGTCAAAATCCCGCTTGGGCAATGTATCTCCTGCGCACAGAAAGAAAGGGCAAGCAAGGAGCTGGGGCCGCTCATTACATTACCCTTGATGGCTTAAATACATAGAGGATCGGACGAACGCATCGGCCTTAGGCACGATGCGTTTGTTTATGATGAGGACGAATGGCGAATGGAACCGACAAGATTATGCAAAATTTCAACCATTGCGGGCCGGCTCATTTCGATTGACACGATACAAAATGTATCATAATATCATAATGTAGAATTATTTCATCAATCGCTCGGCTCTCACAAAAGCTATGAAACGCTTCGCTTCCTCCGGCGTAAGCTTCTCTCCATCGACGGTCAGCGTAAATTTCTTCATGATGTCTTCATCCGATAATTCCAGGCTGTCGACGAATTCTTTCACATCGGGGTCTAGCTGCTTCACGGCGTCGTCTGTCCGACCCAGCAAATAATCCGTAGTGACACGAAAGTGATTCGCGATCTTGGTAATCGTCTCATGGTCGGGTTCTCTGCGGTTCGTTTCATAATGGGATAGCGCAGCGCGAGAGATGCCTAACGCCGTAGCCAAGTCCTCCTGAGTCATGCCTTGTTTCTCGCGGAGGAGGGCGATTCGTTCCCCGTATTTCGTCATACGGCCATACCTCACAATCCTGCTGGTAGTCAATGTTCCTAGTGTATCCATTTCGTAACATCAATTATACCAATGAATGGGCTTGTTTTGGAAGGGAAAAGTACAAACAAGAATTTTTCATATTCATAGTGATACATAATGTATCTTAATCAGGGGGCGGTGAAATGTACACGACAGTTTGGGCTGTAACGGATGTTCGTTGCGATATGAACATTCAGTGTTTGAACGGCCGTTCGGTAACGAGCAGGAGCAAGCCGGTTCAAGTTCAAGCGATCGGCTTTCATAAGCTGCAATTTGTGTCGGATTTGAAGCTCCCCCGGCAAGACCGGCTCATCTTGGGGTTCCGCGTCAAGTACGGCGGGCAGGAGGCGTTTAGCGAAGGCCGAATTGCAGAAGTAGAGGAGGCTCCTTACGGAGCGGGATACCGCTATACGGTAACGCTTACGATGCGCAGTGCTTCGGACATAAGCTGGAGAAACGTCGTCGGCGGAGTGGCCGTCGCCCAGCAGGAACACTACGAGAAGATCGAGAAGCTGTATCAACGGTGGCAGCTGTTCGATTTCAGCTTCGGTAGCGCGGCCCCCCTCGTTGATGCAAGACGTTAGCAGTATTGCAAAAGCAGGATATCGTCTCTGAATGGAGAAATAAGGAAGCGCCCCTCTTTCGTTAAGAGAAGGGCGCTTATTACCGTTTGCCGTACCATGTGAACGGTATCGCCGGGAGCCTACAGTTCCAGCACCATGCGAATGCCGGGATTGTGGTTCAGGCGGCTTTTTAGCATCTTATGAAGATTCGGTTTCTCGTACTTCAGCGCAATGACCGCTTCCGTGACAGGGCCTTTCGACCTCTGCAGGCCGCACAGCAGGTCGACACACTTCTCCAGATCTTCTTTGGAATCCTGAAGGTTGCCGATTAACCCTTCAATTTGTTCTTTACTCATGCCGGTTCACCTCTGAAACGTAGTTAAATCGTAGTCGTATCGTATGCCAGTATAGTCATTATAGACTAATTCTATTGGATAATTCTGTGTCTTAAGTAACAGATTTTACTTGGAAAAAGCGAGGGGGCTCCGCATGCCCGATTGGTCTTATCAGACGATATTCCGTCCGCTGCTGTTTCGCATGAAAGCGACCGCCGCCCGGGATACGGCGCTTGGCGCCATGGGGCTGCTCAGCCGAATGCCGCTGGGGCCGCTCGTCATCCGCACGCTCGGGCATATGGAGGGCAGCTCTGCGCTGGAGAGCAGCCGTATCGGCTTCCGAACGCGTTATCCCGTCGGTCTGAGCGGCCCCGTCGACCCGAGGCTGCTCGGCCGCAAGGCAGTGGCGCCGTTCGGCTTCGGTTTTATGGAGGTCGGTCCGGTTACGCTGCGACCGGCCGGTACGGAGGAACGCTGCGAGCCGAGGCTGAAGCCGCAGGAAGAAGCGATCGTTTATCCCGATCGATTCCAGAATGATGGTTTGGAACGAATCGCGGCCAAATTGAACAAGCCCCGCGGGCATCGGCTGCCTTACCTGCTCCGGCTGGCGCCGATGCCGGGAAGCTCGGCGGCGGAAGCGGTGAACCAGCTGCAGCTGCTGATGAAGGAGCTTGGGCCCCATGCAGCGGGCTTTGTGATTGACGGTTGTATGGAGGCCGTCGACAACAATGGCGGAGAGCGGCGCCGGGGCTGGTCGGTTGACGAATTCAACAAGCTCTTGATTCAGCTTGCAGATGTGCATCGTAACGCAGGTGCGAATACGGAAGGAAAGCCGCTGCTGCTGGCGGTCCCCCTCCAAGCGGACGAAGCGCTGCTGAGAGCCGCTGCCGAGAATGCCATACAGACGGGCTGGCGCGGATTTTATGTGACCGAATATACGCAAGATGGGCAGGTGTGGGACGTTTCGCCCAAAGCGTTAGCTCCCGGCTCCGAGGCCGTTCGCCGGCTGCGCGTCATTATTGGCGCAGAGCCGGCCATAGTGGCGGCATGCGGCGTGCATGAACCGCAGGATGCCTTTCGCCTCCGGGATGCCGGAGCGGATGCGGTCATGCTGCACAGCGGTCTGGTATATTCGGGCCCGGGCTTGCCGAAACGCATCAATGATGCCCTGATCTTCGAGGCAGAGTCCAACGCTCCTCGGACTGAGGATGAAGCGGTCGAAGGAACCGGGTTTTGGAGCGGATGGGGCTGGATGACGCTGCTGGGAGCAGGCATGCTGATCGGCGGCTTGATCGCGTGGTTCATCGCCGTCACCAGCGTGATGCTGCCGTATGACATCGCTTATTTGGGTGCCGATCGGAATGCGCTGCTGCTGGCGAACCCCCGCCTGCTTTCCTTTATGTCTCACGACCGGGTGACTCTGGCCGGAACGATGATATCAATCGGGGTTTTATATATGATGCTAGGGGGCTTCGGTCTGAGGGCGCAGCTGCACTGGGCCAAGACGGCGCTGCTCGTATCCGGCTTACTCGGCTTCAGCTCGTTTTTCCTATATCTTGGCTACGGGTACTTCGATCCGCTGCATGCGCTGGCCGCAGCCGTGCTGCTGCCGATGTTCGTCCTCGCCATGCGCAGCCGCGCCGGGAGAGCCGTAGACCGGATGCCGGCGCTCAGAAACGATCGTGCTTGGCGAATGGCGCAGTGGGGGCAGCTCATCTTCGTCGTGCTTGGCGTTATGCTCGGGGTCGGAGGGATCGTTATTGCCTCTGTCGGGGTGACGAACGTATTCGTGCCTCAAGATTTGGCGTACCTGTGCACGACGCCGGACACGCTGCAGTCGTTCAACGATAAGCTGCTGCCGCTCATCGCTCACGACCGGGCCGGCTTCGGAGGCGCACTGGTATCGGACGCCGCAGCGCTGACGGCTGCGGCGCTCTGGGGCATTCAAGAAGGACAGCGCTGGCTGTGGCGCATGCTCGTGCTGGCCGGACTGCCGGCGTTTACGGCGGGGTTATCCGTGCACCTGTACATCGGGTATATCGATTTCATTCACCTGCTGCCTCTATATGTATTGATCGTACTTTATATCGCCGGCCTGCTGCTGTTGTATCCGTACATGATGAAGAATGTGCCGCAACAAAGACGCTCTGTCAACCGGGGTTAACCGGGGACAGAGCGTTTTTGCATGGTAACGTGCCAGCGTTTATGTAGGATGTTATTCCTTTTCGACGCCGCATTTCTTGGCGAGTGCAGGCCAGTTATCGAGGAACATTCGCTCCCAGCGGTCTTCGGGCAGACGGCCGAGCCAAACGGCGATTTGGTCAAGCCCCATGTTCCGCAGTTTATCCATGGCTTCCTCTTTGCCGACACCTTGCGTCGTTGCGATCATTGATGTACCACCTCAATTGGAATTATTCAACAAAACATATATATGCAGTGTCCGCTCATTATGACACGGTTGCCGGCAAATAAACATTTCACGGTTCGATTTTGCCGGGGACGGCCATATACTGTGAGCATAGCGCCAACGTAACGGAGCCTGAATCCGGGAGGGGAGCAGCATGAGATTTCAAAATTTGACCGACAGCAAGTTAAGTCCCGATGATGTGTGCCGCCGTGTACTTCGCTTTATGGCTCAGGATCCGCAAGCCTCGTATCACTTCATGATCGGCACCGACAGTCAAGTGCACCGGGGGTATACGAAGTTCGTGACCGGCCTTATCATTCACCGGCTGGGCAAGGGCGCGTGGGCGTGCTACCGGACGGTCATCGTGCCTCGGGAAATCGAGTCGGTGAAGGAGAAGCTGTCGATGGAAACCGCCTTGTCACAAGAAGTGGCTTCGATCTTCTCCGGAGACATCATCCGCCGCATGGAGGATTTGCTGCTGCCCCATATTCTGCAGGGAGCCTCGTTAACCTTGTACATCGACATCGATGCAGGGACGGAGCCGAAGGTGAACGTAACCGCCAAATATGTGCAAGAGATGGTCGACCGTGTGGAGGCGATGGGAAAGTATGCTCCGCGTGTGAAGCCTCATGCCTGCGCCGCCTCCGCTTATGCGAACCGTCATACGAAGCGACCCGCTCGGATGGCGCTCGGATAGAAAGCGGGGGCGGTCTCATATATAGAGAAGTCCAGGAGGAGATCGGACATGAATCCGATGTGTAGCGGCAATCTCGCTGTCATAGGCGTACCGATGGATCTTAGCGGAGAGCGCAGAGGAGTCGATATGGGCCCGAGCGCCTTGCGCTGTGCGAGATTGGCGGCGAAGCTGGAGGAGCTGGGCTGCAGCGTGACCGATCGCGGGGACATACCGGTTTATCGTCCCCCGGATACGTCACGGGCCGATGCCGGCGCCTACCGTTACCTCGCCGCTTGTTTATCCGAGCAGGTGCGGGTATGCAAGGAGGTCAGCGCCCGGACGGCGCATGAGCTGCAAGGAAACCGCTTCCCGCTGATCCTCGGCGGAGACCACCATGTTGCAATCGGTTCCATAGCCGGAGTCAGACAGGCCCTGGGGGGCGTCGGACTGATTTGGTTCGACGCCTGCGGCGATGCGCCGATGCCGGAGCCGGCGCCGAGAGGAAGCGGCCCCGGGGTGTTAAGGACGACATTGGCAGCCGTGCTCGGTTTCGGCGATCCGCGCCTTGCGGCACTGGGCGGAGGCGCCCCGCCGGTGAAGCCCGAGCATGTTGTCGTTATCGGTGCACGGTCGGAGGATGCCGGAGAGTGCTCGCCGCTGCGGGATCGGGGGGTTACGGTTTACACGATGCGCGAATTGGAGAGGCTAGGCATGAAAAGAGCCATCGAGCAAGCGATCGGCATCGCCACACAGGCCGGTCGAAGCGTTCATGTCAGCTTCAATCTCAATGCGCTCGATCCTTACTATGCTCCCGGTGTCGGCACTTCGGCACCCGGCGGCATCGCATTTCGCGAAAGCCATCTGGCGATGGAAAGGCTTGCGGCGGCCGGCGTCGTGAGCAGCGCCGATATCGTCGAAGTAAATCCGATCGTCGACACGCGCAACCAAACCGCCACGACGGCGGTCGCGCTGCTCTGCTCATTGTTCGGTGAACGCCAATCATATCGGTGTTGACATGCAACCTAAAGGTGTCGTATGATGAAACGGTCGTCGACGCGAAACCAAAAGGTTTCGCATTAGATGCACAAACGATCGCAGCTCAAATTGGAGGAACAAACATGACAACAAACACACTGCCCGATATTCGTCAGGAAATCACGATTAACGCGCCGATTCAGAAAGTTTGGGATGCCGTCGCTACGGCGGAAGGCATCGCCGAATGGTTTATGCCGAACGACTTTCAGCCGGTTGCCGGTCACGAGTTCCACCTGGATGCCGTTCCGTTCGGCAAGTCTCCTTGCCGTGTGACGGAGCTTGATCCGCCGAATCGGTTGTCGTTTCGCTGGGGCAAAGATTGGACCGTCACGTTCGAGCTTAGAGAGAACGACGGCAAGACGGAATTTACGCTGATTCACGGCGGCTGGGATGCCGATACCTTAACTGAATTCGGCGAATCGCACCGGATCGTGCGCGACCGTATGAACCAAGGCTGGGTCGGCATCGTTCAGAAGCTGAAAGCGAAGATCGAGGGCTGACCATGGCTGCGCCGTCGCCGAAGCACGACGTCTTCCAGGCAATCGCCGATCCGACCCGGCGCTCGCTGCTCCGGCTGCTGGAAGAGCAGGAGCTGCCGGTCACGGTCATCAGCAGTCACTATCCGATCAGCCGGACTGCCGTTTCCAAGCATTTGCGCATACTGACCGAAGCGGGACTTGTCAAAGAACGAAAAGTCGGACGCGAGACGCGGTACCGGATGGAGCCTGAGCCGCTGCTGGAGCTGAAGCGCTGGCTCGACCATTACGAGCGCTTCTGGGAGAACAAGCTGGCTGCGCTCAAACGCTTTGTGGAGGAGTAATACCGGCAGGGCGTAACGTAATATCCGTAATAATGGAACAGGCAACCTGGAGTCCTTGCGACTCGGCGGTTGCCTGTTTGCTGTGGAGCTTGAAGCGGACGTGCGGGGAATCGTTCATGCGCGGCTGTTAAGCGGCGTGCCCGGCGGACGAAGCCTGGGGAACGTTCAGCCTCTCGAAAGCGAGAAGGGCTCCGTACCACGAATAGACGAGAAAAGAGACAGGGAACGCATATCTCATAAGCGCCTCGATCGGCACGAAGAGGACGACAAGAAGAACGATTTGGGCCACTGCCGGCCATTTGGAATAAATTCGCGCGCGCCATAGGCTGACCGCCATCAGCGGCGTACCGAGCAGCATAACCGGGAACAGCATCCGCATCAGCGTGCTGCCGATCCCCGACTCCGTCTGTATCCGCATGACAAGGTCGGATACTTCTTTCAGCTTCTGCTCATCCTGGATCCCGTCAAACAGAATCGGATACTGGAATACTTGCAGCACGGCGTGCGTGACATCGTAGTAGAAGACGAGAAACATGCAGGCGAAGCCGACCCAGCCCCACCATCTCAACACGGCGATATGGCGGAGGAACAGCCCGGTAAGTCCGAACAAAGTCAGAGCGACGGCAAAAATCAGGGCGACATGGCTCCACACGGCGACGTCGACAAAATAGCTCATCTGCGCCATTCCTTCGGGAACATCGTCGAGGTGGACGAATTGGATGAGGGTGTGCATGATGCCTGCAATGAGCAGAGCCCAGCCGCTAAAGCGGAAAAATACGGAAGGTACGTTCACATTCATTGGTTTATGACACTCCTTGATCGTTCGGATAGCCGTGCGGCGAAGCGGCCGCGGCCTTATGCCTATCATCGTAGCGGTCCCGCCGTCCCGGCAGCAAGGGTGCTTCTTCCCGAGCTTGCCGGGAACTTCTCGGGGCTTCCGATTTCCCGAGCCGCCGGGAACGGGTGCATGCTATACTGAGAGGAAAGTCCTACCGCGGCGAAAGGATCGGAAGCGTCATGAAAGCAATTGTTGTTCCGGCTCGGCTGCGCCAAGCCTTCTATGTGCTGCTTCATGCCCTTTGGTGGACGTCTTTGGCGGCCTGCCTGATCGTGTCTTATTACAGCCACGAGATGGGCATTTGGCTGTATCCTGTTCCTTGCAGCGAAGGCTGCGGCTTCTTTCAGCTGAGCGAGGAGATGTTCGCGCAGCTTGCTGCGATCGGCGTCAGTCCGGCATTGTACGGGGGGTTAACGGTCGTTGTCCTGGCGATCCAAAATTTGTCTTCCTGGCTGATGGGGTTCCTCGTATACCGTTACGGCTGGAAGGATCACTTTTGTATCGTTGCTTCTATGTTCCTGGTCATTACGGGAACGATCTTCAGCACGGATGATCTCGTGTTCCGGTACCACCCTTTTGTCGAGCCGATATTTTTCGTACTTAATGCAGTTGGTTCGCTGTACGTATTTGTACTGTTCCTGCTCCCCCGAGGCCGCTTCAGTCCGCGCTGGACGATGGTGCCCGGACTTGCGTGGCTGGTTGCCGAGGTCGTCGTGATCACGATGCCCGAGCTTCCGGTACTGTCGATGAATGCTTGGCCGTTTTGGTTTCGCAATGTGTTTATGCTCGTTACGCACGGAGCGCTCGTAGTCGCCTATTACCAAATATACGGCAAAGGCCCGGCCGAACAGAGGAGACAGATGATCTGGTTCGCCGTCGGCATGCTCTGCTATGCGGTCGGCGGGGTGAGCGGGGTGCTCGTATTGGAGTATAACAACGGTATATTGCGGATGCTGCTCCAGGTAGTGCTGTATATCGGGCTGTTCCTGCTGCCGTTCTCCGTCGGAGTCATCGTTTTGGAGAAGAGGGGGCGTCATCTGGCCGTGCCGTACAACCGGACGCTCGTGTATCTCGTGCTCAGCATCATGGGCGTTATGGGTTACGTGCTGCTCGTCGGGGCGGCGGGGCTATTGTTCCAGGGACGTACCAACGGTGTCGTGAGCTTGCTGCTCGTCGGTCTGGCCGCCGTCTTGTTTCAACCGCTGCGCGAGTGGGTGCAGCGCTCGGTGAACGTGCTCGTCTACGGCGAACGTAACAATCCTTACCAGGTGCTGTCAGGCTTGTCCCGGCGGCTTGAAGGTGCGCTGACGCAGCACTCCTTGCTGCCGGACATTGTGGAAGCGACGGCGCAGGTGCTGCGCGTACCTTACACGGCGCTGGAGATGCAGACGGGAGACGGAGAGACGGCGGTGATCGCCTCCTACGGAAAGCCGGACGGCAGCGGCGGGAGGGTGAGCTCCATTCCGCTTTCCATTCAAGGTGAGCTGGTAGGCCGTTTGATTGTAGGAACGGATCATTTGAGCGAAGTACTGCCGGGTGGGCAGCGGGATGTGCTGGACGACTTGATTCGGCAGCTGAGCATTGCCGTTCAAGCGGAACGGCTAACGGCGGAGCTGCAGCGTTCGCGGGAACGGCTCGTGAGCGCACGAGAGGAGGAGCGGCGCCGGCTGCGGCGCGATCTGCACGACGGACTCGGCTCCGGTCTGGCCAGCATGACGCTCCGCCTCGATGAAGCGCTGCTCCTTTACGAATCCGAGCCGGAGCGGTCCCGGCAAGCGCTTGAGACGGTGCAAGCCCAGCTGCGGGAATCGATTGCGGACATTCGCCGCCTCGTCTACGCGCTGCGGCCGCCCGCACTGGACGAATTCGGGCTGGCGTTCGCTCTGCAGGAGCTAGTTCTGCAGATCGGCGACGGTCGCGTGAAGATGGAGCTGGAGGGAGTCGAGCGGGGGCTGCGGCTGCCGGCCGCCGTCGAGGTGGCGGTATACCGGATCGTTCAAGAGGCGTTGACGAATGTGGTTCGCCATGCCGGGGCGGCCCAATGCGTCGTCCGGCTGGTTGCCATGAACGGGCAGCTGCGGCTGACGATCCGCGATGACGGAGCGGGGCTGCCGGAGAAGCTGAAGCCGGGCATCGGCATCCGCTCCATGAAGGAGCGGGCCGAGGAGCTCGGCGGAAGCTGCGCGCTGGCTTCGGAGGCCGGACGAGGCACGACGATTAGCGTCGAATTGCCGATAGCGGCAGGCAAATAGGAGGGAAAGCGAGTGGAGGGAACGGATATGGACCGGCTGCGGATTGTGCTGGCCGACGATCACCCGATGTTTCGGGAAGGGCTCGTCTCGGCGCTGCAATCGATTCCGGAATTTGAGATCGTCGGGGAGGCGGCTGACGGCGAGGAGGCGGTCAAGCTGGCGGAGGCGCTGCAGCCTGATGTCATTCTCATGGATGTCAGCATGCCGGGGCGCAACGGTATCGAAGCGACGCGGGAAATTACGGGCGTCAGCCCGCACATCGGCATCCTCGTATTGACGATGTTTGACGACGATGCCTCCGTATTCTCCGCCATGCGGGCCGGGGCGCGCGGATATATGCTGAAGGGAGCCCACAAGGAGGAGATCGTCCGGGCGATTCGCGTTGTAGCGAACGGCGAAGCGATCTTCAGCGCGGCGATTGCCCGCAAGATGATGTTTTATTTCGACTCCGTCGTCAGCAAGCCGGCGAACCATCCGCTGTTTCCGAAGCTGACGGAGCGCGAGCGCGAGGTGCTGGAATGGATCGCCCGCGGCTGCGGCAACGGGGAAATCGCCCGCAAGCTCGGCTTGACCCTGAAGACCGTGCGCAACCACGTCAGCAACATTCTGAACAAGCTTCAGGTAGCCGACCGCGCACAGGCGATTTTGCTCGCCCGGGAAGCGGGACTAGGTGCGGAATAGTCAACAATCCGCCCGGCTCACAGCAGAGCCAAGGCGGATTGTTGTTTCTCTAATATAATTGATATCGCCGAGCTCAATGAGCCGGCTTCGGCGAATCCTGTCCGGTACGGCACAAAGGCCGGACCGATCAGGGGAGATCGTCCGGCCTTGCTCGCTGCTTATCGAATGTGACGCGCAGTCACGTAACGGCTGCTCCAATAGCTGTCGTTCATGTTCGAGGACACGATACCGCGGTTCGGCAAGTTGTGAATGATGCGTCCTCCGCCCTGGTAGATCGCCACATGGTCAATGGCGCTTCCATGAGTGCGGAAGAAGACAAGATCGCCCTTCTGCAGGCTGGAGCGGGATACATATCTTCCTTTCGCCGCTTGAGCCTTGGAACCCCACGGAATGGAAATGTTCAGGTTCTTGTACACAAGCTGGGTGAAGGAGGAGCAGTCCAGGCGCAGGTTCGCCAAATCGCGCGAGCCAAAGACATATGTAACTTTGCCATAGTACCACTCGGCATTGCCGACAAGACGGTCGCCGGTCGTGATGGCGGCTTCGGCAGTGGAAGGCCCGAACAGCGGAACGTTAACAACGGACGTCGAGGCTAAGATCGAGAGCGACAGGGCGGCAGCGGTTAACATTTTCTTCAAGGTAATCCACTTCCTTATTTGATTTGATGGGATTTGCTATCCGTGGATGATTGTACTATGATATCCAGCAGAAAAGCTCTAGTCCGTTGCTGGCAGCGCTGCATGGAGTTCCCATGAGAAACTTTTCCGAAGGGGCGGCGTATATTTGTTAGGATAAGGTCTTAATAGCTGCCTCAACGGAACGCAAATTCGGTTGTTCTGTATGCTCCTTCACAGAAATCCCGGAGGAAACGAAGTATAATAGCCTTACTCAATCCGATGAGACGTATGGAACATTTTATCGATGGACTAGGGGATGGACAATATGCTGCGTAAACTATGGAAAGCGCTGACTTCGTCCGAGCCGCTGCAGAAGCCGCCGGAAGCCTATAAACAGCTTGAGATTGAAGCGACGATCAAATGCTATGTATCCGACCCGGACCGTCCGTTCCGGCTGCACCTGAAGGTGCTGAACAAGGGCTCCTTCTTCACGAAGGACATCTTTATCGAGAATGCCGGCGAGCGGGCGCGTTACGAGCTGTTCTTTAACTATTCGGCGCTGGGCATGGGGGCTGAAGAGCTGGAGCGGTACGGGGCGACCGATACGGCCGAATACTGCTTCTCCTCGCTGGAGGAAGCGAAGAAGGTCAAGGAAGCGACGGTACAGTACATTCGCTTCTTGTGCAAGGAGCATCAGGAATCCGTTAAATCGACGCGGAAAATTTCATAACGGCAAGCGTGGGCCCGCTTCGGAAATGTTCGTAGACTGATGGCGGCCCCCGGCTGATTACAAGAAACAAGCTTCCGTGACCCGCTGTGAAAGCGGGTCACGGAAGCTTGTTTGGATTGTAAGCAGGAGACGATATGAAGCGACGCTCACGCTGACGGTTGCTTATAATCAGGCGGAGCAGTGTGATGCACGGACCGGCCCGATGAGGGTCGGAACGGTGGGGAAGCGGCATTTGCGTTACTCCTATTAAACCGTGGAGCTTTCCGCCGCAATGCCATATACGCTCTCATAGACGATGGCCGGGAGCTCCTTCAACTGGGCATAATAGTCGCTTGGCGACAGCTGGCCGCTTGCCATACGGAGATAGAGCTGCTCCGACAGCTGCGCAACCTGAAGCTCAATGATGTCCTGCGCCGGTTTGCCGTTCGCTTCGGCGATATCGGCGAGCGAGCGTCCCTCATACAGAGCATCGGAAATCTGCTGCTGGTCGCTTGCCCCGAGGGCCGCCAGAAAACGATCGAGGTCCGCAGCAGCCTCATGGTTATCTACATCTACGTGCCGCGGCTGCAAGGCTTCAGCGTTCGACTTTGTGAGGCCCGTACTCATTGTCATGGTTATGGCTAACGTCCCGACCGTGATCAGCCGTTTTATCATCGTTTGAATCCTCCGTCCGAATTCGTTCTGAATGTTAAGCCCATTATGCAAGGTGAAGCTGAATCGTACTTGATTCCGCGCTGAGTGTTTGCTGAATGTTAGTGCCGCTTTCCTCCGCAGGCGTTGAATCCCGCCAAACCGACTTTTTCAAATATCAATACGAGATGAAGGCAGGATAGGTGCCATATTATTTTTTTCCTGCGAGGAAGGGATTCATAGCGCAGGTAGTTGTTGGTAATATTACCTGAAGAGATCAAGCCGCAGGAGAAGAGGCCTTATGCCGCATCGCAAATTCCAATCGGATAACATAAAACCCCGCTATGCCAAAGGGAAAATATCCGTACTCGGGATCAACTCGGTATATCCCCGCACTCCTTGGATTGCCGCCTGGTGGTCTGTTGCCTTCCCGGGGTTTGGGCACATGTACATAGGTAAGTACCTGCATGGCTTTGTGCTGATCATTTGGGAACTTGTGGTCAACAGTCAGTCTAATTTAAATATGGCGATTGCCTTATCCTTTCTTGGCAGGTTCGAGGAGGCAAAGGCTCAACTCAACCAGGACTGGGCTTTGCTTTACGTGGCCGTATATGCATATTGCATCTGGGACAGTTACCGTTGTACGGTGGAAGTCAATAAAAGTCACATTTTGTCTGAAGTTGAAGATGCACCTATTTCACCTTCGGAGGTCAGCTATTTTGATGTAGTCATCCTTGACAAGAGAAATCCCTGGGTGGGTATGGTCTGGTCGATCTTATCGCCGGGCTTGGGGCAGCTGTATGGCGGCAGTACGATTGTCGGCACATTTGTTTTGGCCTGGTGGATATTTGTCTGCTATAAGGCTGCGGCCGTTCGTGCCGGGCTTTATTCGTTCCTTGGAGATTTTAGCAGCGCAGCAGCCATGGTGGACTGGCAGTGGTTTCTATTTCTGCCTTCGATGTACGCTTTTGCAATTTATCATGCCTATGTATCGGTAAATGAAAGCAACACGTTATTCGACATTGAGCAAATACGATACCTTAGAGTGAGGGCTGCAAACTTGGCACAATTAAACACTGGAGAAAATAATACAGTAAAGATCGTCGCCACATTTGAACACTCACCTTTTGTGGAGATGGTTATCCATGACATGGAGAAGCTGGGGGTCCCTTCGCACCATATCGTTGCACTGCCTCTGGAAAACCTTGAGTCTCAAACACATATCCTGGACTCCATTCATAGGGTAGATGGCAGAAGTATTCTGGACGGAGCGATGATGGGCGCGACGATCTTCGCGGTTCTGGGTGCGGTATATGGATTCGTTCTGTACTGGGGGCCAATAATTTGGGGATTGCTTGGCTTAGTGGGCGGCTTCATTCTGGGATTGATCATCGAATTGGCGGTCAGTAAAAAGAAAGTAACCGTTTTTGCGAGCCGTAAAAGCGAGGTCCTTCTCGAGGTCAGCTGTACTCCCTCTCTGCTGGATCAGTCGATTAAAATTCTTAAAAAGCGGAGAGCGACCGGTTACACGGTCAAGCCGCAATGATTCGGATTCCAAGTTCCGGTTTTGTTCAGGCCCCCCTGCTGATATAATCTAGTTATTCATTGTACATGCAAAAGATACGGACAAGGGGATGCTGGACGATGCGGGCATATTTGAATTTGCTGCAGGATATTTTGGATAATGGCGTCAAGAAGGAAGACCGCACGGGCACGGGGACGCTGTCCGTCTTCGGGCGGCAGATGCGCTTCGACCTGTCGGAGGGCTTCCCGCTCGTGACGACAAAGAAACTTCACCTTCGCTCGATTATTCACGAGCTGCTGTGGTTCCTAAGCGGAGACACGAACATCCGGTATTTGAAGGAAAATAAAGTGTCCATCTGGGACGAGTGGGCGGACGAGAACGGCGACCTCGGACCGGTATACGGATCGCAGTGGCGCTCCTGGCCTGCTCCGGACGGGACGAAGATCGACCAGATCAGCAAGGTGGTCGAGCAGATCAAGCGGACGCCCGATTCGCGGCGGCTGCTGGTGACTGCGTGGAACCCGGCTGAGGTGGACAAGATGGCGCTGCCGCCGTGTCACTTCGCCTTCCAATTTTATGTAGCGGACGGTAAGCTTTCGTGCATGCTGACGATGCGCTCGGTCGATTCGTTCCTCGGCCTGCCGTTCAACATCGCGAGCTATGCGCTGCTGACCCATATGATGGCGCAGCAATGCGGTCTGAAACCGGGCGAATTCATTTGGTCCGGGGGAGACGTGCATATTTACTCGAATCACATGGAGCAGGTGAAGCTGCAGCTGACCCGGGAGCCGTACCCGCTGCCGAAGCTTGTGATCAAGCGCAAGCCGGATACGATTTTCGATTACGTGTATGAGGATTTCGAAATTGTCGGCTACGAGCATCATCCGGCGATCAAAGGCGAGGTGGCGGTATGACGATCGCGATGCTGCTGGCGATGGACCGCAATAACGGCATCGGGATCGACAACAAGCTGCCCTGGCGGCTCCCGGCGGACATGGCGTATTTTCGCAAGGTGACGAAAGGGCGAACGGTGCTAATGGGGCGCAAGACGCATGAATCGATCGGCAAGCCGCTGCCCAACCGGCTCAACGTGATCGTGACTCGCGATCCGAGTTACAAGGCGGAAGGCTGCGTCGTCGAGCACTCGCTGGAGGAAGCGCTGCGCCGGCACAATCCCGCGGATGACGAGCTGATCGTGATCGGCGGTGCGGAAATTTGCAAAGCGGCCATGCCTTATACGGACAAGCTGTATATTACCCATATTTATCATGAATTTGCGGCGGATACGTTTTTTCCGGAAATCGAAGCATCGGTTTGGGAAGTGACGTCGCGGGAGCCCGGAGTGAAGGATGAAGAGAACCCGTACGATTACGAATTCGTCGTCTACGAGCGGAAGACGGGGACTTGATTCAGGATACGGACTGGGAGATAATGGGAGGACAGTCGGTTTAATAGGGAGAGAGATTTATGAAATATTACGCCGTATTTCTGCCAATGCTGGATGTGGAGCTGAGTCAGACGTACCGTCCGGAGCATCTCGAGTATTTGGAGCAGAGGGCGAAAGAAGGGAAAATTTTGGCCCGGGGCCGGTTTACCGACGGTTGGGGCGGAATGGTCATCTACAAGGCGGGATCGATCGCGGAAGTGCAGCAAATGGTCGACGAGGACCCGTATATCGTGCATAGAGCGCGGACGTATGAAATTCACGAATGGGAAATGCTGCTCACCGAATAAAATGTTGCAAGGGCTGCCTCGTCTGTAGCGGACGAAAGCAGCCCTTTGTGTTGCAGGAAGGCCATGTATGAGGAGATTAAGCCGAACGAGCCGGCCTGGAGGCGTTAGTGACTTCGGCCGGGTTCGAGGAGCCCAGCAGCAGCGAACCGCCGATATAGGCGAAAGCAAGCAGCAAGTACGAGAACGAGACGTCCAATACGCGGATCTTGATGAACATGCCGAGCACGAGCAGCGTAATAGCCGCCGTCAGTACGACACCGACGTGCTTCGGCAGCACCCGTGCCGTCAGCATGCCGACGGCGGTCAAGATCAAACCGATAAACAGGAACGGCATAAGCGGAATCAGGACGGCGAGCTGCAGCGGGTACTGATCGGTGGCGAGCGTGTGGATTTGATCGTTGATGACTTGGAGCTGCTCGGGTGTCGTAACGTTATGGAAAATGATCGGGTACCCCATGATTTGCAGCGGCCCATGGAAAATTTCAAACATCAAGGCGATGAACAGGAGCGGCAGTCCGAGCCAGCCCCACCATTTGAGCTTGGCGGCTTGGCGCAAATAGATGGCCGGAAGGCCGAGCAAAATGAGCGTCGAAGCCCAGGCCAGCAGCACGTGGGTGTTGACCGCGTAGGCGACGAAGCCGGGAATCTCGGCGACGGTTTCCGGCGTATCGCCGGCGTGCAGCAGCTGGCCGACGCCGCCCATAAGGCCGCCCAGCAGAAGGGCAAGACCGGATAGGCGAAAATAGTTCGAACTGATTGTAACGTTCATGAGTGGTATTTACCTCCTCGGGATAGTTGGCGGTTGCCGATGAGCTTATTGTATAGCCCCGGGTATCCCCGCCGGCAGAGGAGCCGATTCCCGGTTTCCGGGAAACCGGACCGGGAAATTGCGGTGAAGCCCGACGCGGGCGTTTACGGCGATTCGGGGCGGTTGCTATAATCGGTGTAATAGATTCGGTGAATGGCTTCTACTTAGAGACAGGGGATGTTCGAAGCGATGCGCTGGATTCGATGGGGTGCCTTGGCCGTAGCCGTCTATTCGCTGGCGCTCGTGCTGATGTTTGCGGCCGCATTGCCGCTGTTTTACCGGGAGCTGCGAGACGTGTGCGCCTACCGCAGCTGCGAAGCGTTCTATAATCCTGCTCCGGGAGCGGGCTGGCTGGAGGCGAACGGCTGGACGAGCGTGCAGTACGCGTGGGCTTACACGGGGCTGTACGCGCTGTTTGCGGGGCTATTCTTTGCCGCTGGCGCCGTGCTGTTCGCCCGCAAGCGCGGCGATGCGATGGGGCTGCTCGGAACGTACATGCTGTTTACGCTGGGAACGACCTTTATTCCCGTAATCGACGCACTGAAGCCGCTGCATCCGCTGCTGAACGGCCTTGTCCGGTGGGTCGGAGCGTTCGGCATGCCTGCCTTTATTGTATTCGTCAGCTTGTTTCCGAACGGCAAGCTCGAGCCGGGCTGGTCCAGATGGCTGGTCCTGACGGTTATAGCCGTGCGCGTACCGGGGATGCTGGCGCCGGGGACGGCTCTGGATATACAAAACGCGATGCCGGTGTTTGCCGTATGGTTCGTGGCGTGGATCGGCACGATGATCTTCCTGCTGGTGTATAAATACCGGCGAACGATGAGTCCGACCGAACGGCTGCAGACGAAATGGGCGGTGTTCGGCTGCCTGGCGGCGATAGCGGGACTAGCCGGATGGACCGCCGTCTATGTGATCAACCGGCCGGCCTGGGACGCCAACCCTTATTTGATGTATGTGCTGGAGCTGGGTATCCAGCTGTCGATGTGTGCGATCCCGGTGACGCTGCTGATCGCCTTGCTGCGCTATCGGCTATGGAACATCGATCCGCTGCTGAGCCGAACGCTCGTGTACGGCATTCTGACGCTGTGCGTGGTCGGCTTGTACGCCGGCTCCGTCGGGTATCTGAGCCTGCTGTTTCAAACGAGCGGCTCATGGGCGATTTCATTCGCGGCCACCGGCCTTGTGGCCGTGCTGTTTCACCCGCTGCGGGTTCGCCTGCAGCGGATGGTAAGCCGCTGGCTGTACGGCGGGCAGGGTGATCCGCTCGCGACGCTAGGGCGGCTCGGCGAGCGTCTTGCCGAGCCGCTGGCCCCGGAGGAGGCGCTGCAGGCGGTGGCGCGGTCGGTGCGCGAAGCGGTGCGAGCGCCGTACGTAGGAATCGCGCTCGGCGGTGCGGAGGAGCCGGTCGCCGAAACCGGCAGCCGGCCTCGGCAGCCGCTCCGGCTGCCGCTTATTCATCGCGGCGAACGGGTCGGGACTTTGCTGCTGGCCATGCCCGCCGAAGGGGATGCCGGAGGCTGGGGAGCCGCGAAGGATAACGGCAAGCTGCTTGAGCTGCTGAGCCGGCAAGCGGGAGCTGTCGTGCAGGGCGTGCAGGCGACGTATGAGGTGCAGCTGCTCGCCGCCGACCTGCAGGAGTCCCGGGAGCGGCTCGTTCATGCGCGCGAGGAGGAGCGCCGCCGGCTGCGGCGCAATCTGCACGACGATCTCGCGCCGCGTCTTGCGTCGCTGCTCTACACGTCGGCCGCGGCGGAGCAGCGTATCGACCGGGAGCCCGCCGAAGCGAAGGCGATGCTGGCCGAGCTGCGCGGCCACATTCGCCGTACGATTGCCGACATCCGTACGCTCGTGTACGACCTTCGTCCGCCGGCCTTGGACGAGCTCGGCTTGGTCGGGGCGATCCGCGAGCGGATCGCCGACATGGCCGGCTCGGCGCGGGCGGGACTCGCGCCGTCGCCGCCGGCGGCGGGAGCGCCGGGCTGGAGCTTCGAGCTCGATGCGCCCGAGGCGCTCCCGCCGCTGCCGGCCGCCGTCGAGGTGGCGGCCTATCGGATTGCGACGGAGGCGCTCGTCAACGTCGCCAAGCACACGCGCGCCGCACACTGCGTCGTGCGGCTGCGAGCGGGCGGCGGCCGCCTCGAGCTGGAGGTGCGCGATAACGGCGGCGATGCCCGCGCTGCCGCCGACCGCTCCGCCGGCGCGCCGGGCGGGCTCGGCCTCGCCTCGATGCGCGAGCGCGCCGCTGAGCTGGGCGGCGTGTGCCGGATCGAGCCGGCGCCGGGCGGCGGTATGGTTGTGCAGGCGTGGCTGCCATACGAAGAGGTTCAGGGATTAAGTGCGGAAGATCAGAAGAGAGAGGCGGGAACGGCATGAGCGATACGAATACCGGGGGAAAGGCCGGCAAGCTGCGCATCCTGATCGCCGACGATCATCCGCTGTTCCGGCAAGGCGTACGCGCCCTGCTCGCCGGCTCGCCGGACATGGACATCGCCGGCGAGGCGACGAACGGGGAGGAGGCCGTCAGCTTGGCGGCCGCACTGGAGCCGGACGTCGTGCTGATGGATATTCGGATGCCTGGCTTGAACGGCATTGAAGCGACGAAGCGGATTGTCGGCAAGCAGCCGAAGGTGCGGGTGCTCATCTTGACGATGTTCCAGGACGATTCGTCCGTGTTCACGGCGATGCGCGCCGGGGCGCGCGGCTACGTGCTCAAGGATGCCGACGAAGAGGAGCTGATGCGCGCCATCCGCGCCGTTGCGGGCGGGGAGGCGATCTTCAGCCCGAATATTGCGGCGCGGATGATCGATTACTTCGCGATGACTCGTCCGGCTGCGCGGGAAGAGCTGTTCCCGGAGCTGACGACCCGCGAGCGCGAGGTGCTGTACCTGATCGCCGACGGCGCCTCGAATGCGGAGATCGCCCTGAAGCTGGAGCTAAGCGGGAAAACCGTTGCCAATTACGTGACGAACGTGCTCAACAAGCTTCAGGTCGAGGGGCGCTCCGAAGCCGCCCGTATCGCGAGGGAAGCCCGGCTGGGCGGCGGAGGGGCGGAGTGAACGATAGATCCGCCGCAGCCTGCTTTCGTGATACTCAGACTTTACCGTGAAGCCGGCATACGGGCATGCGATAATGTGAATGAGAGCGGACTTCAACAAGGTGGAGGTTGGGATGTGGCGGCATTTCACATTCGCAGGATGCGGCAGCCGGACGATTACCCGGCGATTGCGCCGCTGCAGAACACGATCTGGTCGGAGCCGACGACGCCGGAACGGCTGAAGGACGACGAGGACAAAATTCCCCCGGGCAGGCTGGACTACGACGACAAGGGCAATTTGACGGGATGGGATCGTCCCAAATGGGTGGCGGAAGACGAACAGGGTCAAGTGGTCGCTTACGCGATCGCTTGGCGGGCTCCTTGGACGGAACCCGGAACATTGATGTGTACGCTTGTCGTTCGCCCGGACCGTCGCCGGAACGGGATTGGTGGAGCGCTGTACGAAGCAGTGCATCAATGGGCTGTAGAGGTGAGGGCCTCGCGCTTGATCGGCCATGTAAGGGAATCGGATGAGGCATCGGCAGCTTTTGCTCAGCGGCGCGATTATGTCAAGGAGCGCCATATGTTCGAATCGGTGCTTGATCTCGCTTCGTTCGACGGCAGTTCGCTATTTGATGCTGTCCGTGAAGCGGAGCGGTCCGGGATCCGATTCGCGACGCTTGCGGAGGAGCCGGGGGAAGAGAACGAGCGCAAGCTGTATGAGCTGTATAAAATAACGCATCGGGATATTCCGGGTTATTCCGGCGGCTTTCCCTGGTTCGAAGAATGGAAGAAGTGGAGCATTGAGCTGCACGGCGTTCGTCCGGAATGGATTCATATTGCGAAAGACGGAGAACGCTATATCGGTGTTGTCACCCTGCAGCTGAATGAGCAAACCGGGGCCATGTATCACGATTATACCGGTGTGCTTCAGGAATACCGGGGACGCCGCATCGCTCTGGCGTTGAAGCTGCTCGGCGTGCAGACGGCCCGTGCATGGAACGTTCCTTATCTGCGAACGCATAACGATTCCATGAACGGCCCCATGCTGCGCATTAATCGCGAAATGATCGGTTTCCGGGCGGAGCCCGGGGAGTACAAGATGGTACGCGAGCTCCGGCCGTCATGAGAGATTCATGGAGGAGACCTGCACCGCCTTGGTAAACGGTTTCGGCAGGATGAGATCAAGCATGGTTGACATGCAGTTGCCGGTCTGTTTTAATAATAAACAATAAAAGCCATGATCAAGGACATGAATCCTTAACGCGAGCCGCCCAGAGAGAGAGGACATTGGCTGAAATCCTCTTCGAGAACTCCATAAGGATTTACCGCCTTGCAGCTGCGATCTTGAAATCAAGGCCCCGCCCTTGAGTGTAAACTTCGCCGGGTATTCCCGTTACAGAACTTGAATGAGGATTCGCTTCTCGGTGAATCAAATTAGGGTGGAACCACGAGCATACTCGTCCCTTTCGGGATCAGTATGCTTTTTTTATTTTGTCAAAACACATATCACATACAAGCCATGATCAAGGACATGAATCCTTAACGCGAGCCGCCCAGAGAGAGAGGACATTGGCTGAAATCCTCTTCGTTAACTCCGTAAGGATTTACCCCCTTGCAGCTGCGATCTTGAAATCAAGGCTCCGCTCTTGAGTGTAAGGTTCGCCGGGTATTCCCGTTACAGATTTGGAATGAGGATTCGCTGCTTCGCGAATCAAATTAGGGTGGAACCACGACGCATTCGTCCCTTAGCCGGGACAGGTGCGTCTTTTTTATTTCAATAATTGATGAAAGGGTGCTGCAGCATGTTGTGTAAAATCACTTTTCCTGATGGTATGGTACGGGAGTATCCGGCCGGGACTACCATTGGGCAGATTGCGGAATCGATCAGTCCCGGACTGAAGAAAAATGCCGTCGCAGGCGCACTGAACGGCAAGCCGGTCGACCTGGCCGAGTCCATACGGGGGCATGCCTCCATTGAGATTTTGACGCTGGATAATGACGGAGGAATCGAGGTGCTTCGCCATAGCGCCGCACACCTGCTAGCCCAGGCTCTGCGCAGAATGTACGGTGAGAATAACGTAAAGCTTGGAGTCGGTCCCGTGATCGAGAACGGTTTTTACTATGACGTCGATCTCGATGTACCGATTTCCACGGAAGATTTCGATAAGATCGAGAAGGTAATGCAAAGCATCATTCAAGAAAATGTGCCTATCGTTCGCCGTGAGGTGAGCCGTGAAGAAGCTGTCCGTATATTTACCGATCTTGGGGATCCGTACAAGCTGGAGCTGATCCGCGATCTGCCGGATGATTCCGTCATCTCGATCTACAGCCAAGGCGAATTTTACGATCTTTGCCGCGGACCGCATCTGCCGTCCACCGGCCGAATTAAGGCTTTCAAGCTGCTGAACGTCTCAGGAGCCTACTGGCGCGGCGATGCAAACAACAAGACCATGCAGCGCATCTACGGAACGGCATTCCCCAAGCAAAGCCAGTTAGACGAGTATTTGCGTCTATTGGACGAAGCGAAGAAGCGCGACCATCGTAAGCTCGGGAAAGAGCTTGGACTGTTCATGTTCTCCGAAGAAGCGCCGGGCATGCCCTTCTATTTGCCTAAGGGAATGACGATTCGCACCCAGCTGGAAAATTTCGCCCGCGAGCTTCAAGAGCGCCGCGATTATGACGAGGTTCGGACCCCGCTCATGATGAATCAGCGCCTATGGGAACAATCGGGGCACTGGGACCATTACCACGAGCATATGTATTTTACCGAAGCGGATGAGGAGAAATTTGCCTTGAAGCCGATGAACTGCCCGGGACACATGCTCATTTACAAAAACAATCTGCATTCGTACCGCGAGCTCCCGATTCGTCTGGCCGAATTCGGTCAAGTGCATCGGCATGAGTTTTCAGGGGCGCTTAACGGGATGATGAGGGTAAGAACGTTTTGCCAAGATGATGCCCATATCTTCCTGCGCCCGGATCAAATCGAAGAGGAGATCGGCCGGATTCTTTCATTCATCGATGACATGTACCGGGTATTCGGCTTCGAGTACCGGATTGAGCTCTCGACAAAGCCTGAAGACGCAATGGGGTCAGCCGAGCTGTGGCACAAAGCCGAAGGGGCGCTGCAGAGCGTATTGGACAATCGGGGAATCGACTATCGCATGAACGAGGGGGACGGTGCTTTCTATGGGCCGAAGATCGATTTTCACATTCTGGATGCTTTGAAGAGAAGCTGGCAATGTGCGACGATTCAGCTTGATTTTCAGATGCCGGAGAAATTTGACCTGACGTACGTCGGGGAAGACGGACAAAAACATCGTCCGGTAGTCATCCATCGAGCTGTGTTCGGCTCCATTGATCGATTCATCGGTATTTTGACGGAGCATTACAGCGGGGCGTTCCCGCTTTGGCTTGCGCCGGTTCAAGTAAAGCTGCTGCCGGTATCCGATCGTTTTCTGGACTATGCATGGCGTGTGAAGCAAGACCTTGAAGAAGCCGGTATTCGTGTGGACATCGACGGGCGTAATGAGAAGCTTGGCTACAAGGTCCGTGAAGCGCAGCTGGAGAAGGTCCCCTATATGCTGGTCCTTGGGGAAAACGAATTAGCTTCCGAAACCGTCTCCGTCCGAAAACGCGGCGGAGAGGATCTTGGGACCAAAGGCTTGCAAGATCTCATTCCTCAGATATGCGGGGAAATAAGCGGGAAAAGGTGATCTGCGTATGAAAAATGCGGCAGTCCGTAACGATGCAATCGTTACAGGCTGCCGCTTTATGCTGCGATTACGCCTTATTGCGGCGCAGAAGAGTCAGGATTAGAGAGAGTGCGCCCAGCACGACAGCAACGATGGAGAGGATCAGCGGCAGCTGGGAAGCTTCACCGGCACCGGAGCTTGCCGCCGTATCGGCCGTGTGAGCGGCTCCGGTATCGTGTCCGCCGGCGGCTGCTGCTCCAGCCGGCTTGGCGTTTACCTTGGTAACGGAAGCGGGCTTATCCGAGCCGGATGCACCGACCCATTCGACAACCTCGCCGTCCTTGTACGTCTGGTAAGCCTTCCACGTAATGGCTGTCGCGTTGTCACCGACCTTGCCGCTCATGTTGAATTCGGTAAATTCCGTAGCCGCTAAGCCATCGCCTTGCGCCGTCCATACTATGCTCGTTACGGCACCGGTGGTGTCTTTGGTCATCTGGTAGGTCCAGCCGGCCTTAGGCTCCACCCGGGACACGCTGACATCGGCAGGGCTCAGGCGTATTTCGACCTTCACGGTAGACGTATTCTGTTTCTCGGAAGGCACACGGACCGTGAACTTCTCATAAGACCCCTGGGTCGACTGCTGCGGGTAGACAACGACGTGAGCGCTTGCCGCTGCGGCAAAAGCCATAAGCCCGATCAGCAGCGCCAAAGCGCTGATACTCATTTTTTTTAACATCAATGATCATCCTTTCGATTCCGGTTCATTCCTTCGTTACTCATCCTACCCGAAATCGGCGTGCCGTAACATGGCTAAGACGGGCTATTTTCGCTGCGATTCGTGAGCATTTCGTGTCCAGCCGCGCTGGATGGCATAGGCGGTCAGCTGGACGCGGTTGTTCAGGCCGAGCTTGTCCAAAATATTTTTCATATGATTCTTCACCGTATTCTCGGCGATCACCAGCCGCTCGGCAATTTCGCGGTTGTTGTAGCCGGCCGCGACGAGCGTTGCCAGCTCCTGCTCCCGCGCCGTCAGCGGCGATGCTCCCGCTTCCGTCGCGGAAGCCGAATCCAGCGCCGGATGCGACCGGAACCGGTGAAACAGCTTGTCGGCCATTTGCCTCGGCACCTCGGCGTGATCGTCCAGCAGTGCGAGGAGGTAGGCGGACCATTCGTCGGGATTCATATTTTTGAGCAAGTAGCCTTGGGCGCCGTTCCGGATCGCTGTGAACAGATCGGCTACATCGTCGGACACCGTAAGCATGACAACCCGAATGTGGGGATGCCGCAGCTTGATGAGCTTGGTCGCTTCCAGCCCGTTCATCCCGGGCATCTGCAGGTCCATCAAGACCGCGTCGGGCAGCAGCTCGTCGCACAGCCGCACCGCCTCGGCGCCGTTCACCGCTTCGCCGATAATGGTGAACGGAGAATCCGGGCCCGACAGCACGCTTCGGACAGCCTGGCGCGCCAGCTTATGATCGTCGGCAATGAGCAGCCGATAGGCTCCTGGTATCGTCACGGTTCCCGCCTCCTTTGGCAGCTGGCCTTAATTCGCGTTCCCCGGCCGTCCGCAACCGGCGAAATGACGTGCAATTGCGCCCCCAGCTCGCGGGAGCGGCGGCGCATCAGCTCCAAGCCGTAGGACCCGCCTGCAGAGCCGGACGCTTCGGACGACTCCTTGGCCGACTGATCCTCCGGCTGCAATCCCGTTCCGTCGTCCTCGATGATCAGCTCCCAGCCGTCCGATCCTCCCGTGAGCTTCAAGGTCGCCGATTCGGCATGCGAATGCTTGCGGATATTCGTGAACGCCTCCTGCACGATGGCGAACAGCTGCAGCTCCTCCGCTTGGGTAAACGAACCGGGCGATACGCGAATATCCGCCATCGCTTCCATCCCGCTGAGCGAGCTCCATTCCCGCAGCCAGACGGTCAGCCGGGTCGCGAAGTCGAGCGATCTGTCGGAGGCGGTGCGGAGATTGAAAATCGCCTGCCGCACCTGCTGGTCAATGTCGCTGACCGCCGAGCGCGCCTCTTCGATTTTCCCCTGATTCAGCATCACGCCCGTGAAGAACAGCGTCTGAGCAATGTTGTCGTGGAGCTCCCGCGCGAGCCGTTCACGTTCCTCATAAACCGCCCGTTTCGCCTGCTCCTCGGCGAGGCGCTGGTTGATTTGCTCGAACCGGCCGAACACCCAGGTCGCGAACAAGTATGCTAGCAGCAGCGTTAAGAGCGTGATATATAGATTGCCTGTTTCCATGGACAAATAATGCTCGAGCCAATCGTGCCGCGCGTACTCGAAGCCGCCGATCAGAAGCGTCGGCAGCGCGATTGTCCAAAATTTCAGCTGGCGAAGCGACATCTCCGTCAAACTCCTTTCCTTAACCAAGTGATCGTTTTTCCACATTCTATCATATTTACTCATACGCATCTTCTACTTCCCCGAGCTATATGGTACAGTAGTGAAGATTCTTTATTCGTCAGGAGGACTTCGTTATGTGGAAACGGCTTTGGCAAGAACGCCGCAGCTGGGTCGGCTACCCGCTTGCCGTTTTGGCGCTGCACATCGCAGGCTTGGCGCTGCTCGCTTCAGCGGCCTCGTCGAATCCGGCACTATGGAGCATAGGCGTCTTGTCCTACACCCTCGGCATGAGACATGCTTTCGATGCCGATCATATCGCCGCTATCGACAACACCGTTCGCAAGCTCATTCAGCAAAATCAACGGCCGCACGGAGTCGGCTTTTATTTCGCGCTCGGCCATTCCTCCGTCGTGTTTCTGATGGCCGTTGCGATGGCCTTCTCGGTCGGCTGGGCGATGGAGCATTTGCCCCAGTTCGAAAGCGTCGGGGGCGTTATCGGCTCAGTCGTATCGGGGTCGTTCTTGTTGCTCATCGGCATCCTGAATTTAATCATTCTTATCCAGCTGTTCAAGCTGTTCATTCAGTTCCGGCAAGGTCGCCACACGCAGGATCAGTTTGAGGAGCTGCTCGAATCCAGAGGCTTATTCGCCAGACTGCTTCGTCCGATGTTCCGGTTCATCCGCCGTTCCTGGCATATCTATCCGCTCGGCTTCTTGTTCGGACTGGGTTTCGATACCGCTTCGGAAATCGCGCTGCTGTCCATCTCCGCCGGAGCGGCGAAAGAAGCGGTATCGGCGGCAGGGATCTTGGCGTTCCCGATCCTGTTCGCCGCAGGCATGAGCTTATTCGACACGGCGGACGGCATGTTCATGACGACGGCCTACCGCTGGGCGTTCGCGTCCCCGCTGCGCAAGCTGTATTACAACCTGATCGTCACACTGCTTGCCGTCATTGCGGCACTGACGATCGGCATTACGGGTCTCGCGCAAGTCATCAGCGAAAATCTCGGCTTGACCGGGGCTTTCTGGACATGGGTGCAGGAGATCGATTTCGGTATTCTCGGCTACCTCCTCGTGGCTGCGTTCCTGCTTGCATGGGCGGTGTCGTTCGGGCTGTGGAAGCTGCTGCGTTTAGGAGAAGTGCCGGTTGGGAAGACGACGGAATTATAAAGGTTGAATCTAATTGATATGAACGTTCATTCGGGAGTTAGCCTCAGGCTGGCTCCCGATTTATTTTGCTTGGAGGTAGGAACAGGAGGAGAGGTGTCGAACTACATTGAAGACTATTTGTCATATAAAGTTGGCCGGACGGCTCGAATCATAGAGTTCCTATCACCCCTAGGGAGGAAACCATGCTCGGCAAATTGGATTATAAAACTCTCGCAATAGGAGCGCTTATTTATTTCATAGGAATTTATCTGGCGGGTTTCCTGATCTTGCTGCTGCTTCTCGCCGTTGAGAGCATTTTCCCAGACTTAAGTTTCGCGAACATGTTCAACCACGCGCTGGAGACTATTCTGGACTTTGCGATTGCGTGGGTGGTCGTGTTCGGTGCCGGATACTTCGCCGCACAAAGAACGTTACATAGAGAAATCAACCACAGCCTTGTTCTGGGGATGATCATTTTCACGTTGAGTTTGATCGGCACGATCGTAGACGTGTTCAACCCGAAAGGCGACCCGTTTTTGGTGAATATCTCATTTGACCTTTCGCTGCTTGTTCTTACATATCTAGGGGGGATACTTGCACAGCGGAAGGAAGAGAGGCTTGGAGAATCATGAATCCTGCTAACAACAATGATTCGATTTCAACGAATATAGGAATAAGGAGTGCACTGACGGTGCTCATCAGAGAAGCGAACGACGCCGAACTCGAGCTGGTAAGAGCCATTATGGCCGAGGCATTCAGTGAATACAAGGATAAGCTTGTACCGCCTTCGGGAGCCCTTTCGGAAACGACGGAGGCCATAAGACGGAAGATTGCAGGCCGTGGCGGGGCCATTCTGGTCTGGAAGGAGTCGGAAGCGGTCGGCTCGGCCCAGTATTATTTTGAAGACGCTTATCTGTATATCGGCCGGATCTCCGTGCTGCCCGCATGGAGAGGGCAAGGCATCGGCAAAGCGATCGTATCTTATTTGGAAGAGTTGGCCAGAAGCAAGGACGTATACGAAGTCAGGCTGGGCGTGCGGCTGTCCATACCGGACAACGTTACGTATTATACCAAGCTGAATTACTCGCCGATTGAGGAGCATGAATATCCCGGTAAAACGGATCGATGGTATATTATGAGCAAGAGTCTGCGATAGCGGCGTAAGCGGCCAAAGGATAAAGCCGCTATGAGGATCGCCGAACAATTAACCAACGATGCGTCCGAAACCATAGAGCGGGGTGTCCTAATGGCTAGAATAGGAATCGTACGGCACGGAAGCACGTTATGGAATAAGGAAGGCAGAGTGCAGGGGAGCTCGGACATTCCGCTGGATGAGGAGGGCATCTGTTTATATTGCTATGTTAGGTATGGGATTTTCTCTCAATAATATTTATGGTCTCTTTGTGACGATGGAAAGCAATCAACTCGTGACCTCACGCCGGCTAGGCCGGACATTGACTTGCCTATCGTTTTGTCGGATGATGTGGACTGGCGGGAACGCGGCAATCAATCGTCGACGGTTACTTGGTGGAATATTTTATGAATCCGCCGCGGCAAATCCGCCAATACTTTCAAGACGATGATAACAGCCGCAGCGCGTTGTCGATGGTTCGATTTGTGACGGGGCGTATTTTGTTCGATCGGGAAGGTACGGTACGGGAAATGAAAGCGGAAGCTCGCCGCATCCGCCCGTGAGCCGTCCAATCACCTTGAGAAAGGAGCAGGCAGATGAAAGTGATCATAACGAAAGAAGACTACTGGCAATTAAACAAATTTGTGATGCTAAGCAAATATAAGGCGACCGTGTACTCCTACTTAATCGGGATGCCGATCATTATCGCATTAATCCTGTATGTGACGAAAACATCGCTTTGGTACAGTGTAACGTTCGGACTGACTGCAGGCATACTGATTCACCTGTTTTCCTACTTCCGTCTCAAGCAGAGAGTGTACAAACTCACTGTCGAAAACAAAGGGATTGTCGGAGAACAAGAATTGGAAGTAACGGAGAAAGGACTTGTCTGGAAGAATGAAGCGACGGAAGGTCTGACCCAATGGTCGGGGATCGAGGGCGTCGAACAGAACAAGGAGTACGTATTCATCTTCATAAACAAAATTATGGCCCATATCGTTCCCAAGCGTACATTCGAATCGCAAACGGAGCTAGACCGTTTCCTTGCCGGCATTCAACAAAACTTGATGAATAGCAAGTAATCTCTTTCCTTATGATTTAGCGGCCTGGGGATGGTACGGTGAGTCTTGTTGCGATAAAATATACCGGTGTTCAATTGTAATCGACTTGAGCAGTATCGTATCACGCCGGTACATGTGTGAACGAGCATTTGTTGGAGAGGAGCTCCCTCATGGATCAAATGTCGAAAGACGACCGCATGCAGCGGATCATGGAGCGGACCCGCGAGCTGTTTCTGAAAGACGCACGGCAGCGGATGGCGAAGCTGAACGCATGCATCGGGCAATGGCGCGGCGGAATCGTACCTGACGGGGAGCTTATCGATCACCTGTATCGAACGGCTCACAATTTGAAGGGCGTGGCGCTCACTGTCGATCTGAAGGAGCTGCACCGCAGGTCCGGGGACCTAAACGATTTCATTGTACGGCAGGGGCTTGAATCGGGGAGAACGATGACTCCGGACGACATGAAGATATGTCTGCAGCTGGCAGCGGAGCTGAACGCGGAGCTGGAACGGATTGGTGTCGTGTAAAGATTTTGTTAATACGTTCCGGGGTAAAGGAAAAATGACGGCTGTTGTCGAATATCAGAATGTTATTTCTACACACTATAAAAAAGCTTGGAAAGTTGGTTCAGAATGATTGAATTTCAGAACGTATCCAAAGTTTATTCGAACGGGACGATCGGTCTCAAGAACATTAATTTGACGATTAAGAAGGGCGAATTTGTGGTCATCGTCGGCTTGTCCGGCGCCGGAAAGTCGACGCTGCTGCGCTCGATCAACCGGCTGCATGAAATTACGGACGGACAAATCGTCATCGACGGCAAATCGATCACGGCGGCCAAGGGCGGAGAACTGCTGCGCATGCGCCGGGATATCGGGATGATTTTCCAAAGCTTCAACCTGGTCAAGCGCTCCTCCGTAATTCGCAACGTATTGTCGGGACGGGTCGGCTACCACTCGACGCTGCGCATGCTGCTGGGCATGTTTCCTCAGCACGACGTCGATCTGGCGCTGAAGGCGCTTGAACGCGTCAACATTCGGGAGAAGGCGTATTCGCGGGCGGACGAGCTGTCCGGCGGCCAGCAGCAGCGCGTATCGATCGCAAGAGCGCTGGCCCAGGAAGCGAAAATCATTCTCGCCGACGAGCCGGTCGCTTCGCTCGACCCGCTGACCACTCGTCAGGTTATGGATGATTTGAAGCGAATCAATCAGGATCTCGGAATTACGACAGTCGTCAACCTGCATTTTATCGACCTTGCCCGCGAGTACGCAACGCGGATCATCGGACTTCGCGCCGGAGAACTGGTCTACGACGGACCAGCATCGGAAGCGACCGATGAAGTGTTCAGCCACATCTACGGCCGGGCGATCAAGCAGGACGAGCTGCTGGGAGGGACCGGGCATTGAAAACGGCTTCCACGGCAGTTAAGCCGCCCCGCACCAAGTTATATGTGACCGTTCTGATTTTGTTTGTTTTATTCGTCGGCAGCGTGTATCAGACCGAATCGACGATTCCGGCGCTTGTCGAAGGCATTCCGGAAATCGTCAAGTTCATCGGAGAGATGTTCCCGCCGGATTGGGCGTTCTTCGTGAAGATCTGGAAGCCGATGGCGGAGACGCTGCAAATGTCGATTCTCGGCACGATCGTCGGGGCGCTGTTCGCCTTCCCGATGGCGCTGCTCGCGGCGCGCAACGTGACGACGGCCGCCTGGATTTCGGTTCCGGTTCGGCTCATCCTGAACTTGTTCCGGACGATTCCGGATTTGCTGTACGCGGCGCTGTTCGCCGTACTGGTCGGCTTTGGTCCGACCGCCGGTACGATTGCGCTTTTCTTCTTTACGTTCGGTATATTGTCGAAGCTGGCCTATGAGTCGACGGAAGCGATCGATCCGGGGCCGCTCGAAGCGATGACAGCCGTAGGCGCCAATAAGCTCAAATGGATTCGCTACGGCGTCCTGCCTCAAGTTGCGCCTACTTATTTGGCGCATTTGCTGTACACGTTTGAGGTGTCCATCCGCGCATCGGCGATTCTCGGTCTCGTCGGCGCAGGCGGCATCGGCCAGCTGCTGCGCAACGTGCTGGACCTGTTCCGCTACGATCAGGCGAGCTCGATCGTCATTTACACGCTAATCGTCGTTCTTGCGATCGACCTGGTGTCGACGCGCATCCGCCGTTACTTGCTGAGCGGAGGCAGTGGCCCGGCTTCGCAGCATCGTGACAAAATCTATACGTGGATCGGAATCCTTGTGACCGTGGCATTGGTTGTTTGGGCGTTGACCGGTTTGGAGCTTACCGGCTTCCAGCCGACGACTTGGCAGTTCACGAAGGCGATGATCAGCGGCTTGCTGCAGCCGGATTGGGGCTTCGTGTGGATGGAGGAAGGCGAGGACTTGATTCGCCTTATGCTGCTGACGCTGTCGATTTCGTACCTTGGCAACATCGTATCCGCCGTGCTCTGCCTGCCGTTCGCCTTCTGGGCGGCAACGAACATGAGCAAATCGCGCGCGATCTCCGGAACGGGCAAGTTTATGCTCAGTGTCATCCGTACCGTGCCTGAGGTCATTATGGCCCTCATCTTCATTAAAGCGGTCGGACCGGGCCCGTACGCCGGGGTGCTCGCGCTCGGTCTGCACTCGATCGGCATGCTCGGCAAGCTGTACTCGGAAGCGATCGAGAACATGGATATGGGACCGGTGGAAGCGATGACGGCTGTCGGTGCGAATCGATGGAAAATATTATCGTTCGCCGTCATCCCGCAAGTCATTCCGGAATTCCTGTCCTATGCTCTGTATCGCTTCGAGATTAACGTCCGTTCGGCAACGCTGCTCGGGATTATCGGCGCAGGCGGTATCGGTACGCCGCTGATCTTCGCCATTAACGCCCGCGGCTGGCATCGCGTCGGCATTATTTTGATCGGGATTATCGTCACGGTTTCCATCATCGATTACATCTCCGGCGCTCTGCGCAAACGGATTGTGTAAGCAATACGTGTCATGCAAAAGACTGCCTCGCCGATGAACCGGCGGGGCAGTCTTTCGTTACGCTGCGAAATGTTCGTTGTGATGGGCATGAAAAGCTTATACTGGCATGGCCATGCTTTGCGGAATGAGCCTCGAATCGGAGGCATCTTAGCTGTTTAAGCGCTTTCGGTTGGTCGCGGCCATGCTTGCCGTCCGGCTCGAGTAGGGGGCAGCGTCAGGTTCGTCCAAGACAATGATGTGCTCCACCAGTTCGAGCGGCAGCAGCACGTTGTTGATCTTGAGAAGTCGGAAAGGCTCGTAAAAGTGGGAAATGACGCCAACAATGTCATTCGAACCACAGCGGACGGACACGGTTTTCTTGCAGCCAATGAGCATATCGAACAAGAATGTTCACCTCTCTACCATATATGACACCTGCAGAAGAGCGTTTGTTATGGTCGGTACGATGTTTTTTTGTAGAAAATCGCTCTTTGGACGCGCCACATCCATCTTATGCAGGCAGAGAGCCATAAAGAATAAAAAAACCGCCCCGCCGGATCGGCGGAACGGTTTGGGAAAATGGCGATTATTTCAGGCCCATTTGCTTGTTAGCTTCACGAACGATATCGAAATCTTTGTCTTCTGCTACAACGTAGCCTTTGTGGGAGTAAACGTCGGAGATGACCTTTTGGCCTTCCGGATCTTTACCGATAGCGATGAACGCGTCTTGGATCTTCTTCTTCCAAGCTGCATCCATATCAGGACGAACGGCGATTGTGTCGTTCGGGATCTTGTCTGTGAACGTCAGGACGCGAGTGTCCTTGATAGCGTTCGGATAGTCTTTGGACATTTGTGCGCGGATGTCCTGGAATACGCCGACTGCGTCAACTTGACCGTTCAACAGAGCGATAACCGCTTTGTCATGGCCTTGGAACTGCGTAGGCTGAACGTCGGTTTGCGGGTCGATGCCGGCTTTCTTCAGCACGAGGCCCGGATATACGTAGCCTGCAGCAGAAGTAACGCCCTGCCAGCCGATTTTCTTGCCTTTCAGGTCTTCCACTTTCTTGATTGGGGAGTCTGCCTTAACGACGATCATCGCTTTGTAGTAGTTCACGAGCTCAGTCGTGTTCTGACCCGTAGCGTCGTCTACGCCGAAACGCTGTGCTTGCAGCAGCAGGTCAGCGGCTTTACGAGTGTCGTGTGCCACAACGTAGTTGGACGGCGGCAGGAAGCCGATGTCGACTTTCTTGGAAGCCATTGCTTCGATAACGGTATTGTAGTCAGTGGATACCGATACTTTAACCGGGATGCCGAGGCGGTCGCCGAGCATTTTCTCCAGCGGCTTCGCCTTAGCTTCGAGGGTTTCGGCATTTTGCGAAGGTACGAATTGAACGGTCAAAGTTGTAGGAGCATAACCTGCAGCCTCAGGCTTTTTCTCTTCAGGCTTCGTAGCTGCCGGTGCAGGTGTCGTTGCGTTGCCATTGTTTTGTGCAGTGTTGTTGTTCGTTTGTCCGCAAGCTGCGAGCAGGCCTGCAGCCATAACGGCAGTCAGGCTGATTGTTGCAAATTTTTTCAACATGGTTGACCTCCGTAATATATTTCTTTCATGACCATAGACAACTATACCATAGAATGCCCATTTGGTATGTAAAAAAAATGTGAAGAAGCAAAAATGGTGCAGAATGCTGTATGATATTGAAGATTGGAGTGTGACATTAATGTCGAATGATCAAAGATCATGTGAGCTTGTTATCTTGGAAACTAGCGATTTACACGGTGCGCTGCTGCCGATTCGATACGGAGACAACGGACCGGCCGAGCTTGGGCTCGCCAAGATCGGAACGTTAATACGGAATGAGCGGAGCAAGCGGAGGCATGTGTTGTTTATAGACAATGGCGATTTGATTCAAGGCACGCCGCTCGCCTACCACCATGCGAGACTCGACCGTGAATCGGCGGATCCGATGGTAACGGCGCTCGGCGCTTTGAACTGCGATGCCGCCGTCGTTGGCAACCACGAGTTCAACTATGGGCTGGGGACGCTCCGCAAAGCGATGAAGGAGTCGTCGTTCCCATGGTTGAGCGCTACTGTTGTGGATGCGGAGAGCGGAGAGCCGGCCTTCGGCAAGCCATACGTCGTGAAAGAACTGGAAGGCGGCGTACGCGTCGGGATATTGGGCTTGACGACGCCGTATATTCCGAACTGGGAGCAGCCTCAGCATATTGAAGGCTTGCGTTTCATCGACGCTGTTGAGGCCGCCCGGCAGTGGGTGCCGATGCTTCGCCGCGAGGAGAAGGCCGACGTCGTTGTCGTCTCGTACCACGGCGGCTTCGAACGGGATATGGAGACGGGAGAACCGACAGAGCCGCTCACGGGAGAAAATCAAGGCTACCAGCTGTGCATGGAAGTCCCGGGCATCGACGTGCTGCTTACCGGCCACCAGCATAGACAAATCGCCGGTTTGGACATCAACGGGGTGACGATCGTGCAGCCGGGGACGGCCGGTGTCGTGCTGGGCAAAGTAACGGTTCGGCTGGAGCAAGGCCCGGAAGGCTGGAAAGTCACTGGGAAGAGCTCCGAGCTGCTGTCCGTAAACGGTGTAGAGCCGGATGCGGAGCTGGTGGAGCTGGCGGCTCCTTATGAGCGTAAGACGCAAACATGGCTCGATACGCCGATGGGCAGACTCACCGGGGATATGAGCGTAGTCGATCCGATGGCGGTGCGGATGAAGGACAATGCCCTGATCGAATTCATTAATAAGGTTCAGATGGAAGTGTCCGGGGCGCCGATTTCCAACACCGCGCTGTTCGACAACTTCTCGCCGGGCTTTCCGGCGGACATTACGATGCGCCATATCGTGGCGAACTACATATATCCGAATACGCTGAAGGTGATCCGCGTGAAAGGGAGGGATATCCGCGATGCGCTGGAGCTTTCCGCGGAATATTTTGCCGTGGGGGAGAATGGGGAAGTTATTGTCAATCCAAGCTTTGTCGAGCCGAAGCCGCAGCATTATAATTATGATATGTGGGAAGGCATCGAGTACAAGCTGAATGTGGCCCGCCCGCACGGACAAAGGGTGATTGAGCTGAACTTCCAGGGGAAGGAGCTCGATATGGAAGCCGACTACGATGTGGTGATGAATAATTACCGTGCGGCGGGCGGCGGCAACTACTGGATGTATCAAGGGAAGCCGGTCGTCAAGGATATTCCGACGGATGTCGCCGAGCTGCTGGCCAACTACATCATGGAGAAGAAAGTCATCGAAGCTACCGTGAACGGAAACTGGGAAGTCATTAAAGAGGAGGAGTAAAAATGAGCTGGGAAACGTACGAGTTATGGCCTGAAGGCGCGCCGCTTACGGCGGGGACAACGGATGAGGACCGCCCTGCGGTCACCTGGTATCCGGCTCCGGGCGAAGGCATCAAGTCGGTAGTTGTCGTATGTCCGGGAGGAGGCTACGGAAGGCGCGCTGCCCACGAAGGCCATGACGTCGCTCTATGGCTGAATTCGGTGGGCATATCGGCGGCGGTGCTGCGCTACCGCGTCGCTCCATACCGCGAGCCTGCGCCGCAGCTGGATGCGGCCCGGGCGATCCGGTATGTGCGCTCGCGTGCAGAGGAGTGGGGGATCGACAGGGAGCGGGTGGCTATACTCGGTTTCTCGGCGGGAGGCCATCTGGCGTGCGTAACGAGCAATTGGGGCGACGACGGGGATTCGGGAGCCGAAGATCCGGTCGAACGGTTCAGCAGCCGGGTGCAGGCGGCTGTGCTGTGCTATCCCGTCATCACAATGGGAGCGTTCACACACGCAGGGTCTAAACTCAATTTGCTTGGGGAAGCGCCTTCGGATGAGCTCGTTGAGCGGTATTCGGGGGAAAAGCAGGTTCACGCCGCGACGCCGCCGACGTTCATCTGGTTTACGGCCGACGACGGGGCGGTGCCGGTAGAGAACGCGCTGGACTATGCTGCGGCGCTGCGGCAGGCAGGCGTTCCATTCGCGCTGCATGTGTTCGAGAGCGGAAGGCACGGACTGGGCCTCTCGAAGGATCATGAAGAGGCGAAGCCGTGGACGGATTTGTGCGCGGCGTGGCTCCGCAAGCGGGGTTTTTGCTGACGGATTGATGTTGGGGGGCGCAGCGGAACACTTTTCCGTAGACAGCGAAGGGCTTGATAGGCTTGCTAAATTCTTGGACTATCACGGTTGACCTCGCGCGCAAAAAAATGCAGCCTGGAAAGCCTGCCGAGTACGGCAGCTTCGGAGCGGGGGGCTTTAAGGCTCCAGGGTATGTAAGGGCGTTGAACGACGTTGGGAAGGGCGATGGGGCGGATGGCGGCGGACATTAGGGCTGCAGCCGAATGGGCTGTAGCCGTGCGGGTAGGAGACGAAGTCAACGAGGAGGTTACCGGGACGGTTCGGCGTATCGCGAAGCGTTTGGAGGAAGCGGCGTTTCCGGGGTTGATCGAAGCGGTACCTGCGTTGGTCTCGGTGATGGCGATATTCGATCCTGCCGTCGTTGCCGGAGCTTCTAAGGTGCAGCCCGGTACTGGTAAAAAAAGTAACCCGGCTGAGGATGATACGTCTGCCGCCCGGGCCGCTGCTTGGCTGCGTTCCATACTTGCGGATATGGGACCTGATTCGGTAAAACGGTCGGAACGTACGGTGGACATACCGGTTTGCTACGGAGGAGAGTCCGGTCCGGATCTGGAGCATTTGGCCGAGAAGCTGGGAATGTCTCCACAAGATATCGTATCGCTTCATTCCGGTGCTGTGTACCGGGTTGCCATGCTCGGATTTTTGCCGGGCTTCCCGTATTTGACGGGATTGCCGAAGCAGCTGCATGCACCGCGCCGGGAAGTGCCCCGTGTCTCTGTGGATGCGGGGGCGGTCGGCATCGGCGGCGGTCAAACCGGCGTGTATCCGGTACGTTCTCCCGGCGGCTGGCAGCTGATCGGCCGCACGCCGGTGCGCCTGCTGCGGCCGGAGCACAATCCGCCGGTTTTGCTGGAAGCGGGGGATCGGGTTCGTTTTGTTCCGATATCGGCGGAACGGTATGCAGAGCTGGAGCAGGTGGAGCGGGTTAAGGCAGGCGACGGCGGAATCGTTCCCGGTACCGGTCGGGCGGAAACGACTGGCGGCGCGATTGTCGGCAGTAGCGCCGTTGAAGTGGTGAACGGCGGGCTGTGGACGACGGTGCAGGATGGAGGACGCCGCGGGTACCGCCGCTTCGGCGTGCCGTGGAGCGGCGCGTTGGACTTGCCGGCGCTGCGGACGGCCAACGCGCTGGTCGGAAACGAGCCGGATACCGCAGGGCTCGAGTGTACGTTGTCGGGGCCGGAGCTGAGGTTCCGGCAGGAGACGGTATTCGCCGTCTGCGGCGGCGAGTTCGAGCTGCGGCTGGACGGCGACCCGGTGCCGTCCGGCCGTCCGGCGCTGGCACGCGCCGGCAGCGTGCTGCGCGTCGGGCGCGCGGTGCACGGCTGCCGCGCGTATGTGGCGCTGGCCGGCGGCGTGCTGACGCCGCCGGCGCTTGGCAGCCGGAGCACGGATGTGCGCTCCGGCCTGGGCGGGCTGCAGGGCTCGGCCCTGCAGCCGGGGGCTGCGCTGCCGCTGGGCGCGCCGACGCCGACAGGTGCCGCGCTGCTGCGGCAGCTGCGCGAGAGCGGCCCCGCCCGCTGGGGGGCCGCCGGGTTTGCCGCCGCCGCCGTCGGGGCTGGCGGCGGCAGAGCGGCGCAGCCGCCGCGGCGCGCAGCGGCGGTGCTGCGCTTTGTGCGCGGCCCGGAGTGGGCCGCGCTGGGGCCCGCGGCCGCGGCGGCGCTTGCCGCGGGAGCGTGGGCCGTGCAGCCGGAGTCGGACCGGATGGGCATCCGGCTGCACGGCGAGGTGCCGCTGGCGGACGGTACGGCTGCAGCGGCGGGAACGATGCTGTCCGAGCCGGTGCTGCCCGGCACGATCCAGCTGCCGCCGTCCGGCCAGCCCGTGCTGCTGCTGTCGGACGGCCAGACAACGGGCGGCTATCCGCGGATTGCCCAGGTTGCCTTCGCCGATCTGGGCGTCGCCGCACAGCTGCGTCCCGGCGACATCGTCCGGCTTCGGGAAATTACTCTCGCGGAAGCCGAAACGCTATGGCTGAAGCAAGTGCGTGAGCTGGCGGTTCTCCAGACTGCCGTTCGAATCAAGTCGTGCGGAGTGTAAAGGTAGTCCTGCTTGTTTGCTTGAAGATTTTAGCGGATTCTCAGGGTCTTATTTGACCTAAAGCTAGTGAGGATTGCAAAATAACGGATTGTAAAGGATTTATTTGCTGCGTTTTGAGCAGCAATATCTTTCGTTCGGTCCAATAAGGTTCTCGGAAACCGTTATTTTACTAATTTGTTTGTAACCTGCCGGAATAAAACCCTGGGAGACCGTTATTTTCTTTGGCAGGGGATTTTTGCAATAAGGGTATTCCATGGGGAGGAGATCGCATGCCATCGGAGGAACGAAGCATGGACTCGGCAATGCCGCAACAGGCCCAGATCGATCTTAACGCGGATATGGGAGAAAGCTTCGGCGCTTACACGATCGGCGACGACGAGGCGCTGCTGGATATCGTGACTTCCGCCAATCTGGCCTGCGGGTTTCATGCCGGCGATCCGGCGACGATGCGGCGTGCCGTGCAGCGCTGCTTGGCCAAGGGGGTGGCGATCGGCGCTCACCCCGGACTGCCGGACCTCGCCGGCTTCGGTCGCCGCACAATGCAAATCACGCCTGACGACGCTTACGAGCTGACGATCTATCAGCTCGGCGCCCTGCAGGCGTTCGTGAAAGCCGAAGGAGGCAGCCTTCGGCACGTTAAGCCGCACGGCGCCCTGTACAACATGGCCGCCGCCCGCCCCGAGCTCGCCGAAGCCATCGCTCGGGCGGTCGCTCGCGTCAGCCCGGAGCTGACGCTCGTCGGGCTCGCCGGCAGCGCGTTGCCGCGCGCTGCCGAAGCCGTCGGCCTCCGTGCGGCCGACGAAGCTTTTGCCGACCGCGCTTACGCCGCGGACGGCTCGCTGGCCCCGCGCCATATGCCCGGCGCGGTCTACGAGAGCGCCGCGCAGGCAGCGGCGCAAGCGCTCTCCATCGCGCGTGACGGCGCGGTGCGCGCGATGGATTCCGGCGCGGCGGTCCGCGTCCGCGCCGATACGATTTGCGTGCATGGCGACAGCCCGCACGCCGTCGCAACAGCTCGCGCCGTCCGACGCGCGCTGGAGGAAGGCGGCTGCGCCATCGCCGCCTTGTAATCATGGGTACTAGCCCGAAATCCTCCGGCTGTAAGTGTCAACAGGGATGCTGCAGCCGGGCAACCGGAATTATTAGCTTTCTTACGTCCCCCGTACCGCCCCCAGCCCCAAGCGGGTGCCTTGCCGTTTATATCCTCCTGTAACGTCCCGCTATATTACGAAAGACGACCTGAGTGTATCAGTTGCTTCATCGTCCCATTTTACCGCTTGTGTGGAAATATTCATTACTTCCCGCAGCATGCAATCATCCCGCAAGCCTTAACCTTGCAGCCACAAAACAATCGGCACAAACAGCAAGCCCGTCACAATGCCGGTGAGCGCCATAGCGAACGCGCTGTAGCTGCCTTCATCCTCATATTGCCGGATTAGCTTGGCTGTACCGATCCCATGCGCCGCTACGCCGACAGCAATGCCGATTGCAAGAGGATCCCTCACACCGATAAGCCGCAGAAACGCCCTCCCGAACATACTGCCTAACAGCCCGGTCAGAACGGTTAACACCGCGGTGAAGGAAGGGTTGCCGCCGATGAGACGGGACAGCTCGATGGCGATGGGGGAGGAGGTCGACTTCGGCATCATCGTCAAAATCAGCTCCCGGCTCCCGCCCAGCAGCCAAACGAACAGTGCAGCCATGACAATGGCGACAATAGCTCCGGCACAGATCCCGACGCAGACCGCCCACGCTTCTTGCCGGATTCGCGACCAATATTTGTACAGCGGCACGCCGAGGGCTACAGTGGCCGGACCGAGAACGAGCGTCAGCCATTCCCCGCCGGCCTGATACGCCTCATACGGCACGCCTAGCGCAAGCAGAAGAACAATAATGCCTGCGGAGCTCGTAAACAGCGGATGGATCGACGGAAAGCGCCGGTGCAGTCCTAAACCGCCCACATAAAACAACACGCTTACGGCAAGCCCGAACAGCGGCTGACCACTCCACAAAGCAGCCAACCCTTCATTACTAGCCGCAGCGATGCCCGTCACCCCCGCGTCCGCTGCGCTCTGCACCACCCCTATATCTGTCATCCCAAGTCGCCTCGCTCTCCGTTGTAACCATCCAATCCATCCCCACGCCAGCCGCACTCCGCGCCGCAGCCGCGCCCATCATCCACACATTCGCCGCACTCCGCGCCGCAGCCGCGCCCATCATCCATACATACGCCGCACTCCGCACCGCAGCCGCGCCCATCATCCATACATACGCCGCACTCCGCGCCGCAGCCGCGCCCATCATCCACACATTCGCCGCACTCCGCACCGCAGCCGCGCCCATCATCCATACATACGCCGCACTCCGCGCCGCAGCCGCGCCCATCATCCACACATTCGCCGCACTCCGCGCCGCTACCGCGCCCGTCAGTCCCACGCCCGGCGCTCTCATCGCCGCAGCCATGCCGATCATACCCCCATCCGGGCTACTCTCCGTCAACGCCACGTTCCCGCCGATTCTTTCCGCCGGCACGGCCGGACAGTGCCGCCGTCATCCAGCCCGTCGCAGCCAATACCGCAAACGTGCTTCCGACCAAGCTCACCCCGACGCTTAGCCAATGGGCTCCAATATACGGAAAGAACGTCATCGTTCCGACCAGAAAAGGCACGAAAAACAGCAGCATATGCTTCGTTAGAAAGCCGGCCGTCTGCTCCACCCATTCCAGCTTCACAATCCGCAAAAACAAGGACGCCGTAAACAAGATCAGTCCGATCAGGTTCGCCGGAAGCGGTATGTGACCAAGCTCCTTGACGGCAAGCCCCAGCAAATTGAATCCAAGTAAAATCGCAAAGCCAAGCATTCCCCGCACCTCCAACCCCACGAATCTAATTACATCAGTATACGATAATTAGGCAAGCATCGGTTATAACGATTCCTGATGCGTTCGGACATTTCCGTTATAACGATTCTTGCCCTTGTTAACGGCTTCCAATTCGGGCATGATAGGTAATGAGCCGGCCAGCTACTTCGCAGGAAAGGAGTGTGATCGGATTGATTACTGCAGCTGAGGTGGTCTCTGCGTAAGCAGAGACTGTTTGCAGGGAGGGGCCGACCCCGGCCCCTTCACATTTCACTAGACAATGTCTCAACCAATGGTTTATAATGGCAGTATTAACCAACACTAACTACCGAACGAAAGGAGATGGATTCCATGGTAACCCGTACTGTTATGCCGATTGTGTTTGTATCCGTATTTGCAGCCGACGCTTCGTTACAATCGAATAGCAGCGCCCATGGCATATCCGCGACCTGACCTTTCGTTTACGTATATACGAGTACGAACGCTAAGGCACGATACAGGGTATCGTGTCTTTTTTGCGCCCAGAAACGGGTGTAAATAGCGATTCTCATACATTTAAACTACGAAAAGGAGGAATGGGCAATGCAAATTGCATTTACCGGCACGGCCGCGCATACCGTCAGCACTAGCCAGACAACCGCTACACCAACATTTATGGAAACCTTCAGGGAGGTTTTATTTGATGAGTTACAAAAACGGAAAGGATTTTCTTCCCCCTAGCCTGCTGAAGCAGCTTCAGGAGTACATCCAGGGCGAGATTATTTATATACCGAAGAAGGAACAGAAGCGCGCCGGCTGGGGCGAAAATAACGGAACCCGCCTCATCATCGAGCGCCGCAACAGCGAAATTTTCCGCATGTACCAGAGCGGCACGCCGATTATCGAGCTCGTGCAGTCGTTCCACCTGTCGGAAGACAGCATTCGCAAAATCATTACCAAAAAGCGGCTCCATGCGGCAAGCTCCCAGCGAGCCTAGCGAACAGCGACCTTAGCGTCGCTGTTTTTCTTTTGGCCGAATGGGGAAACTTTTAACAGAGAAAAAACGTTCATATTTATTGAGTTTATGATAAAATTTACAAAGCTTATGAAAACAGTCCCGCCATAAGGAGTCGATTCGTTTGTCCACCCACCGCAACACGATTCAAAGCGATGCCGCCGTATCGCCTATGCAGACGCTTAAGCTGATGTTCAAGCAGTTAAGACCGAAGCAGTGGAGCAAAAATGTGCTCGTCTTCGCTGCGCTCGTCTTCTCGCTCGGCACCGGCCAGCCGATCCAAATAACGAATGTGATTATTGCGTTCTTTTTATTTTGCTTCGTTTCCGGCTGCGTCTATATTTTGAACGATTTTATGGACCGCGAGGCGGACCGGCAGCACCCGGAGAAGCGGCACCGTCCAATGGCGTCGGGACAGCTGAAGCCCGCGTTCGCGCTGAGTGTAGGAGCCGTTCTGTTGATCGGGTCGCTGGTCGTGGCGTTTACGATGCACCCGTTGTTTGCGCTGCTGCTGGCGGTTTATTTTGGCCTTAACGTCGGATATTCCTTGAAGCTGAAGCACGTCGTCATTCTCGATGTGATGATTCTTGCTTCGGGCTTCGTGCTGCGAGCGATCGGCGGGGCGCTGGTGATCAATGTGCGCTTTACGCCGTGGTTTTTGCTGTGCGTATTCGTCCTGTCGCTGTTCCTCGCTATCGGCAAGCGACGCCACGAATTGCTGCTGCTGGAGCATTCCAAGGGCTCGCACCGCAAGGTGCTGGAGCATTATTCCGAGCCGCTGCTCGATCAGATGTCGACCATCGTGACGACCTGCGCTATCATCAGCTACTCGCTGTTCACGTTCATGTCGGGGCGTACGATTTACCTCATGTGGACCATTCCGTTTGTGTTTTACGGCATTTTCCGGTATTTGTATCTCATTCATGTGCTGGGCAAGGGCGGTAAGCCGGACGAGCTGCTGTTTGAGGACAAAGGGATCCTCACCTGCGTCGTGCTGTTCGGTGTCGCCGTCACCGTCATTCTTACTTTCTTCGAATAATAGGCTGTACGGAAAGGATTTTGTATAATGCAGGCTTACGCATTTGCTTTTTCTTCGATTCTGTTAGGTGCCGCCGGGCAAGTGCTCATGAAGCTTGGCACCAATAAGCTCGGCGGCGAGATGATGCCTTCGCTCGTGCCTATGCTGCGCGCGATGCTGACGTCGCCGTTTATTATGGCCGGGCTAATGTGCTACGGCATCTCCGCCGTGCTGTGGATTTTCACGCTTTCCCGGCTCCCGTTGTCGCAAGCGTATCCGCTCGTCGCAGCAGGGTATGTAATTGTGTTTGTATTTTCCGTATTTGTACTTAAAGAAACGGTCACTGCTGCCAAGCTGGGCGCCATGCTGTTGATCGTGGCGGGAGTGGTTGTACTTGCAAAATCGTAACTTCCGGCTGGCGGCAAAATGGTGTATCGCAGTTTCAGGCTGTTTATTTGGCTTGGTTGCTGCGCTTTATGCAGCGATGTTCGTCGTGCTGCTGCTTCGGCTGCCCGTTACGCGCATGACGTTAAGCTTGGGATTGCTGGTTATGGCAGCAGCGGTTGCGGCGTTTGCGATATGGCGGCTGAGGCGGGGGGCGCCGGGCGGGTCGTTATGGCTCCGCGGCGGCAGTGCGCTGCTTATTTCGGCGATATGTGCGGCGGTGTCGGTCTATAGTGCCGGTGTCATCTACGATACGTCGTATGACGGCCAGGTGTACCACTATTTCGCGGTGCTCCAGCTGCAGAGCGGCTGGAATCCGATTTACGACCCGATGGGGATCGACCTGATCTGGGTGAACCATTACCCTAAAGGCGTTTGGTTTATTGCTGCGGCGATATACACGCTCACCGGTTTTGCCGAAACGGGTAAGGCGGTGAATGTCATCGTGATGGCTTCGTCGTTTTTTGCAGCTCTGGCGGTGCTGCTTGCTGTGTTCTCCGCCGAGCGTAAGGGCGAAGCGTTCTCGGGCCTGTCCGCATTGTCCCGCGGATCGGCCGCGGTGCTGATCGCTGCCAGCGCGGCGATGAATCCGGTCACGTCGATGCAGCTGTTCACTTACTACAACGATGGTATCATCGGCAGCCTGCTGCTGCTGCTGGCCGCGGCGCTTGCATACTTCACCTATACGTACGAACGCCGGGCGCTTTGGCTTTCGGCCGGAGCCGTCGTTTTGCTGATTAATGTTAAATTTACGGCGATCGCGTATGCCGGAATTTTGTGCGCGACGATGGTTGCGGCGGTTGCGATTCGGCTGTGGCTTGAGAACAAGGACGGAAGCATGCAGGGCGGTGAAGGCGGAGTCAAGGCAAGGCTGCTCGCTGTCCTTAAAGCAAGGGCTATGTGGCGTCCCATTACGGTGCTGCTGGCTACCGCAGCGGTTGCGGTCGTCGTCATCGGCTGGAACCCTTATGTATTTAATACCGTTAAGCAAGGGCATCCTTTCTATCCGCTAGCCGGAAAAGGCGCTCTTGATATCATGACGGTAAACTCGCCGGCGGATTTCCACAATCATACACGCTGGTACAAGTTTGCCGTCTCCTATACGTCGAAGACGGAGGACGTCATCGCGCCGAACGTCACGCATCGGTCCGCATGGTGGCCGATCGACTGGAGGCAGTTTGCGAACCTGAACGTGGATACCCGGATTGCGGGGTTCGGGCCGCTTTCTCGGTGGCTGCTTGTGCTTACGCCGGCCCTAGGGCTGCTGATTGTCATGCTTCGCTGGCGGGTAGGCGTAGTGGCCGCCTTTGCGGGCGCTGGGCTGCTGGCTTCCGTGTTCATTAACCCTGAACCGTGGTGGGCCCGTTATGTGCCTCAGCTTTGGCTGGTACCGCTGGTTTTCGTCGCGGCGGCGTGGAGAGCCCGTCAATGGCTGCTTCGCGGTGCCGGAGCGGCGGTGCTGGCGATGTGTTTCATTTCCGCATACTTGTGTGCTGACATCAGTATAGGCCGAGCCTACAAGCAGAGCCAGGAAGTGAAGGCGCAGCTGCAGGACATGCAGGGCAAGCAGGTGGCGCTCTTCTCGGAGGCGTTCAAAGCTCCGGCACAGCGAATGAAGGAGTGGGGCATCGACTACCGCGAGGTGAAGAAGGAAGATCTGCGCTGCAAGCAGCCGGTAACGGCCGCTTATGCTGCGTCGTTATTATGTATCGAATAATGGAGAGTGAAAGCCGTGTATATTATTGCTCCCTTCTTGGCGTGGTTGTGCGCAGGGACGCTCAAATTCATCATTAATCAGCTGCGGTTCGGCAACGCGAAGGAGAGAATCGGCAACGGCGGCTTCCCGAGCAATCATACGTCGATCATGACAACGACCGTGATGCTGATCGGATTCCGCGAAGGCTTTGACACGGCCATGTTCAGCCTAGGTGCGGCGATTACGTTTATCGTTATTATCGACGCGACGGGTCTGCGCCGCCACGTCGGTTTCCATGCCAAGCGGCTGAACGAGCTGAATCCGGCGAGCGAGAAGAAGCTGCGCGAAAGCATGGGGCACAACCGCATCGAAGTGCTCGGCGGTCTTGTGCTGGGCACGCTGCTGGGCTATGTGCTGAGCGTTGCATCGCAGTGGTTGGCTTAAGTGAAAGGCGGGCGGGTAACGGTATGTGTTATGTTTTCGTATACGGGACGCTGCTGCCTGGGGAACGCAACCATCATATCGCCGCGCCCTATGTGACGGCGGAGCCGAAGGCCGGTGCGGTTCGGGGTTGGCTGTACGATTACGGTCCGTATCCAGGACTCGTGCTTGACAAGGCGGCTCCGCCGGTCGAGGGAGTCTGGCTGAAGGTAACGGAAGAAGGGTTGGCCGCGATGGATGCGCTGGAGGAGTATTTCGGTCCAAGCCATCCGGGCAACGACTATGAGCGGGTTGAAGCGGAGGATGCCGCATCGGATATGCGCGGCTGGGTATATGTGTGGGCGGACAGTCGAGGCTGTCCGCTTATTTCGTGCGGCAGCTGGCGGAAGCGTTAAAAGAAATGTCGGCGTGTTTGTCGAACGATGGCGAAGGTGGTAGAATTTTCGGAAAATAACAGCTTTATAGATATCCGATTCATGATATAATGACGTTAATTATTGGCGTTAAGGAGATCGTGTATGACGATGAAGAAAATACTGCTTGCAGATGATGAGATGGCGCTGCGGTATCTCATTACGGAGACGTTGGCCGAGGAAGGCTACGAGATTACGGAAGCGGAGGACGGCGGCGAAGCGCAGAAGCTACTCGAACTGGAGCAATACGATCTCGTCATTCTTGATTATATGATGCCGGAGAAGACGGGCGTGGAAGTGTGCGAATGGCTGCGCGCCGGGTGCGGTCCGAACCGGGACCTGCCCGTGATTATTTTAACGGCCAAAGCGCTGGAGAAGGACAAGGAGAAGGCTAAAGCGGCAGGTGTCACCCGATACATTGTTAAGCCATTCAGTCCGTTGCAGCTGATCGAGGTCGTGAAGCAGCTGCTGGCAGCGTAGAAACGGACGGGAGGCATTGAGGTCGTGCACACGGATTCAAACAATCGGCTCATGCGCGAAGTGCAGAGGCTGTTCGTAAACGAGCTGGAGAGCCAGCTCAAGCGGCTGGAGCTGCTGGAACTGAGGCTGTCGGAGGAGCCGGCCTCGTTCGACGAGAGCGCGCTGGCATTATATCGAATCGTCCATACGCTGAAAGGTTCGGCCGCGATGTTCGGGTTTGCCCGCATCGGCAAAGTGGCGGAGCGGCTTACGCAGCTGTGGGAGTGGACGCAGGAGCCGGAAGGCGAGGGGTGCCGTACGGAACACTCGAAGCGGAGACTGTACCGGCACAGTCTCGCAGGAACGTCGGGTTTGATAAGCGATCTGAGACGGGAATTCGACATTTCCAAAGTTGAATATGAGATGGACAAGCAGAAGGTGAAGGCGAGGCAGCTCTCCGGAGGAGCGCACAAGGGCCGGCTCCTTGTAATCGACGACGATGATACACTCCGCTCCTATCTGGTGAGCAGGCTGAACGCAGACGGCTACGAGGTGTCGGAAGCGGCCGATGTGGATACGGCCATACGGCTGCTGCGCGAGCAAGCTTTCGACTTGATAACGCTTGATCTGGTTATGCATCCGAAATCGGGCTACGAGCTGTTCGAGTTGTTGAAGGAGGATCCGACGCTGCAATGGATTCCGACCATCGTACTGTCCGGGCGCGAGGATGTGTCGGACAAAGTGCGGTGCTTCTATATGGGATCCGATGATTATGTTACCAAGCCGTTTCAATACGAGGAGCTTGCGGCTCGCATCTACAGATTGCTGAAGCGGACGGAGAGCTTCGAACAGCTGGCGTTTCGCGACCCGCTGACGGGGGTGTATAACCGGTTATATTTTGACAATCAGATCAAGCTTGAGCTGCAGCGGGCTGAACGTTATCCGGCGCCGCTTTCGATTGCGTTCCTGGACATCGATAAATTTAAGTCGATTAACGATACGTACGGGCACCATATCGGGGATTTGGTGCTGCAGGGCTTATCGCATATCGTCCAGCAGAGACTAAGAGCGACGGATTTGCTGGCTCGTTTCGGCGGGGAAGAGTATGTCATTGCAATGCCCAATACGGATGGGGAGCAGGCGAAGCAGGTCGTTCAGCACATTTTGCAGCAGGTTCGGGACAACCCCGCCGCTCAGAACGATGGAAACGAATATCGCATCACCTTCTCCGCCGGTATCGCAGAGTGGAAGCCGGGTCAGTCGGTCAAGGATTGGCTTCAGGCTGCGGATCAAGCGATGTACGAAGCCAAGCAGGAAGGGCGGAATCGGGTGCTGCTCGCCAGGGAGGCCGGCATAGGCTCGGAGGAGCAGATTGACCCCTGGGCCGGGACGTCATCGTCGGAGGCTGTCCGTCGTAACGTATTGGTCGCCGATGACGATATGATTCTGCGTTCCATCGTGATCGGTCGTCTGCGCGAGCTGGAGATGCCGCTTAACATCGTAGAGACGGGCAATGGGGACGAGGCGTATGAGCTGCTGGTTTCCCGGCCGTTCGACCTGTGCATCTTGGACGGCAGCATGCCGGGCATGGACGGACTTCAGGTGCTGGAGCGGCTTCATCGGAGGCACCTGGCCGGAGGGACGACGGACCATGAGCAGACGAAAGTCATGATGCTGTCCGGGCGGAAAAAGGATGACGATATCGCCCGCGGCTACGAGCTCGGTGCGCACGATTATTTGCCGAAGCCGTTCTCGCTCGTCGAGCTCGACCTGCGCGTGAAGCGGCTGCTTGATTTATAGCTTTGGCGGGCCCGATTGGTTCGGTTGAGGATGTGATCAACTGACCGGGAAGGGCCTGTTTTTTTGTGGTTTGCTGTGTGCATGGATGCCGGTTCATTTACACGGCTGCACGTGCACGGCTGGGCCTACATGGCTGCACCTATGCGGCTGTATCGCACGTCTGCATGTGCACGGCGGCACCACCTATACGCAACCCCCAACATGCAACCACCTACATGCAAGCACCTACATGCAAGCACCTACATGCAACCATCAACATGCAAGCACCTACATGATACAGCCTAGATGCTTGCCGCCTACACGCAACTACCTACACGCAACTACCTACACGCAACTACCTACACGCAACTACCTACACGCAACTACCTACACGCAACTACCTACACGCAACTACCTACACGCAACCACTTACAGGATACTACCTACATGCTACCACTTACACACTACTTTCGTGCAGCACAACAAGGCCCAAAAGGGCGTTGTTGAGGTGAGCCGGGGGCCTGCCGCCGCACAACAAGGCCCAAAAGGGCGCTGTAGGGGGAAGCCGGGGTCCCGCCGCCCTACAACAAAGGCCCAAAAGGGCGTTGTTAGGGGAAGCCGGGGTCCCGCCGCCCTACAACAAGGCCCAAAAGGGCGTTGTAGGGGGAAGCCGGGGTCCCGCCGCCCTACAACAAGGCCCAAAAGGGCGTTGTTGAGGTGAGCCGAGGGCCCGCCGCCGCACAACAAGGCCCAAAAGGGCGTTGTTAGGGGTAGCCGGGGGCCTGCCGACGCACAACAAGGCCCAAAAGGGCGTTGTTGAGGTGAGCCGGGGGCCTGCCGACGCACAACAAGGCCCAAAAGGGCGTTGTAGGGGGAAGCCGGGGGCCCGCCACCGCACAACAAGGCCCAAAAGGGCGTTGTTAGGGGTAGCCGGGGGCCCTCCGCCGCACAACAAGGCCCAAAAGGGCGTTGTTAGGGGTAGCCGGGGGCCCTCCGCCGCACAACAAGGCCCAAAAGGGCGTTGTTGAGGTGAGCCGGGGGCCTGCCGCCGCACAACAAGGCCCAAAAGGGCGTTGTTGAGGTGAGCCGGGGGCCCGCCGCCCTACAACAAGGCCCAAAAGGGCGTTGTTGAGGTGAGCCGAGGGCCCGCCGCCGCACAACAAGGCCCAAAAGGGCGTTGTTGAGGTGAGCCGGGGGCCCTCCGCCGCACAACAAGGCCCAAAAGGGCGTTGTTGAGGTGAGCCGGGGGCCCGCCGCCCTACAACAAGGCCCAAAAGGGCGTTGTTGAGGTGAGCCGGGGACCCGCACCCGCACAACAAGGCCCAAAAGGGCGTTGTTGAGGTGAGCCGAGGGCCCTCCGCCGCACAACAAGGCCCAAAAGGGCGTTGTTAAGGGAAGCCGGGGCCCCGCCGCCGCACAACAAGGTCCAAAAGGGCGTTATCGTGTCACGAGGTATAGGCTGCATCATTTTGGCGGTACGAAGCAGCTAGGCTCGTTTAAGAAAACGATGAAAAAGCCGGTTAGACCGGCCATTCTCCGTTAGCGATGTCGAAGGTTTTGCCGCCGACTTGTACGTGAACGCGGCCGTCATCCGCATCCCGGCTGCGTAAATACAGCAGAGACGGCCTGCCCAGAGCATAGCCCTGCTCCATACGTAAGTCCACGTCCGGGATGCCGAAATAGCGATGGCGAGCGAGATATCCGGCAAGGTTGCCCGCCGCGCTGCCGGTAGCCGGGTCCTCGGGAACGCCCAGCGACGGCACAAAGACCCGTGCGTGCAGGTCGTTGCCGGGCTCCAAAGCGCCTGGAGCGAATACGAGCAGCGTTTCGGACTGCAGCCTTGGTCTAAATTCGGCATATCGTTCAATGTTGACACGGCATGCTTGCACGTCGCTAACCTGCCTCAGCGGTACGATTAACGAAGGAAGTCCTGTCGACACTTCCTGCACAGGAAAGCGCTCGTCAATCTGGGCCGGTTCCAGGCCGAATAGCGATGCGATTTCTTCCCGAGTGAACCTCGTGCCGAAACCGGGCGGCTTCTGCGTCATCCAGGCCAGTCCGCCGCCGTCGTTTTCCCACTTTACCGGGATAGGGCCGACGCCAAGGTTCAGGATGACCTCCGGGACGTCATGACCGATAATATTTTTACGGATATAGTGGGCTGTCCCAAGAGTCGGATGACCGGCGAACGGGATTTCTCGTTCCGGTGTGAAAATGCGAACGTCATAGCCCCCGTCACGCGGCTCGTCCGATAAAATAAACGTTGTCTCGGAGAAGTTCAGCTCCTTGGCAATCCTCTGCATATGTTCCGTGGTCAAGCCGGCTGCCCGGCGAAATACACCCAGCTGGTTGCCCGCATAACGCTGCTCGGCAAATACGTCGACGATAGAGAAGGGGATTGTTGGCACGGCAAACATCTCCTATTTACGAATTTCGTTCCATTGTAGCATAGTTCGACTTTGGATTCGTCACGATTTTTATAGTAAACTGTCAGTAGGTAATATGTGGAGACCGCCAGGAAAATATTGTTCACGATTACGACGGATTCACTGGAGGTTTGTGACGATGCGTTATTTTACGCTGGAAGAGGCTCGGGCCATGCTGCCTTTCGTACGTGAGGATTTGGCCAAGCTGCAGGAAACGAAGCGGGCGTTTGAGCGCGGATATGCGGAGCTCAGGCTGCGCAAAGAGCAATATGCTTACGGGGAGCTGAGCAGGCAGGAAGGAGAAGATCCGTTTTTCCTGCTGGAATGTGAGCTGGAGTTTCTCCAATTTGAGGCGAAAAGCTCGATTCGGCAGTTTTTTGAGAAGGGAATTCAGATTAAAGATATCGATATCGGGCTGATCGATTTTCCGGCTATGCTGGAAGGGCGGGAAGTGCTGCTGTGCTGGAAGGCGGGGGAACCGACGATCGAATATTATCACAGCCCTGAGGATGGATACGCCGGTAGAAAGCGGCTGGCCGAATGATGCTTAGTGCGAACTGGCTTAAACCGATGTTATTTGACGCTGGGGCTGGATCGCCTCAGAGCCGGCGATCTTCGCCGAAGGCGCTGACCGGGGCGCCGCTCGGCCTGCTGCAGGTGCCGCCGGCGACGGCGATCGCTTTCATCGCCGCAACTCGCTCCGGCGCACCCGCAACGCCCTTTGCGAGCCCGCGCATCGCTTACTCGAACCTTCATGCTGCGGGTGCCGATGCCGGGACCATAGTTAAGGAGATGTGACCGCTATTTATTACATATGGAGAAGGAACCATTCTTTATGGCGGCGGACGCTGCCGATTGCGGTGCTGCTGCTGACGCTGCTCGCCATTGCGGCACCGCTTCGCGTATCGGCGCACGCCTCGCTCGTCACGGCCGTACCCGAGCCGAACACCCGTCTGGCCGAACCGCCGCCGAGCATTACGCTGACATTTAACGAAAGATTGGATGCCGGGCTATTTTACATTAAAGTATACAACGAAGACGGGGATTCCGTAACGAATGCGGCGGCTGTGATGACCGCGGATCAAACCGGCGTCAGTCTTCCTTTGCCGAAGCTGCCTGAAGGGGCTTATCTCGTCTCGTACCATGTCATATCGGCCGACGGGCATCCGGTAAGCGGAAGCTATCCGCTTGCCATCGGCCCCGGAAGCCCTGAAGCAGCGATAACGGTGCCTTCGAATCCAGCATCCGGCGGACATGCGCATGGCTTCTCCGATGGCTTCGGTGTGGAGAAGGCCGGCAAGTTTCTGTCGCGCGGAATTTATTTCGCGGCGCTCTTGGCCGCTGCAGGCTGGGCGTTCTGGATACACCTGGCAAGCTCCGGCACGCCGACTGCGGTGCAAGCCGCGGCGGGCGAGTCCCGGCAGTCCTGGCGCACATGGACGACGAATACGCTGCGCGTCCATGTCATCGCGCTGCTCTTCCTGATTGCTACGCATGCCCCGGATTACGTCGGGGAAGGAGGCTGGGACGAGGTCGTCCAGCTCTTTACTTCGACTTCGATCGGATTGAACTGGGTCGCATCATTTGCCCTGGGACTCATCGGCTTAGTCGTCGTCGGACGCAGCCGCTACCTCGATATCGCTTGGGCAGCCGCACTGCTGCTGGTCAAGAGCTTGAGCGGGCACGCTAACGCCGCATCGGCGCAGCCTTGGCCGATTGTCGCCGACTACGTCCATTTGCTCGGGGCCGCCGTCTGGGTAGGCGGGATGTGGGCGGTCCTCGCTTCCTTGAACATCGACCGCAGCACGACGATGGGACTGCTGCGCCGTTTCTCTCCGGCAGCGCTGATGTCCATCGTTCTGCTTACCGTCACCGGCATCATCTCGACCGTGCTTTATGTCCCGAAGCTGTCGTATCTTTTGTATGCCGAATGGGGCTACACCCTCATCGCCAAAATCGTTCTGGTCGCCGCCGTCGTCATCGTCGCCGCTTTCTTACGATTCCGGATCAGAAGCACCGATGACCCGATGCGCGTGAAGCGGCTGCTTACCGCAGAAGTGTCGCTGATCGCCGCCATTTTGCTGGCCGTCGGAGTATTGACGTATTTGCCGCCTAAGCCGCAAAACGAGCCGTTTTATTGGCACAAGATGGGGCCGCCGCTCCATGTGACAGCGACCATTACACCGAATGTACCGGGTGCGGACAATACGGTTACCGCCGTCGTGTGGCTGCCCAAGGAAGCCGGGGATCCGAAGCAGGTACGCGTGCAATTGTCCAGTTTGGACAACAAGGAGATTGCGCCGATCAGCATTCCGGTCGTGCAAGTGGAGAAGACCGGGAATGATGCCTCCTACGGCGACTTGCAGCGGTACACCTACCGGGCTCAAGGCCCGTATGTCCCGTTCGGCGGCAGCTGGAAGCTGACCGTTACGGTGCGCAACAGCAACGATGACGAGCTGCAGGAGGAGCAGACGTTCCGCGTGTTCTAACACAATGAAAAAAGAAGGGCTGCCGACGGTCACGATGACCGGTACGGGCAGCCCTTTGCTTTGGCTGTCATCCTGGGAGCCGCATGGATAACGGCTTAAGAAGACTTCTTCAAATAGGTGCGGCTTGCTTTAATCCACTCTTCGACATAATTTCCGGTCGACCACTGCGCCATAATGACCGTTTCATTCTCGATCAAATTTACGGTAGCCTTCGGCGTCGTCCCCAGCTTGCCGCCCCGCGTCTCATAGAAGAATAAATTCGTCGGCGTGACGACCGCCAAAAAGTCTTTCTTCGGCGACGACAAGGCGTCGACTGCGCTCGGCTGCACCCGCACGATATCGGCCCATGCACAGCATAGCTGGTCGTGCGATACGACCGCATCCGGCAGCGGCATGGAGACCGGCCGCAGCATATAGCTCTCGTTGTCCCCGTTAAAGACCGAATCGGCAATATTAGGCACCCAGCTGCCGGGCCGGCGCAATATTGCCCACTGCGACGAATCGGTCGAGGAGCCGCCGAACAAATCGGCGAAGGGGACGTAGTTCCGCTTCGAAGGGTCAGCGGTGGCCGCCGTCAGTTGGCCGTTCACCTGCTGGAGCTCCTTCACCCAAATTCGTGACGTTTGCAGCTTTTTGTTCCCGCTTTTCGCCGTCTCGGTTTGTTCCAGCGATACATACTTATTGCCGACAAAGAGGAGCTTCTCCGTATGCTGTACGCGTTGTCCGTCGCTCGGCTGCAGCTCGGGTACGAGTACCGGCTTATTCGCCGGATGGGCGATTACAGTGTTGTATATATTGCCGCCGCTGGAGGAACTGACGGCGTCGATTTTCCAAAACATTTGCCCGTAAGGCAGCAATATGCCTTTGCCTTCTGCAGCGACTTCCAAGTTTCCGTTCACCGGAGCGATGAAAAGGGTGCGATAGGAGCTATCCGGGAGCTGATCCGAGTTGAGCTTGGCGCTCTTTCGTTTGAAATCCGCGCGCAGCCCGATAAGCAGCCCCGATTGATATTGCATCTGCGTGTCGGAGACGGAATTGCCCGCTTCAGCAGGAGCCGGGTCCGCGGCGGGCGAGGCGGCAGCCGTCGTAACGGAGAGCTCCGTCTGTGCTTGTGGCTGCGGCCAGCCGTTCCAATCCATGATCAGGAGGAACGCTCCTACGGCGGCGAAGGTCGTAAAAGCCGCCGAAAGCCGAAGCCGCTTCCACCGCGATTTCCGTTCGATGCTTTCTTCTATCCGCTTCTGCAACTCATCGTTGAAGCCCCTATGCGGATATGGACCCTTCTGGAGATCACGCTCCGGATCGAATTCGGATCGATCCAAGACCGTCATCCCCCTTTCGCTTCAATCGCCTTTAGTCTTGCTTGATGCAGCCTCGATTTAGCGGTTTCTTCCGAAATATCCAGCACATAAGCGATTTCGGCGATTGTCAATCGGTGGTGAGCCGACAAGATCAGCACTTCGCGAAGCTTCGCCGGAAGCTCCATTACCGTACGCCACGAAGCGTTCATACGGTCGTTATCCGGATCGTCGGCCCCGCCGGATTTGCCCCGCAGAGGCAGCCTCTGCAGCAGCGACGTCTTCACGGATCCGGCCGCGCTGTGCGTTAAGGCCAGCAGCCATGCCTTGACGGACGATTCTCCCCGGAAGAGCGGAAGCGCGCGGTATGCTCTTACGAACGCTTCCTGCGTGATGGCGTCGGCATGCTCCGGGCTGCGGGCAAGGGCAAATGCGAAGTTCCATACGTCGCCCCCGTACGCGCCCATTAATTCGCGAATTACAACCTTCTGGTCAACGGTGGATGAAATATATTGCAAATAGTCAAAATTGGCACTCGTGCTCACGTTCTTCACCTCAGTCATATTAGACGCACAAGAAGGGTGAAAAGTTGTTGCGGATAACAACAAAAGGAAAAAAATGTGACGGCGGCGTCGATGTCGAAAAAAAGTAAGTTGCAGCCACGTTCGTTCGACAACTTCCTAGTACTTGCTATGCTATGATGGCAGGGCAGTTTGTAAACCTTATTTTCATCTAAAGGAGTCCGCCTCTTATGCAGCTTGTCGGTCCGGAACCGTTTCAGGAAGAGCAGCTTCACCGACTTCTGTTTCAACAGGCCCCGAAAGCCCTTGGTATGATAGATTTGCTTGGCCGTTGGATCGATGTCAGTGACGCCTTGTGCCGAATGTTCGGCTATACCAGGAAAGAACTCATCTACCGCCGGTGTGACGATATCCCGCAATGCGGCCATCCCGACGAATCAACCTTTCGATTCGAACAAGCTTTGCGCCGTAAGCTGAACCATCATGCCCAGAATAAAGTGTTACTGTGCAAAGACGGACATCCGATCCGGATATCGTTCAAGATGACGCTAGTACGCGACGATGCCGGACAGCCGACGTGCTTCCTGATCGAGATCGAACCGGCGTCCGTACAGCCGGCGCCGGCTGCCGGGAGAGAGGAACAGCTCGTCCGGGCCTATCACCAAAAGATATCGGATGCTTTCATGCTATTGGACAGGAACGGGATTGTGCTGGACATGAACGAGACGTATTCGATCATGTTCGGTTGGCTGCCTGAGGAGGTTATCGGTCAAAGTCTGCCGTCTGAAACGGAGACGCTAGGCAGCAGCCTGCTAAGCCTTATGGAGATGGCTGGACAAGGCCATGATGTGACCTGCTATGAGACGGTAAAGTATCGGAAGGACGGCAGTCCGGTCGATGTCAGTGTTTCCGTCGTACCGATCTTTGAGGATACCGGGATGATCATGGAATTTGCGGTAATCATGAAGGATTTGACCCTACATAATAAATTGTGGAAGCAGGCCCGGGAAAGTGAGGAAACGTTCGCGAACCTGTTGGAGCATTCGCCGGAACCGTTCCTGGTTTTCCGTAACTCCCTCTGTGTGTATGCCAACGCCGCCTGCTTGCGGATGCTCGGTACGGATGAAGGGGATAGTCTGGAGTTCCGTACCCCGGCACAGTTCGGCTGCCAGGAGAGTGCGAAGCTGCTGGAGGAACGAGTGCAGAGGGCGATGCAGGGATTAATTAACGGTCCTACGGAGCTGCAATTGTTCCGAATGGACGGCACCGTTATTGAGGTGGAGGCCGTCTTTATACCTGCTCTGCTGAACGGAGAAACGTATGTACATGTGCTGATTCGGGACATCACGGAACGAAAGCAAACGCAGGAGCTGTTCCGGCAGTCGGACAAGATGAAAGCCGTCGGCCAGATGGCTGCTGGGCTGGCCCACGAAATTCGCAACCCGCTCACTGCAATTAAGGGCTTCGTTCAATTGGCGGAGATGCAGCTTCCTAGCAAATCGGAGTATTTTACCATTATCAAATCGGAAATTGAGCGCATCGACTCCATAACGAGCGAAATGCTGATGCTCGCCAAACCGAATCCGAGCCGGATGAAAGTTATGGATCTGCGCGGCGTCTTGAAGGGGGTCAGCCAGCTGCTAGAAACGCAGGCGATCCTGAGCAATATCGAGATTCATTGCAGGCTGGGGGAAGAGCCCGGCTTCGTTCTGTGCGACGAGAATCAAGTGAAGCAGGTTTTCGTCAACTTGATTAAAAATGCGATTGAAGCGATGAAGTACGGCGGTGCGATTACGGTTACGGTCTGTATTGACCGGGATAACGCGGAGATCGTCGCGGAGGTCAAGGACGAAGGGTGCGGCATTCCGGAAGAGCAGATCGCCAAGATCGGACAGCCGTTCTATACGACGAAGGAAAAAGGAACCGGGCTCGGATTGATGGTGAGTTATAAAATCATTGAGAATCACCGCGGGAAAATCGAGGTGTACAGCGAGGCCGGAGTCGGTACGAAGTTCCGGATCCGCCTTCCCGATGCCGGCAGGCAGCGTCTGAACAGTTGATGTAACGGATGCAGAACCGCCTGGAGCGCGGCGGAAACCACCGGTAGGCAAGAGGCGATCCTTCCTCCGTTAAGTAAAATGAATGGCAAAGCCCGAAGCGGGAGCGTACCGTTTTCGGGCTTTTGTTCTTGCATAGCCAGGAAATGATAGAAGCGGCTTTTCTGTACATAAACCTATCATATTTTTCCGTTCTTGCCGGAATCGGCTTTGTTTGAAGGCGCATTTAATCGGAGGATTCATGCGAACGTGAAGCCATTTTGCTCATTCATCGGCTATCGGGAGTAAATGCCTGCATAAGTAAATACAGGCACCTTTGCTGCGAAAGGACGGCTACGGACGCTTTGCCTTCAAATGTCTGCAATTTCGCAGTAATAAATTCAGGCAAGCTAGCTGTTTGAATGATTCCTGTAGGTATACGGGAAACCTTGTGAGCCGTAACGGTTTCCGAAACCGTTATTTGGCTCGAGACTTGATCTCTTGCAAGTTTAGCGGATTTTGAGGGAGTTATGTTCCAGCAATCAGGGAAAATCAAGCCCAAATTCATCAGTTGACATTCGATAGCGCCGCGAAAGTCCTCTATTTTGAATGAAAAGGGCGATAGCGGTAAAATAGGGCCCTCCCGAACCGTTAACGAACCGCATCTGCGCCAAGCCAAGCCCTCGCAGAAAAAAGACGAGGTCACCCCTTGCACAGTTCCGGCGGAAAGCTGCCGCCGCCAAAGCAGAAAAACCGGAGGCAATTCTCCGGTTTTCCTTGAAGCTGGAATGCTAGACCGTCATCGCATCGATCATCATCGCCGCCGCTCCGGTGACGAGAGCCTCGTCGCCGAGTGCTCCGCGGGAGAACATGACTTGATAGGCCGGATAATAGTAGGCATTCCGAACTGCGATGCGCGTGCAAGTTTGAAAGAAGAGCGGGTCGGAGGCAATCAGCGGACCGCCGAGGATCACCTTCTCCGGATGTAAAATATTCAGCAAATTCGCAAGTCCTACGCCAAAATAAGAAGCCGCCTGCGTAAACAGCTCGATGGACAGCGAGTCGCGCCGGCCGAGCGCCTCAAGCAAGTGGGAGTACTGCAGCTTCTCGGGATCTTCGCAGAGTGAGCTCAATATGCTTTCCCGGCCCAATTTCATCGAACGGATTGCATGCTGCTCCAGTGCGTGAATGGAGGCATACGCCTCAAGCGAGCCGTAGTTGCCTTCGGCATTCATGCGCGGGCCGTCCGCTTGGATGATCATTTGGCCGATCGCGCCCTCCATATCTACGGCGCCATAAACGACCTTGCCGCCGACCATGACGGAGGAGCGGAGACCGACGCCGACATGGATGTAGAGCACATGCTGATACTGCTGTTCTCGTGAGGCCCACTGCTCGCCGAGAAGAGCCGTATTCGCACCGTTATCGAGCTTAACCGGAATGCTCAGCCGGGCCTCCAGCTCGGGTGCGATCTCCACATTGCGCCAGCCCGGAGCGGGAAAGTAGAGCGGCTCGAGTATCGTGCCGCTGTCCCGGTCAAGCGGGCCGACTGCGCCGATACCCATGCCGATGACGGAGTCCGGCCTGATTCCGCGGGAAGCGAGCATGGCTTCCGCCTTGCCCTCTACGAGCTCGATGAATACATCGGGGGTCATCGTATCCGTCATCATCCAACGCTGCGAATCCAGCTTATTCAGATGCATATCGTACAGCACCAGCATGGAATGCATTCGCGAAATATCCAGACCGAACACGTAGCCGTATTCGGGATTCGAGCGATACAGTATCGGTCTTCTGCCGCCGGTCGATTCGCCGAAGCCCGCCTCCTCGATCAAGCCCCCCGACGTCAGCTCCTCCAAGGTTCGGGTCAGTGTGCTGCCCGTCCAATCGCCGCTCTCCAGCAGTTCTTGTTTCGAGACAACTCCTCTTTTATGTATGAGCGCAAACACATCCTTGTGCTTGCGCCCGGGAATGCGATCTTGCAGTCGGATCACAGTAGGATCAGCCTTCCTGTCAATAAGGATGGATACATTATACACGAAAATCCAACTGAATTACTAGGTTTTTTATTCTCTTAAAGAGCAAAAAGAAAAGGCGATTTTATATACGTAGAAATAGTCTCGTATCATGTAGCTAACCATAATGGCCGGCATAAGATTAAATATCCAGATTATAGGAGGAAGCTGCTCATGTCAAATTTGTTGTGGGAATATTTACGATCGCAAGATTCGTTTAGAACGCTAGTTTCTCTGCATCCCAGCCCGGAAGGGAACATCCTGGAGTTCACCGATGCGGAAACGGCATCCGCGCAAATTGAATTTTTTCGTTATATAATCGCGAGCTTGCAGCCAACCAAAATACTGGAAACCGGTACGAATAAAGCGCTATTTGCCTATTTGCTTTCGCATATTCTACCAAAGCCGGCAACCCTGTATACGTTTGGCCTGGAGCCTGAATCCGGAAAATGTGTGAATTATTTAAACAGCATTCAAAATAAGCTGCAAATCAAATTCTACCAAGGCGATTCCAAACAAACGCTGCCGCACTTCCACGAGCAAGGAATCGAATTCGCGTGGGTGGATGGCGGACACGACGAGGTTACCGCATACAGCGATATTGTGAATTGCGTGCGTTTAAACATCCCTTATATCGCAATCGATGATTTGAGACACAGTCCACACCTGCAGGCCGTCGTCCAACGGGTCTTGAATGAATATCCAAATTACAAATACGGGGAAAATCCGTTCTATCACAAAGATTCGCGGGGCGCTGTTCTCATCGTACGATCCGAAGGCTCTTCATTGCTTAACCGTTTTAAAATTTAATGATGGAAAGTGTAGAAATAGCGGCGGTCCAGGATTGTTGGCTGCCGCTGTTTCGATTATTAAAAACAAAGACCTAGCGGCGATTGTCCGCTAGGGTATCTTTGTTAACGTCGTAATCTATTTCTAAATTCCGAGACGTAGGTTTTTAGGCTAGACTCTAATTCCCGTGGCACCCAGCCTAACAGCCGCCTTGCCTTGTCGTTAGCGCCATAGTTGACCATCGATTCGCCCGGACGCATCGGGAGCGCACCGAACCGCAGCACGGAAGGGTCGGCCGACAGCTCGGCGGCCATCATCATCAGCAGCGTTTTGAGCGATAAGGCGCTGCCGCCGCACAAATTGATAATGTCAAACATGACGTCGCGTTCCAGGTCGGCAGCCAGCGCTTCGTAGCCCTCGACGATGTCTTGGATGGAGCAGAAATCCCGGCGCTGCTCGCACGCGGTCAGATCTAGCGGACGCTGCGCAATTAATGCGGTCAGCGCGCTGGGGAGCAGCTTCCTGGGGCTATCCAAAACGCCGAATGGAATAAAGATACGCGCCACCCGTGTCTTCATCCCGTAAAGGCTGGCAAGCTGCCGGGCCCGCAGGGTGGCTGCCAGCTTCGACAGCCCGTATGCGGTATTCGGCCAGCAGGCGTCCTCCTCGAGACAGGCAGCAGTTGTATCGCCGTACTCCGACATCGTTCCCGTCAAAATCATGCCCTCCGCACCGGCGGCGGCCAGTGCTTCAAATAACGGTTTCAGCGCCAATACGTTAATGGAGTTTGCCGTATTCAAATCATAGCCGTCCGATTCGTAGCCGCTGACGTAGCCCGCATGCTGGAGCCACAGGCGAGGCTGCTCCTTCAGCACAAACGAGCTTAAGGTGATGGATTCCTCAATATTAAGCCGTTCCAGCCGGACGCCGGAGGATAAGACGAATTGAAGTCTTTCTTTGCGAATACCGGTGTAGTTGCTGACTTCATCGCTGACAGTACCGACTACATCCGCACCCAGCCGGCTGAAATGAGCAGCCAAATAGCAGCCGATAAAGCTGCTGACACCGGTAACGACCACCTTCTTGTCCGCAAAGCGGAAAGGCTGCACACGCTCATGCCGTACCGCTATCGTCTCAATCATTACAATCACGCATATATTGGCGGATTTGCCGCAAGGTGAAGGTTCTCATATCCATACCTGTCCGGTAAGCTTTATCCCAGTCGGCTATTTTCTCAACAGCGGTCCGGATGCTCCATATCGGCTTCCAATTCAGCTCTGTTTTCGATTTGGAGCAATCGAGCTTTAGGAACCGGTGCTCATGGGGCTGATTGCCGGGAGGCGTGTCGTAGCGAACGTCCATCCCCAAGTGGGAGCCGAGCAGTTCAAACACACTCCGGACACTCACGGCGTCATCGTCGTCCGGGCCGAAATTCCACGCAGAAGCGAAGCGCGGTCCATCGGTCAGAAGCTTCTGCAGCAGCATAACATAGCCTCTCAAAGGCTCCATCACGTGCTGCCACGGCCGTATGGCATCGGGGTTGCGGAGCGTGATCGTCTCGCCCCGGTGAAAGGCGTCGATCAAATCGGGAATGAGACGGTCCTTAGCCCAATCTCCGCCTCCGATGACGTTACCGGCCCGGGCGGAAGCAACCGCGACCCCGTGTTCTTCATAGCGGTCGGGGTGAAAATACGAACTGCGATAAGAGGAAGTGACGAGTTCGGAGCAGGCCTTGCTGCTCGCATAAGGGTCGTAGCCGCCTAGCGGCTCGAATTCCCTGTATCCCCATGCCCACTCCTTATTGTCATAAACTTTGTCTGTCGTGACGTTCAAGACGGCTTTGACAGGTACTCCGTTCATGACCGCGAGTCTGATCGCCTCGAACAGGTTGACTGTACCCATGACATTGACTTCATAGGTGTTCACAGGATGTTCATACGACGCCCGGACGAGCGGCTGGGCAGCCATGTGAACGATGACTTCCGGACGGAATTCGGCAATGGCGGCTTGCAGGGCGGCTGCATTTCTAACGTCGGCATAGTAATTGGCTGCAAGCGCCGACAGCCCGCACAGTTCAAACATAGAAGGCTTCGTATTCGGCGGCAGGGAATAACCGGCGACAACGGCCCCCATCGCATGGAGCCACAAGGTGAGCCAAGAGCCCTTGAAGCCGGTGTGACCGGTAATCAACACCCGTTTTCCGGACCAGAACGAGGAATTGATGGCAGCTACCATGTTTTCCACGGAGCGTTACCACTGCTCCAAAGCTTCTCCAGAACCATTTTGTCGCGCAATGTATCCATCGGATGCCAGAAGCCGGTATGACGGAACGCCATCAATTGCCGCAGGTTCACCAGGCGCTCTAACGGCTCCTTCTCCAGAACGGTTTCATCCCCGTCAATCAATTCGAACACCTCAGGACTCATTACGAAAAATCCGCCGTTAATCCAGCCTCCGTCCCCTTTAGGCTTCTCGACGAACTCTTCGACTTCATCATGTTCGTCGAGACGCAGGGACCCGAAGCGTCCGGATGGCTGCACCGTCGTAACGGTAGCCAGCCTGCCGTGAGAGAAATGGTAGTCGACGAGCGCGCCTATATTGACGTCAGACAGGCCGTCACCATATGTCAACAGGAATGGCTGGCTGCCGATATACGGTGCGATTCTTTTTACGCGTCCGCCGGTCATCGTGTCTTCCCCTGTGAATACTAACGTTACTTTCCAAGGCTCGCCATGATAGTTGTGGATGATTTTGCAGTCCTGTTCATTGTAATCAAAGGTAACATCGGATTGGTTGATATAATACCTCTCGAAATACTCCTTGATCACATCCCCTTTATAACCCAGACAAATGACAAAGTCTTGAAACCCCCATCGGGAGTACAGCTTCATGATATGCCACAAAATCGGTCTGCCGCCGATTTCCACCATAGGCTTAGGCTTGACGGAGGTTTCTTCGCTTAGTCTAGTACCGTAGCCGCCTGCCAGGATGACTACTTTCATGGTTGAATTTGAACGCACGGCGTGAGCTCCTTTCCAGTTGTAGTATGGTTCAAGCTGGTTTGTACCAGTTTATGTGCATGCTTGGAAACGGGAACCCTAGTATTTGTCTATTTTCATATTTCAAGGCTTTGTAAGAGCGTTGAATTGTAGAAGAGTGGACGAACATATCGAAGACAGCTGCACAGCGCGTTATGCTTTTTTGCCGGTTCGTTTCCGTAACGGGCTCTTGAGACGCGTCCGCTTTCTTGCCGTTCTTCTGCTCTCGAGGGAGACAGCTTTCTTTCGTCCGGCTCTTTGAAGAGATCTGGAAGCCATAGATTTCCGAAGCTTTTTCGTATTTTTGTTCAGGCGCTTCGCGACCGGCCTTCTTTTTTTTCGGCGGATTCGTTGATTTCTACTCTTCGTAACGGTTGCAGCAGCTTCGGTATTGTCCGTTTCCGGAATAAAGAAGGCATTGGATAGTGCGAAGGGGTCCGCAATAGACTGATCGTGGTAATACCGCTCACGCAGGGCTGCTCTGGCTTTGTAGTCGATGTGGGAGCCGTCATGATACCTTTCATAAGACCATTCGATTCCGTCGAGCTGGGAATACCCGAGCGATTGCAGCTCATACAGATACATATTCCGAATTTCGTTCGCGATTTGCTGCTGTTCTTCAGGCTGCTGGTTGACATAGTCAATAAAGTGAGAGTTAATACCGGACATATGAAACGCTCTTACGGGGAGGTTGTTGGTCAGATACTGAAAATAGTTCAGAACGGACAGCTTGCGTTCGGATAAATTCCAAGGTGCAAGATTGTAGCCGGGATGACGAAGCACCAAAGCTTGATCAAAGAAAACAGGAGCGTATTGAAGCCAGGTTTGATCCGAAAATAAACCGTCCTTATCGCTTAAATACCCGTAATTCTCAACTCTGCGCGTCCACCAGTCGATGAAGCTTTCTGCAGCGGAATCCCGCCTAAAGGCTATAAAGCCTCCGTTGATCGCCCCGTAGTAGCGATAGAATTTCAATTCGGAAGGACGAAACGGTTCGGGAGAATACGAATAGTGGGGAGTAACTACGATCTTGTATTGATTCAGGATTTCCTCCAGCTCATCAAAATTGCCGAACACATACATGTCGGTATCCATATGAACGAACGTATTCTCATAGCTGTGGGTTTGATAGGCGTATTTTAATAGCTGCGCCTTGCAAGAATTGATTCCCTCCCAAGCGTTGTACTGAAATATAAATTTGTGAAAATTCGGATACGGGCAAATATGCTTGCCCAAAACGATTTCATCGATATACGGCAGCTGAGCGCAGCCCTCCGGAATGCTTTCCTCGATCAAGCCGACAATCACTTTACAATTGGGAATATGCCTTTTGGCCGACTTAGCCATTAACATGGCTTTCTTCAGATAGGCGGCGCTGGACACGGTCGTGATGATCAACAATAATCCCTCCTTAAATTCTGTGGGCCAAGTTGTCGAAAGTCTGTTTCCTGCGATAGCTTATGAAGACAGGGGAGAAGTGAACCCTACTATATGTCCAAATTTGAAGAATCAGGCGGATATATGCGATGGAAAATAGCCCTTACGCCAAACGCCAGCGGAACATATAGTATTCCAAGCGTTATGTTAGGAGGGTAGAAATGAAAATAGGCATAATAGGAACAGGATATGTCGGGCTGGTTACTGGCGTTTGCTTGGCGGAAATGGGACATGAAGTCACATGCATTGACCAAAATACTGCGAAGATCCAGCTTCTGCAGTCCGGACAAGCACCTATTTACGAGCCGGGTCTTGAGCCTCTGCTTACTCGGCATAGTGCGCTGGGAACCTTGCAGTTCAGATCCTCGATCGCCGAAATGGCAGAAGATGCGGCTGCCATCTTCATCGCCGTCGGTACTCCTTCCGGAGCGGACGGGACGGCCGATCTGAGCTTTGTTCTTCAAGCTGCGGATCAAATTGCCGATTTCATAACCCGCTATACGGTCGTTGTCGCCAAATCGACGGTTCCGGTCGGAACGACTCGAGTTATTATGGAGCGAATCCAAGCTAAGCTTGAAAGCAGGGGCTTATCCAGGAAGCTTGCGGATGTCGTATCCAACCCCGAATTTTTGAGAGAAGGTAAAGCGATCGAAGATTTCCTGCAGCCGGACCGCATCGTGGTAGGTATCGAGTCGCAACAAGCAGCGCGGGTCATGGAACAAATCTATGAGCCTTTGACGAAGAAGGGACATTCGCTGATTGTTATGGATTTGAGATCATCGGAGATGACCAAATACGCAGCTAACGCCATGCTTGCGTCGCGGATCAGCTTTATCAATGAAATCGCGGAGCTCTGCGAGGCGACAGGGGCCGACGTCGAGAAGGTGCGTCTAGGTATTGGATCCGATCATCGAATTGGCCCGTTTTTTTTATCTGCGGGTGTAGGATACGGGGGCTCTTGCTTCCCCAAGGACGTAGCGGCTTTAATGGCAACCGCCCGTGAGTACCAGGCTTCTTCCTCCATTCTGCAGGCAACCGTTGAAGTCAATCGCAGACAGCGAAAGCGATTTTTGGCTAAGGTCGCCGAATATTTTCACGGGAGCTTGGAAGGGAAAGCTATCACCGTATGGGGAGTAGCCTTTAAGCCCGATACCGACGACATTCGGGAAGCGCCGGCGCTAGATTTGATCAAGAGCTTGCTGAATGAGGGAGCCGCCGTATCCATCCATGATCCTATTGCGCTTCCCCATGCCAAACAAGTATTCGGCGATCGTCCCGGAATTCGATATTTCAATGATCCGTACGAAGCCGTACAAGGAGCGCATGCACTGATGCTCGTGACGGATTGGGACGTTTACCGCAAGGCGGATATGGACCTTGTCAAGAAGTCAATGAACAAGCCGGTCGTATTTGACGGCCGAAACGTATTCGACCCGGTGCAGATGAAGAATGCGGGCTTTCATCACTATTCCATAGGGAGGAAGGCGTCATGGGAGCACGAATGAAAATCGTAGTTACGGGAGGCGCAGGCTTTCTGGGCTCGTTTTTGTGCGAGAGGCTGCTGGCGTCCGGTCATGACGTTATCGCTTTGGACAATTTATATACCGGAACGGTCGATAACCTCAAAGGATTGACCGGTCATCCTAACTTTACGTTTATCCAGCACGATGTCAGCGTTCCGATCGATTTGGACGCCGACCAAATTTATCATCTGGCATGTCCGGCATCGCCCAAGCATTATCAGAAAGACCCGGTGATGACGTTGAAGACGTCGCTGCTGGGAAGCTTGAACATGCTGGAGTTAGCACGAGCGCGATCCGCGCGAATCTTATTCGCCTCGACAAGCGAAGTGTATGGAGATCCGGCGGTTCATCCCCAGACGGAAAGCTACAACGGGAATGTGAACGTAGTTGGACCGCGTGCATGCTATGATGAGGGAAAACGAGCGGCCGAGACGTTGTTTTACGAATACAACCGTATGTATCAAGTCCCAGTCAAAGTCGTTCGCATATTCAATACGTATGGTCCCCGAATGAATAAGGATGACGGCAGGGTGGTCAGCAACTTTATTGTGCAAGCGCTGAGCGGCGACGACATTACGCTGTATGGCGATGGAAGCCAAACCCGGTCTTTCTGTTATGTCACCGACTTAATTGAAGGAATCGTTCGGATGATGAACAGCTCGAATTCGTTTGTCGGCCCCGTAAATTTAGGGAATCCCGAGGAATATACCGTCAAAGAGCTTGCTGAACGGATAATCCGGTTGACGAATAGCCGGTCAAAGATCGTTCACCGTCCGCTGCCTGCCGACGACCCCGTCAGAAGAAGGCCGGATATCGGTCTTGCCGCCGCCATGTTGAACTGGCAGCCTAGCGTAAAGATCGCAGAAGGATTGCAGCACACCATCGATTATTTTGCAAGTGTATTGGAGCGGGAAAAATAATAGACTGGCTAGGTGTTGCCTAGACAGTCTAATCGTCATCACAGTCCCATGAATTGCAGCGATTGCTCCAGATGGTTGCGGTCGACATAAATGTTCTCGTCGCCGACATAGCCCGTGTCCGAGGGGCCGACGCTACGGCAGATCAGGTGATAGTAGTCCAGTCCTCCCATATTGCTAAGCTTCCAATATAAATTGGGTTTAAAGTTTTCCCCGAATAGCTCCAACACCCTGGTCTGAGGCCGGCAAAATGTCAGATTGGCAAGCCCCGCACCGTGAGGAGCAACAATCACCTGCGCCGAATGGAAAAGCTGAATTTGCTGCTCGACCGGGATGTCCTCGAGAGCGCAGATGCGGAAGCCGTAAGCAGACAGCAGATCCATGATTTCTTGTTCGTTCTCAATTCGCCTTCGCGGTTGGTTGCCGCGACTGATGTATATGCGCTCATTGCCGGCACCGATATTGGTGTGGAGATTTTGCTTATACAGCAATTCCTCGCGCAGCCAATCTATTGTCCATTGCGGGTAGTTTTGATTCTCTTGCGCCGATGCTACGGCCAGCTTCTCTGCTCGAAGGTGAAATTGCGGGTGGGCGAGAATGATTTGCTCCGGTTGTATGCCCAACATATATAAGGTTGCTAGTTGGAAGGGACGCGAGCTTGACAAATTAACGGCGTACTTGTCGACATGAATACCGGCCACTCTCAGCAGATGAATGCGGGTAAGCACGTCGTACAGCCAGTGCCAGTAATTGTCTGCGGTACAGAAGGCCAAAGCGGCGACGGTCCCGGACGTATCCATAAGGGGATATGGCTCCCAATTCGTCATCGCGGGATGAAACTCCGGATTTTTGCCTGTTGGAAAGTCGAGAGAAACATCCGATAACAGGGTGTTGTCCGCTGTGATCACATGCCCATGCGGCCCCCACATTCTTCCTTGGGGAATAACGGCGGCAAAGCTGTGGCCCCAAACTTGGTTGGTTTCATGAAACTCGGGAGCGTGGATCGCTTTGGCGGTCGCGAAATACCGGGACTGGTCGGGATACAGGATTGTAAAATAACAGTCCTTGTTTCCATTGTGGATCCATTCGCTGACATACGGCGCCGTATCGGCGTATCGAACGGGACGCCCCGGTTCGATAAGAACGGCGGGCTGCGGAGAAGAAGCCTTTCTTCTTCGCCTAGCCGCCTTTTTCTTTTTTTTCTTCAGCTTCAGAGACCTCGTTTGGCGCAGCGGGTTCCGGCGTTTCGTTTTTTTTCGGCGGCCCCCGGTTGGTTTGGTGCGCTTCTTGATGGATTTCACTTGTTTGTTTCTTCTAGTATTGGAAGCTTGTTTTCCCCGCGTTCGTTTGGTTTGCATGCTCAACCTCCGTCTTCGGAATTTTACATGCAGTTTATGCGAATGACCCGGGGCAGGAGCGGCAAAATGCCCAATGGACGGCAAAATGGGTAAGTAACATCTCTCTATGGACAAGCCCGTCTTTTTTATTTCTAGCGATTCTACAAATCTATCAAGGAGAGCAGTCTAATCCAATAAAGCGAAGCTTGAATACAATGTCTATTATCTCTCGATAGAAAAAGAGGATGGCAAGAAATTGCCGAAGGGAGGTTCGACATGAGCAGGCCGCTCGGATATTGTACCGTTCAAGAATGGGTCCATAGTTCTCGAAGCAAATATCCTGAAAATATGACGATGGATTTGAATCTTGCAGCGCATTGCCGCTTATCGCCTTCTAAAGGCCTGTATCAGCCCGTTTTTACCGAGATGGCATATAGGGAGCCTAACCCCTTCGTATCCATCGTCGCAGAGGGGAGGGTGTGGGGGAGAAGCGGGGCCGTATTAACGCCTAATGTGCACCTTCTTTACGATGCTTCGACTTATCATGACTTTGACCCTAGACAGCACGAAGTGTTTCATGCATGGACACCGCTGCAGATGGACCGCTTTCATGGAACGGCAGCGGTTATCACTTGCTGGGACCCGCAAAATTATTTCCATTGGCTGTACGATATTATCGCCAGGTTTGAGCTGCTTAGAAAAAGCGGAGTTCGTGTCGATCAATATATTCTTAACGGCACGAAACATCGTTTTTTAGACGAAGTATTAAGGCTGTTGAAAATCGAAGAGTCGAAGGTCGTGTATACAGACGACCAATTCTATTGGTCCGCTTCTCAACTAGCGATTCCTTCTCTTCCGAACCGTGTGGGGTATTCCGAATGGACAGTCGATTTTCTTCGCAAGAAGCTGCTGCCGTACGCATCCAAGGATTTTCGGCGCTCCAAATCTATTTATATTAGCAGGGGGGATGCAGCGTATCGCAGAATAGCCAACGAGCATGAGGTGATCGGTGTATTGCAGCGGTTTGGTTTTGAGGTTTACACACTGGGGGCGCTTACATTGAAGGAGCAAATTCAGTTATTCGCTTCGGCGGAGATGATTGTCGCTCCCCATGGTGCCGGATTGGCCAACTTGACTTTCGCCCAGCCCGGAACAAAGGTCATAGAACTATTTGCTGAAACGTTTGTTTCGCCGCTATACTGGGTCCTCTCTCATCATTGCAAGCTTGACTATTACACATTAGTTTCAAAAGCCTACAATCCGCAAGGGTACGCAGGCTTTCATGATAGCCTTGTTGATATCAATGAGCTATGCTGCCTGCTTCTCAAAATAAGAATGCAGCCTTGATGAACGCACCGGTCATGCTGTGATGGGAATTCATGCAAAATGGAGGGAATGGATATGCCTTTGCAAATTGCATTTAAAACATGGGATTCCAAATATTATATGACCCACGAGTCCGGCGGCGGGAACATTATTGTTGCTAATCGAACACAGAGAGGACCGTGGGAAACATTCTGGTTGTACATTCATGACCCGTTGAACTTTATTGTGTTTCTAAAAACACATGATCAACGCTTTTACGTGACGGCCGAAGGCGGCGGGGGGCAAATCTTGGTCGCCGATCGAACGGAGCTGGGACCATGGGAGCTGTTTCGGCTGGAGCAATTGGGAAATAACCGCATATCCCTGCAGGCGCACAATGGACAATATGTGTGCTTCGAAAACGGAGGAAATAGTATCGTAGTTGCGAACCGAAACGTGCGCGGTCCTTGGGAGACTATCAACGTAGAATTGTTGTAGTAGGGTAGGGTACCGGGCGGACAAGTTCGCCGAAAGTGCACGGGGGCCGATAGGCGGTTAGGAAGAATACAATGAGGCTGTCCCAAAAGTCATCGTAGATGACTGAGGGCAGCCTCTTTTCATTTTGTACAA